>DHNJ01000008.1:7395-9770 GCA_002409445.1 Armatimonadetes bacterium UBA5419 | reverse complement strand
GCGGCGGTTCGAGGGGGAGGGGTGTGGGGGGGTGGGCCGTAGCCTGCCGCCACCCCCCCCGCCACACCCCCGTAACCTCCCCCTCTTGACTCCTCATGAACGGCCCCTATCATGACCGTAATGAGTGGGGTGAGTATACTCACCGTATTCAGAGGATCGGAGGTTCCGATGACGTGGTCGACGGCGGAGGCGGCGGAGCAGGTGGGGGTGTCGAAGCAGACGCTGCTGCGGTGGCTGGCCGATGAGCGGCTGCCCGAGGTCGCGCGCGACTGGCGCAACTGGCGGGTCTGGAGCGCCGCCGACATCGACCGCGCGCGCGGCGTGCGCGATGCGATCCATGGTGCGCCGGCCATCACGGTCGTGCCCGACAGCACGGGCGAGGCGGCCGAGGCGCCGCACAAGCCGGTCGGGCAGCGCGAGTATGCCGAGGATGTCGCGCGGCTGGACGATGCGCGGGCCTTCCGCTTGAAGCGCGAGGCGGCCGACGCGGGCGGGCAGCGGCGCAACTATGGCTAAGGTCCGCCCGGCACGGGTTGAGGATGCCGCGTGGTGCGCGGAGATCACCGCCACTGGGCGCAACGCGGAGGCGTTTGCCCAGGCCATCCGCGGCGACCTCGAGGCCTGGGTCGTGCTCGAGGACGACGCGGGCCAGCCGATCGGCGTCGCCGGCTGCCAGCTGTGGCGCTGGAACCGGGCGGCCTGGGTCATGGACCTGAGCATCCGCCGCGACCGCCGCGGCCACGGCCAGGGCCGGATCCTGCTCGACGCGCTGCTCGACGCCGCGCGCGGGCTGGGCGCGCTGGTCCTGCTCGATTTCGAGCCCCAGGGCGGCCAACTGATCGAGTTTTATCTGCAAAACGGGTTTCGGATCTGTGGGTTCTGTGACCGGTATCTGCCGGGGACCGAGGATCCGTCGGTAGTGTTCCTCTCCTGCGATCTGTAAGCGAGATAACGACGATGCTACGAACGTTCTGTCGAGCCAAGATACACCGCGCGACGATCACCGAAGCCGACCTCAACTATGTCGGCAGCGTGACCGTCGACGCCGAGCTGCTGCGTGCGGCCGACCTGCTGCCCTATGAAAAGGTCAGCGTGGTCAACGTGGCCAACGGCGCGCGCTTCGAGACCTATCTGATTGCCGGCCCCGCGGGCAGTGGGACGATCGCGCTGAACGGCGCGGCGGCGCGCTTGGGGCATCCGGGCGACCTGGTGATCATCATCGCCTATGCCCAGCTGGACACCGCCGAGCTGGCCGACTTTCGGCCGGCGGTGGTGCATGTTGATGCGGCCAACCGCATCACCGCGGTGCGCCGGCCCGACCCGGCGGACCTGAGCGGCGGCCTGCAGCCGGAGGTGTGGGTATGAGGACGACCGTTGGTGCGATGGCCGCGGCGCGCGCGCGCGGCGAGCGGATTGCGATGGTCACCGCCTACGACTACACCTCGGCGCAGTGGGCCGAACGCGCCGGCCTGCGCTGGCTGCTGGTCGGTGACAGCGTGGGCACGGTGGTCCAGGGCCTGGAGACGACGATCCCCGTGACCCTCGACCAGATGGTCTACCACGCGCAGATGGTCGTCCGCGGCACGCACGAGGCGCTGGTCGTCGCCGATCTGCCGTTTCTGACCTACGCCGACGTCGACGAGGGCCTGCGCGCCGCGGGCCGCTTGTTCCAGGAGGCCGGCGTGCAGGCGGTCAAGCTCGAGGGCGCGGGCGCCACGCTCGAGGTCATCGCGGCGCTGGTCGAGCGCGGGCTACCGGTCATGGCGCACCTGGGCTACACGCCGCAGTCGGCACACGCCTTCGGCCGCCAGATCGTCCGCGGCAAGACCGTCGACGCCGCGCGCCGCCTGCTGGTCGAGGCGCGGGAGGTGGCCGAGGCCGGCGCGTTCGCCGTGGTCCTCGAGTGCCTGCCGGCGCAGCTGGCCGCGCGGGTCACCGCGGAGTCGCCGATCCCGACGATCGGCATCGGCTCCGGCCCCGACTGTGATGGCCAGGTACAGGTTTGGCACGATGTGTTGGGCCTCAACCCCGACTTCACGCCGCGGCACGCCGGCGCCTTCGCCGACCTGGGCGAGGCCACGCGCGGCGCGCTCGAGACCTACCGCGAGCAGGTCGCCGCCGGCGAGTTCCCCACCGAGCAGCACTCGACCCAGCTGCCCGAGGAGACGATGCGCGCGCTGATCCGGGCGGTGGGCTCGGCCTAGGCGCGACGGGGTAGAACGTGGGCGGCGCACGAGTGTCATAGAATCATAGGGGGCGTGTGAGCGTTAAGCCGCCCGAGCGGGAGATATTGCATGTATTCGGATCGCAGTGAGCAGTACGATGACGCGGGCCCGGCCCAGGGCCTGTGGGCGGTGACGATCGTCGTCGCGGCG
>DHNJ01000008.1:4759-7225 GCA_002409445.1 Armatimonadetes bacterium UBA5419 | reverse complement strand
ATTCCTCTTCGGCCGCTATGTCGTCGGCGAGCGCCTGCGCGGCCCGCGCGAACCAGGCGTCGTCGCTAGCGGCCCGTTGCTCGGCGCCACGACGCTGCCCCAGCCGGAGCCGGCCGTGGTCACGCCCGAGCCGACCCAGCCCGCGACGCCGATCCCGCCGCCGCCCGCCGAGGGTGGCCTGCGGATCATCGGCAATGAGACGACCGACGGCGCCGCGCCCGCGACCACCGCGGCAACGATCGACGCGGGCATCGACGCCGCCGCGGCCCGGCCCGACCCGTTGGCCAGCGGCCGCCCCGTGCGCCAGCCGCGGACCACCACCACGACGCCGAGCGAGCCGGCGCCGAAGACCAGCTCGAAGTCGGGCAGCACGACGATCCGCGGCGGCTACGACACCGCGCAGCCGGGCAAGCCGTTCCGCCCCGGCTCGGGCGGCACCGCGCCGGCGACCAAGATCACCGAACCGGCCAAGCCCGCGCCCAAGACCGAGCCCAAGAAGACCACCGCCGCGCCCAAGCCAGCGCCCGCCACGGCCGACGAGCCGGGCACGCGCAGCAGCGGCAAGGCGCTCGGGCCCGCGCCGACCAAGAGCGTCGACGCGGACGCCTGGCGCGTGCAGGCCGGCAGCTACGCCAGCCGCGAGCGCGCCGAGGACTACAGCAAGCAGCTGGCGGACAAGGGCCTGAAGAGCAGCATTCGGCAGGCCGAGGTCGGCGGCAAGACTTACTACCGCGTGGTTATCTCGAGCCATAGCGACGAGAAGGGCGCCCGCGAGGCGGCTGGCAAGCTGGCCAACGAGGGCCTCGAGGTCAGCATCGAGCACTGAGCGAACGGGGCACGCGGGTGAGAAAACAGGCTAGCGCGCCGGCGGTCATCCGCAATCGCAAGGCACGCCACGACTACCACGTCGAGGAGACCTTCGAGGCCGGCCTCGTGCTGACCGGCACCGAAGTCAAGTCGGTGCGCGCCGGCCAGGTCACGTTGACCGGTGGCTTCGTCGTGATCGAAGAGGGCGAGGCCTGGCTGGTCGAGGTCTACATCGCCCCGTATGAGCAGGCGGCGGCCTTCAATGTCGACCCGCAGCGGCGGCGCAAGCTGCTGGTCAAACGCCGCGAGATCGAACGGCTGGCCCGCGCGGTCAGCGCCAAGGGCTGGACGCTAATCCCGCTGAGCATCTACTTCGTCCGCGGCTGGGCCAAGGTCGAGGTCGGCCTGTGCCGGGGCAAGCGCGAGTTCGACAAGCGCGACAGCCTGCGCGCGCGGGAAGCCGAGCGCGATGTGCAACGCGCGCTGGGCCGCGGCCGTTATGATGATTGAGGCTGTGCTATACTAGGTGCCGGTGGGTGTCCGTAGAACTTACGAGACGAGCGGTCGTCTAAGGACTCGGAGCGCCCTAGCCGCGTCATCGAACCGATCGTTCGACTCGACGCAGGCCGCCCGGTATGGGTTGCCAGCGGCGGGGCGGGCGCGTCCGATGAAACAGGAGAGACAGCAACACAGGTCACGGGGGTGACAGGTCTCGACGGAGAGTGGACCGACCCCAGGTAGCGTGCCGAGGACGCCGGTTGGCCTCGTTAATCGTCCGGCAAACCATAAGTGCCAACGATGCACTTCCGCTCGCGGCCTAGTTAACTAGACCAAGAGCAACGCGCGCTTGAGGCGCGCGGGTGTTTTAGCCACCTACCGGCCGTGGCTCGAACATCTCAACCCATGCCGGTTATGACCCCGGGCCCTCGCCCGAGCCAGGGGCCGAGAAACAGGGCGTAGACTGCACCGTGGGCCTAGCCCTTGAGCCAACACGACGCAGCGACACTAACAATCACGGGCTACGCACGTAGAAGCTTGGATGAGGGCTCTTCGGACGCGGGTTCGATTCCCGCCACCTCCATCTTCATCTCGCCCGGCGCTATTTCTTCACCCGCCGGGCTGCCTGTCTTGCGGTCCACGCCGACCACAGGAGCCAACGATGCACTTGGTGTCAGCCGCGCGGCAGCCCCGCCGCACGACCCACCGCGCCACCCTGGCGCTGGGCACTCTCGCCATCCTCCATACTCTCGCTCTCGCCGCCCCGGCCACCCGCGACGAACCGCCGTTGGCCATCGTCCAGGCGATGACCATCGCCCAGAACGAACAAGCGGTCACCGTGCGCCTCGACCTCTCCCATCCCCGCCAGCCGCAGATGGTGACGATGAACTCGCCGGCCTACAAGGTCTACTTCGATATCCCCTCCGCCCGCATCCGGCCCGAAGCGGTGCAGTCCAAGGAGCGCAATGTCGGCCACCGGTTCCTCACCGGCGTCCGCCTGGGCCAGTTCTCCGACCAGCCGCCCATCGCCCGCATCGTCTTCGATGTCACCGGCCGTGAGCGCGTGAGCGCGACCGAGACCAACGGCGGCAAGACCTGGCTGTTCACCATCGCCGGCGGCGCGGGCACACCCAAGGAGCCCGCCGCGCGCAAGCCGGTCAC
>DHNJ01000008.1:1387-4638 GCA_002409445.1 Armatimonadetes bacterium UBA5419 | reverse complement strand
CCCGCCGCGCGCAAGCCGGTCCCCCGCCTCGAGTCGCTCTCGATCACCGCCAACGAGGCCGAGAAGGCGACGATCGAGCTCGAAGTCGGCGAAGGCGTGGCGCCCAATGCCTACGCCCTGACCAACCCCAACCGCCTCGTGCTCGACCTCGACCGCACCGAGTTGCGCGCGCGCCTGCCCCGCGACTGGGGCCAGGGCCTGATCCGCGACCTGACTCTTGACCAGTTCACCGGCGACACGGTGCGGCTGATCGCGACCTTGGCCCAGGACGCCCTGGTCGAGGTCCGCCACCAGCCCGGCCGCAGCCCGCTGACCGTCACGCTGACCGCCGGCCGCGCGGCCGCGGCGCTGCGCATGCCCAATGTCGGCGGCGGCCTGGTCGTCATCGACCCGGGCCACGGCGGCCGCGACCCCGGCGCCGTCGGCGGCGCGCCGGGCCTGAATGAGAAGACGGTCAACCTCGACATGGGCCTGCGGGTCAAGCGCCTGCTCGAGGCGCGCGGCGTGCAGGTGCTGATGACGCGCGAGGGCGACACCTTCGTCGAGCTGCGCGAACGCGCCGAAATCGCCAACCGCGCGGGCGCCGACCTGTTCGTCTCCATCCACTGCAACGCCATGCCGACCGCGATGAAGGGCCAGCGCAGCGGCACCGAGATGTACTCGTACACCCCGCGCAGCTCCGAGTTCTCGCAGGTCATGGTCGACGCGGTTTCGGCCGCCGCCAAGACCCCCAACCGTGGCACCTTCCGCCGCGCGTTCGTCGTCGTCCGCTACACCAACATGCCCTCGGTCCTCGTCGAGGTCGGCTACATTGACAACGCCAACGACGCCGCGCTGATCGGCAGCGAAGAGGGCCGCCAGCGGTTCGCCGAAGGCATGGCCGCGGGCATCCTCAGCTACCTGTCCAGCATCACCGGCCGGGTCGACACTGGCGCTACGCCGGTGCAGCTCGCCGGCACGGAGGGACCGCGATGACCACCGCCCGCTACTTCGCCGCCTGCCTCTGCGCCGCCCTGGCGCTGACCCTGGGCGCCTGCGCACCGAGCCCCGCGCCGCCGGCCGTGATCACCAGCGACGTCGCCCCGCTCGTCGCGCCGCCCGAGACCGTTGATACCGCGCCGCCGACCACACCCAGCGCCCCGGCGACCGTCACCGTCTACTACCCGACCCGCGACCTCGAGGCCCTCGAGCCCGAGGAGCGCGCCATCTCGACCGTCACCACCGGCGCCGAGCAGGCCGAGGCGGCGGTCGGTCAGCTGCTCGCCGGGCCCAACGAGTCCGACCTGGTCAACGTCATGCCCACCGGGCTGAAACTCCGCGGCGTGACCGTCGACGGCACGACCGCGACCGTGGACCTGAGCAAGGAGTGGGGCGAGCCGTTCCAGGGCGGCTCGAACACCGCGCTGCTGGCCGCTTACGCGATCGTCAACACGGTCACCGACGTGCCCGGGCTGGACGCCGTGCGCTTCACCGTCGAGGGCCAGCCGATGGGCGACTTCGCCGGCGTGCTCGACCTGAGCGAGCCGCTCTCGCCCGACCCCGAGCTGAACCGCGAGGACGCACCGACCGAGGAAGCCGACCCATCGTGACGGCGGCCGGGGACTCGCGCCCGATCGGCGTTTTCGACTCGGGCGTGGGTGGTCTCTCGGTGGCCCGCGAACTGCTCTGGCGCCTGCCCGCCGAGTCCCTGCTGTACTACGGCGACACCGCCCACGTGCCCTACGGCGACCGTGAACCGGCCGAGCTGGCCAGCTTCGGCGTCGGCATCGCACGTTGGCTTGAGGCGCAGGGCGTCAAGCTGATCGTCATTGCCTGCAACACCATCTCGGCGCTCGCCCTGCCCCAGGTGCGCGCGGCGGTCGGTGTGCCGGTGCTGGGGATGATCGAGGCCGGTGCCGCGGCCGCGGTGGCCGCCGCGCGCGGGCGGGCGGTCGGCGTGCTAGCGACCACGGCCACGGTCCGCAGCGGCGCCTACCCCGCGGCGATCGCCGCCCGCGCGCCCGAGCTCGAGGTTGCCCAGGTCGCCTGCCCGCGGTTCGTCGGGCTGGTCGAGGCCGGGCGCAACGGCTGCCCCGAGACCTACGCCGCGGGCGAGGAGTACGTCGCCCAGCTGCCGGTCGCGCGGCTCGGCGCGGCGTTGCTCGGCTGTACCCACTACAGCTTCCTGGCCGCCGATATCCGCATGTGGCTGGGCGAGACGACGATCCTCGTCGACCCCGCGCTGGCCGTCGCGGCCGCGGTCGAGGCGCAGCTGACCGCCACGGACCAGCGGGCCAGCGGCCCCGCGCGCCACCGCGTGATCACCAGCGGCTCGCCACGGAGTGTCGACCGCTTGGTCAAGACGACGCTGGCCGGGGCCCTGCCGCGCGCGCGGCGCGTGCCGTGGTGGGCCGCGGGAGCGGATGCACCACCGGCAGCGGTGGAGATGGCGCGATGAGCCTATTGCGGCAGCCGCCCGAGCGGTTGGTGGTAGCGGTCGGGGCGGCCTCCGGCGCGGCGTACGCGCGGTTGCTGCTGGAGGCAGTGGTACCGGTGGTGCCCGAGGTCGCGGTGGTGCTCAGCCGCACCGCGCCGACGGTGATCGCGGCCGAACTGGACCTGCCCCACGACGACCTGCTGGCTGACCTGCCGCCCGCCGTGGGCCAGGTCACGCGCTGGGCCGGCGACGACTACAACGCGCCCTTCGCCTCCGGCTCCAATGCCTATGACGCGATGGTCGTCGTGCCCGCCAGCGGCGGCCTGCTGGGCCGGCTGGCCGCGGGTGTCTCGGACAGCCTGATCACCCGCGCCGCCGACGTCTGCCTCAAGGAGCGCCGGCCGCTGATCCTCGTCCCCCGCGAAACCCCGCTCAACACGATCCACCTGCGTAACCAGCTGCTACTGGCCGAGGCCGGGGCGTTGATTTTGCCCGCGAGCCCAAGCTTCTATCAGCGGCCGCAAACGGTGCGCGAAGTGCTGCTTACGGTCGTCGACCGCATCCTCGATCACCTCGCTCTGCCCCGCCCAAACAGCCCCCGTTGGGCCGAGGATAGCGACTAGCCGGCGTTGACAGATCGCGTGGCGACCGTATACTTGCAGCGGGATTAGCGGCGCGTCAGGGCCGGCCCGAGACCACCCCAATGCTATTCAACTCCAGCGTCTTCCTCGTCTTTTTCTGTATCTTCTTCCCCGTCTACCTCCTGCTAGGCAAGCGCCTCCGCGCCCAGAACGCCTGGCTGTTGCTCGGCGGCTATGTCTTCTACGGCTGGTGG
>DHNJ01000008.1:891-1030 GCA_002409445.1 Armatimonadetes bacterium UBA5419 | reverse complement strand
GCATCTCCTTCTACACCTTCCAGGAGATGTCCTACACCATCGACGTCTATCTGCGGCGCATGAAACCGTGCCGTAACCTCCTCGAATTCGCCACCTTCGTCGCCTTCTTCCCACCCCTGGTCGCCGGCCCCATCGAGCG
>DHNJ01000008.1:371-598 GCA_002409445.1 Armatimonadetes bacterium UBA5419 | reverse complement strand
AGCTACGGCATCGACCTGCTCATCGGTCTGCTCGCCTTCACCGTCCAGATCTATGGCGACTTCTCCGGTTACTCGGACATCGCCCGCGGCTTGGCCAAGCTCCTGGGCTTCGAGATCCTGATCAACTTCAAGCTCCCCTACTTCGCCCGCAACCCCAGCGACTTCTGGGCCCGCTGGCACATCGCGCTCAGCTCCTGGATCCGCGACTACCTCTACATCCCCCTGGG
>DHNJ01000008.1:0-203 GCA_002409445.1 Armatimonadetes bacterium UBA5419 | reverse complement strand
GGCAGCCGCCGCGGCGAGTGGCGCACCCACTACAACCTGTTCATCACCATGGCCCTCTGTGGCCTCTGGCACGGCGCGGCCTGGAACTTCGTCGCCTGGGGCATCTACCACGGCCTGCTCTCGAGCATCTACCGCATCTTCAGCCGCCCCGTGCCCCGCGGCCCCGACGGCCAGCGCCTGCCCCCCCCCCCCCCCCCCCCCCC
>DHNJ01000177.1:899-11877 GCA_002409445.1 Armatimonadetes bacterium UBA5419 | reverse complement strand
CGGCCAGCGCCTCGGCGACGGCCGCCGCCGGTAGGCAGTCCTTGAACGAGTCGGGGCAGACCAGCCACCTCATAGCGCGGTGTCCGGCCCCTCCGCGGGCGGCGTCCAGCGGTCCCAGTCGGCCGCGTCCCGCGCGGTGACCTTGGCCAGCGTCGCCTCGAAGGCGTCGGCCAGGCTCAGGCCTTGTTGGTTCGCGATGACCAGCAGCACCCACAGCACGTCGCCCAGCTCGGCGGCCAGGTCGGCCTCCGCCGGCCGTGGCCGGAAGCCGCGCAGCCGCTGGAAAGCCGCCGCGACCTCGCCGCACTCCTCGGCCAGGCGCGCCAGGTTCGCCCACTCGTCCCAATAGCCGCCATGCGCCCGGATCCACGCGTCGACCTGCGCCTGCAGGTCGTCTAGCCCGCCCTCGCTCATGGCAGCAACTCGAGGCGGTAGACCGTGACGCCGGGCAGCGCGTTCCAGGTCGGCGCCGCGCCGAGCTTCCAGTCCTCGTAGTCGTTCTCGAAGTGGGCCAGCGGCACCAGCCGGAAGCCGTGCGCCTCGTCGAGCCCCAGCGCGGCGGCGTAGTCGTAGAAGCCGGCGGCCTCGGTCGAGTGCTTGTCGGGCAGGACGACGTAGCCCGCGCCCTCCTTGATGAACCAGTCGCGCAGCCGCCCCTCGGCCGCGTACTGCATGTAGGCCGGGTCGATCAGCCCGCCCATGTCCAGGATGCGCCGCTGGCCGGCCCAGCCCAGCGCGCCGATGTCATGCGCCGCGACCACCGCGTCCGCCGGCAGATCATTGGCGAGGTAGGCCGCGGAGGCCAGCCGGACCTGCTCCATGTGCCGGCAGTCGGCGCCGTAGACCCCGCGCCACCAGGCCGCGTTGACCACGACCAGCAGCGCCAGGAGGATGGTCGCCGCACGCTTCGGCCGCGCCTCCAGCCAGACCGCGCCCAGCCCCGCCAGCAACCACCAGGCGACGTGGTTGACGACCTGGTAGCGGCTGGCCGTGCCCGGCGTCGGCAGCTTGTACCAGTAGGCCAGGTTGTGCAGGATGAACCACACGCCGAGCAGCAGCAGCGCGCTGCGGGTCGCCGCGTCGCGTTCGCGCGAGGCCACCGCCGTGCCACGCAGGCCGCTGATCAGGGTCGGTAAGAAGACCACTAGCAGTGCCAGGATGCCCAGGATACTGAGCCCGCCAGAAACCTCGCCCAGCGGCCCACCAAGCGGGATCTTCGGCCCGGGCAGGTAGCCGGCGCCGGCGACGAAGGTGGCGCCGTAGCCGATCACGCCGGCCGGGTAGAGCAACGCGATCCACCAGGGCAGGCGCATCTGCTCGGCGTTGGTGCCCTGGACCAGCTCGGCGCTGCCCTCGGGCAGGCTGCGCTGGACGATGTCCACCGCGCCGCGGACCTGGGCGTGCTTCTTGCCACTGAAACTGGTCGGCAGCCAGGCGCCGGTCTTGGCGTGCATGAACAGCAGCCAGGGCGCCCACAGCAGCACCATCAGCCCGGTCGCCAGCAGGAGGCCGCGCGAGATCCGGCGCGTGGTGTACAGTTCGACCGCCCAGACCGCGGCCATCAGCACCACGCCCTCGGCGCGCGTCAGCGTCATCACGCCGATCAACAGGCCGACCAGCCACCAGCGCCGCGCCTGATAGGCGACGACGGCGCCCAGGCCGAGCGCGAGCCAGAACATCGTCTCCATGCCCGAGAGCGAGAACCAGATGAGGTTGCCCGAGAGCGCCACCAGGCTGGTGACGAAGGTCCGCGCGGTGGGGCGGCCGGGCAGCAGCCAGCCGGTGATGACCCAGACCAGCGCCAGCGTCGCGAGGAACGAGATCATTCCCAGCAGCCGCGCGGCCCAGACCACGCCGACAACCGGTGCGCCGGCGGTCAGCAGCAGCGTCCAGGCGATGCTAGTCGTGCCGATGCCGGTGTCGGGCGGCATGGTGTTGAAGGTCAGCGCGCCGAGCTCGGCCAGGTTACGGCCGTAGACCGCGTGAATGTAGGCGTCGTCCATGGGGAACGTGAGCGGCCCGGCCAACAGGTAGGCGACCAGGGCCACGGCACCCAGGACCAGCGGCGAGAGCCAGGGGGGCACTTGCTTTGGCATGCGCCGCAGTGTAGCACGCTGCGCGAGCAGGGCTCGCAAGGCACGAGCAGGGGCCGGCGAGGCGCGCCGTTCACCCGCGCGGGGCGAGCAGCGGGCCGGGCCAGACGGGGAGGTTGCGCAGGAGCCAGTAGAGCAGAACGACGGCGATGACCAGCGCGACCCGCCGTCGCCCGCCAGTCCAGCGCGGGCGCGGCCCCGCGCCCCAGGCCCACCGCGTCCAGCCGACCAGCACCCAGAGCACCGCCGCCGCGGCCGGCAAGGTGAGCAAGTTGTAACGCAGCGCGGCGCCGAGCTGGCCGTGCAGCGCGGCGTGCAGCGCGCGGCTGCTGCCACAGCCGGGGCAGTAGTAGCCGCTCGCGGCCAGCAGCGGACAACGGGCCCAAGAGGGTACGGTGGCGGGGTCGACGAGGGCGTAAGCGGTGACGAGCGCGAGCAGGAGCAGCCAGCCGCCGAGGGCTAGCCAGCGCGCGCGGGTTGGCGGTCTGCGATCCACGGGAGGTGCCTGCGGCGTCGTTGACAATGGGGCCGCGGGTGCTATTATGCCACGCTGACGGCCGGCTGCGGACGCACGGCGTTTCTGTGCGCCGCGGTTTGGAGCCTAGTGGTTGATTCGCTGCCCGCGGGTCGCCCGGCGGCGCGGGGCATCCCTTCCTCTTGCTGCTTGGCGAGATCCTGCGCCGTGGACCACTCGATCCGGCTGTTGTGCGCGCGCTGCTCCGGCGCCGCGGGAGGTCCTGAAGATGGCATCGAGCTACGGCCTGGCCGACAAGCGTCGCGACAAGCTCCACCTCTGGCTGTCCGTGCTGCTGGGCGTGCTAGCCTTTCTGTTCGTGTTCCAGCCGGTGCGCTTCACCGGCGGTAGCGAGTTCCAGCAGGCCGGCTATACGTTCCGTTTCGAGCAGCCCTTCGCCACCAGCGAGCAGGTTCGCGGTGATCTGCGTAAGGAGTTGATCGCCGAGCTCGACCGACTCGATCTCATCCGCCCGCTGGTCGCCTTCCCCACGACCAACGACCTGCGCATCCGCACCGACGTGCGCGACCGCGCCGAGGCCCGTGACTTCGAGGGTCGCATCCGCGAGGCTGTCGAGTCCGTGGTCACCACGCAGGGCAAGATCACCAACACCTCGCTCGACGATTCCGCCTTTGGCGCCGAGCCGGTGGTCAAGCTGGGCCCGATCGGCCTCTACAAGCCCGCGCTCGCGCTGCGCCTGGGTCTCGACCTGCAGGGCGGTGTCCAACTCGTGCTCAAGGCCCGCACCCAGAACACTGAGTTTCGCTATCGGCTGGCCGACAACGTGACCGACCTGCGCGCCGCCCTGGCCGGGCTGCCCAAGGCGGCCGCCGAGACCAGCGCGACGGCCCCGGCCGCCGAGGCCGACAAGGCCGCGCCGGCGGAAGCCGCGAAGACGGACGCCGCGCCGAAGGCCGCCGATGAGGCGCTGCCGGGCGAGGCCGCGCCGACCGGTGGCGATCTGCGCCTGGCTCAGGCGCCGGCCGAGACCACGGGCGAGCAGCCCAAGGGTGTCGAGACCCCGACCACGTTGGACGACAAGACCCGCGAGATGCTCCACGACGAGGACTTGCGCCGCGAGGTCCGCGAGGCGATCAACGGCTGGCTCGAGACCAACATCGATACCTTGCGCGCCAAGTACTCGCGCGAGGGCGACATCTCCGCCGAGATGGTCGGCTCGAACATCGTCGTCATCCGCACCTTCATCGACCCCTCGGGTGGCCTGTCCAAGGCCGACCGCGACCAGATCAAGAGCACGCAGCTGAGCGGTTTCGAGAACGAGCTGAAGCAGCTCTTCCCGCAGACCGTGCCGCTGGGCGAGGCCCGCGACCTGAGCATCCCGCGTGACGCGATGGCCCAGGTCAAGGACGTCATCCAGCGCCGCGTCGACCGCCTGGGCGTCTCCGAGGCCCAGGTCGTGACCCAGGGCACCGACCGCATCGCCGTCCAGCTGCCGGGCATCAAGGACCCGGACGAGGCCGTCGCGATCATCGGCACCACCGCCCGCCTCGAGTTCCGCAAGGTCCCCGAGCAGTACGTGCCGCGCATCGAGACCGGCTCGGACGGCGCCGAGATCACCACCTTCGCGCCCGCCTCCGGCGGTAGTGAGACCGTGCCGACCGAGATCGTCTACCACGAGGCGCCCGAGTTCGACGGCAGCCAGAACATCCTCCAGGGCACGAACCTGATCACCAACATGATCTCGGTGCAGTTCGTCCGCCAGAACGAGCCGGCCGTCCTGCTCGACCTGGACAGCGAGGGCACCCGCCGCTTCGACGACTTCGCCCGCAACAACCTCAACAAGTACCTCGCGGTCTACCTCGATGGTGAGGTCATCTCCGCGCCGGTCATGCAGTCGACCCACTACGGCGGCAGCGTCAGCATCAGTGGCGGCTTCGCCACGATCGAGGAGGCCAAGCGCCTCGAGACGCTGCTCAAGGCCGGTTCGCTGCCGGTGCCGGTTGACATCGTCGAGCAGCGCATGATCTCGGCCACCCTGGGTGACGACTCGGTCAGCCAGTCGGCCAAGGCCGGTCTGATCGGTACGCTGATCATCTTCGTCATCATGGTCGTGATGTTCAAGGTCTCCGGTTGGCTCGCCAACATCGCGCTGATCTTCTACATCATCTTCACGCTCGCCCTGCTCCACCTCGTCGGCGCCACGCTGACGCTGCCGGGCATCCTGGGCTTGCTGTTGAGCGTCGGTATGGCGGTCGACTCCAACGTCATCGTCTTCGAGCGTCTGCGTGAGGAGTTGCGCGACTTCCCGACCCGACCGCTGCACCTTAACCTGCGGCACGCCTATGACCGCAGCTGGCCGGCCATCCTCGACGGCAACGCGACCGCGCTGATGATGTCGATCGTGCTCTACGCACTGGGCACCGGCGCCATCCGTGGCTTCGCGGTGACCCTCTCGCTGGGCATCGTCTGCCACCTGTTCACCGCGCTGGTCATGACGCGCAAGATGCAGAACCTGCTAGCCGCCTCCCGGTTCGGGTCGAATGTCGAGACGACCTACCGTGTCGACCGCGACACCCACACCGCAAGCAACTAGTCGTTCAGGATTGAGATAGCAGGCAGGAGAGCCACCGTGGCTGCTGAGACCAAGACCAAGTACCCGTACCCGTTCCCCATCGTGCCGCGCACGGCGCTTTGGTTCGGCATCGCGATCGTCATGATCCTCGCCGGCCTGGGCAAGATGGCCTACAACAAGTCGACGACCGGTTCCGCACTGGCCTGGGGCATCGACTTCACGGGTGGTGCCGCCTACGTCTACACCTTCGACCCCGAGCTGCCGGGCGACAACGCGCCCGACACCATCGCCCAGGTCCGCGAGGCCGCCGGCGCCGCGGTTGACCTCTCCGGTGCCGCGATCCAGGTCTTCCCCCAGGGCAACCAGGTGCAGATCCGCACCTCCACCGGCTCGGAGGCCAAGGACACCACGACCGCGAGCCAGCAGGCAGCGACCGAGGGCGCGGCGATCGAGTCCGCCCTGGCCGCCAAGTTCGGCAACGTCGAGATGGTCCAGCACGAGCTGGTCGGCCCGGTGATCGGCGAGATGCTGCGCAAGCAGGCGATCCTCGCGCTCATCCTCGGCACCCTGCTGATCATGATCTACGTCTATATCCGCTACAACATCGCGGGTCTAGGCGGCGGCTGGCTGTTCGGTCTCTCCGCGGCGATCACCGTCATCCACGACGCGATCATCCTGACCCTCGTCTACGCCTTCACCGGCCACGACGTCGACACCACCTACATCGCCTCCCTGCTCACGGTCATCGGCTTCTCGATGCAGGACACGGTGGTCATTTACGACCGCATCCGTGAGAACCTGCGCAAGCTCGACCCGCTCCAGCGCCGCCAGAAGGTACACCTGGAGGCGGTCGTCGAGGCCAGCGTTTGGCAGACGATGGGTCGCTCGATCATCACCACCCTAACCACCATCGCCCCGCTGCTGCTGCTGGCCCTGATGGGTGGTGTCGGTATCCGCAACTTCGCTTTCGCGATGATGGTCGGTATGCTTGCCGGTGCCTATAGCTCGATCTTCTTGGCCGCACCGCTGTTGCTCAAGATGCAGGAAGCCGCCGGCCGCCGCGCCGCCGCCCGCGACGATGCCCCGCGCATCGAGCGCCCTGTGCGCGCCGCGCGCTCGACGCCGGCCGGCGCTGGGCTGGTCCGTGGCTCGCGCAGCACAACGCCCGCGGGTGGCGGGGCCTTCCCCGTGGTCACCAGCGAGAAGCCGACCGACGCCCCGCGACCCAAGCCCGCCGCACCCGCGGCCGATGCCGATGAGGAGGCCGGCAGTGCCGACCAGCCCGCCGCGCGCCGCAAGCCTGCCTCGCGTAAGGGCGGTCGCTCCAAGCGCCGCTACTGATGCGCGTCGTCGCGCTCATCCCGGCCCGCTTCGGCTCGACGCGGCTGCCGGGTAAGGCGCTGCTGGATATCGCGGGCAAGCCCATGATCCAGCACGTCTACGAGCGCACGGCCGCCGCGGACGGCATCGCCGAAGTACTCGTGGCCACCGACGACCAGCGCGTCGTCAACGCGGTTGAGGAGTTCGGTGGTCGCGCGGTGATGACCCGCGCCGACCACCAGACGGGCACCGACCGGCTGGCCGAGGTCGCCGCGGGCCTGACCTGCGACTTGGTGGTCAACGTCCAGGGCGATGAGCCGCTGATCGCCAGCCAGTCGATCGAGATCGCCGTCCAGCCGCTGCTCGACCGCCCCGACGTGCCGATGAGCACGCTGCGCGAGGCACTGGTCGACCGCGCCGCGCTCGAAGACCCCAACGCGGTCAAGGTGGTCGTCGACCAGGACGACTTCGCCCTCTACTTCAGCCGCAGCCCCATCCCCTACCGTCGCGACGCAGACCAGCCGCTGGCCTACTGGCGGCACATTGGGCTGTACGTCTACCGGCGGGAGTTCCTGCTGCACTACGCGCAACTGCCGCCGACGCCGCTGCAGCAGGCCGAGAGCCTGGAGCAGCTGCGCGCGCTGGAGCACGGCTACCGGATCATCTGCCCCGAGACGCCGCACCACGCGCTCGGCGTCGACACGCCGGCCGACCTCGAACGCGTGCGCCGGCTGCTCGCCGAGTAGCTAGGCCTCGGCGCCCTCGGTCACCTCGCTCGCGCCATCACTGGCGACTGTCGCGTAGACGTCGGTCTCGCGGCCGCAGCGGCGCATGTACTCGCGGCGCAGCGCCGTCGTCAGCGGACCGACCGTCTCCGCGCCACACAGGGCGATGATGCACCCGCCAAAGCCCGCACCGACCATCCGCGCACCGTACACGCCGGGCACCGTCCAGGCGATCTCGGCGAGCACGTCCAGCTCCTCGCAGGAGACCTCGTAGTCGTCGCGCAGGCTCTGGTGACTCTGGGTCACCAGCCGGCCAAACCCCACCAGGTCGCCCGCGCGCAGCAGGTCGACGCTGGCCAGCGTGCGCTCGGTCTCGGTCACCACGTGGCGCGCGCGGCGGTAGACGTCGCGGCTCAGCAGGTCGCGGCAGTCCTCCAGCATCGACGGCGTCACGTCGCGCAGCGCGCGCACGTTCTCGTGGCGCGTGGCCACCGCCCGCGCCGCCAGTTCACATTGCGCGCGCCGCTCGTTGTAGGCCGTCGCCGCCAGCGTTCGCGGCCGCCGCGTGTCGGCGACGACGATGGTCATCTCCGGCAGCTCGACCTCGACATGCTCCTTGACCCGGCAGTCGATCAGCAACGCCGCGCCGGCCTTGCCCAGCCGCGCGGTGTACTGGTCCATGATCCCGCCGCGCAGACCCGTGGCCAGGTTCTCGGCGTCGAGGATCAGCTCGACCATCCGC
Source organism: Armatimonadetes bacterium UBA5419 (assembly GCA_002409445.1). Taxonomy (GTDB): domain Bacteria; phylum Armatimonadota; class UBA10988; order UBA10988; family UBA10988; genus UBA10988. Next base: position 3,950 of record DHNJ01000177.1, on the reverse strand, counting down.
TTGGGCGGCAGGCGCAGGCTGTTCAGGCGCTCGAAGAGGGTCGCCACCGCGGCGGTGAACGCCGAGGACGACGAGACGCCGCCGCCGATCGGCACGTCGCCGGCGACGACGCCCTCGAAGCCGGTACAGCGCACGCCCTCGCCCTCCAGCGCGCGGGCCATCGCCTTGACGTACGAAGACCAGTGGTGCGCGCTCGTTGTCCGCACCGGCTCGTCCAGGTCACACTCGAAGACGGTCTGCGGCGCGACATCGAGGGCCGCCAGGCGCACCTTGCGGTCGGTCCGCGCGCGCACGGCGAACATCACCTCGCGGTCGATGGCGACCGGCAGCACGAAGCCGTCGTTGTAGTCGGTGTGCTCGCCGATCAGGTTGACCCGGCCCGGAGCGCGGAACAACCGAGGCTCGCCGCTGAAGCGCACAGCAAACTCGCGGCCCATCTTTGCACGATCCAACGCCATCGTCAGCCTCCTTACCCGCCCCCACCCGGTGCCGCGCATCATAGCATGGACCCGCGGTGCGCTGGGCTATAATACGCGCTGGACTCACGCGTATGCTACCGTTGCGGATCACCCCTGCTGCCGTCACCCCCGAGGCGCCCTCGGTCGATGACGACCTCGCCGTCGTCGCGCGCGAGCGCTGCACGTGGTGCGGCTGGGCCGAGCGGCAGCGGTACCCACGCCCCCGCCAAGACGCGCCCTGGCCCTCGCCCGACTGGCTCTACTGTGAGCGCTGCGGCTTCTGGAACTCGGCCGACCCGCTCGGCGGCGACAGCCTGGTAACCAACGGCTCCTACGTCTATGAGAGCAACTATGGCCGGCGTCTCAGGCACAAGCTGCGCACCGCCGACTACCGCTTCCGCGTCCTGGAGGCGATGACGCCGGTCGGCTCGTTCCTCGACATCGGCAGCAGCTACGGCTCGATGCTCCTTGCCGGTCAGCAGCGCGGTTGGCGCACGATGGGCGTCGACACCTCGGCCGAGGTCGTCGCCTTCGCCCGGCAGCATGGCCTCGACGCCCACGAGGGCTCGCTGACCAGCGTGCCGGCCGCCGACCACACCTTCGACGTCGTCCACGCCCGCCACGTCATCGAGCACGACGTCAACACCTACCGCGCCCTGCGCGAGATGCAGCGGGTGGGCAAGCCCGGCGCGCTGGTCATGATCGAGACCCCCGACGCCGCCAGCCGCCCGCACACTGGCGACCCCGCGCGCCAAGCCGGCCAGGGCTTCCACTGGACCGCCTGGCACCGCGTGCTGTTCACGCCCGAGGTACTCGCCGGCTTCTGCGCGCGCCTCGGCTGGCAGCAGGTCACCGAGCCCGAGCGCGTCGCCGGCCCGCCCCATTTCTGGCTCTGGCGCACCAACAAGCTCTGGGGCGAGCGCACCCGCCGCGCCAGCCGTGTCGTCACCTGGTGGCGACTACCCGCCGAGGTGACCGATGACTAACCCCACCGTCCAAGCCCCCGAAGAGGCCCGCGCTCGCGTGATCCGCGTGGGCGAGGTGCTCAAGCGCTATTTCGTGGGCAAGGACGAACTGATCAACCTGATGGTCCTCTGTACCGCGACGCAAGAGCCGCTGCTCCTCGTCGGCCCGCCGGGCACCGCCAAGTCGGATCTGATCGTCAAGTTCGCCCAGTCGCTCTCACTGGCGCCGGGCGAGTACTTCGAGTACATGCTGACCCGCTTCACCGAACCCAGCGAGATCTTCGGCCCGATCGACATCAACCAGCTGCGCGACGGCAGCTACGTCCGCCGTGTCGAGGGCAAGATCCCCAGCGCCAAGGTCGTCTTCCTCGACGAGATCTTCAAGTCCAACTCGGCGATCCTCAACAGCCTGCTGACCATCCTCAACGAGCGCAAGTACTACCAGGACGGCGTCGCGGTCGAGGCGCCGCTGGTCATGCTCTTCGCCGCGACCAACAGCGTCGCCGGCTACGAGGAGATGGACGCCCTGCGCGACCGGTTCATCCTCAAGGTCGAGTCCGCGCCGGTGCGTCACGGCCAGTTCGAGCAGCTCGTCAGCGCCGGCCTGACCAACGAGGCCCTGCGCGCGCTCAATCAGCAGCCCTGGGCCGGCATCGCAAGCCTCGACGACTTCCTCGCCATCCGCGCCCACCTCGACCGCCAGGACCACGAGGCCGGCGGCGAGCTCGGGCTCTCGCGCTGGTTTCCGCCCGCCGTCTTCGACCTCTTCCGTCGCATTCTCGCCGGCCTCGAAGGTGAGGAACTGGCCGTGGTCAGCGACCGCAAAGTCATCAAGCTGTACCGCCTGCTCCGCACCCGCGCCTACCTCGACCACGGCGGCGAGGTCCGGCCGGACGACTTGCGCATCCTCGCCCACTTGGGCGAAAGTGAGGAGAAGTTCGCGCTGGTGCGGGAACGGGTAACGCAGATGCTTCGTCTGGCCTAGGAGGGGCCGCGAGTGACCGCACGCGAGTTACAGCCTTTCTTCCTCCTCGCGCTCGCCTGGCTGGTGTTCACCGCCACGATGGTGCTCGGCGTGGCCCCCGCCCTGCCCGAAGCCTACCGCGGCCTGGCCTGGGGCGCCGTCTCGCTGACCGGCGTGCCGCTCGCCTTCTGGTGCGTCGACCTGATCATCCGCCAAACCTCCCGCCGCCGCCGCGCCCGGTGGATCAACCGCCGCCTGACCGGCCTCCGCGGCGCCGCGGCCGAGCGCGTCACCGAGCAGCTGCGCCGCATCAACCGCGCCTTCGCCCGCGAGACCCTCCAGCTCGAAGCCGACCGCCTGCGCCGCGAACTGCGCAACGGCGCGCCCCGGCCCAACCAGCGCGCCGCCTGGCTGCGCCTGTTGTCGATCGACGGCCCGGGCAGCAGTGCCTGGTGGGGCCTGGCCCAATCGCTGGCCGCCGGCGGCGCGAGCGACCTAGCCACCCGCGCCGCGGCCGAAGCCCGCCGCGCCGAGCACGTCAGCGCCGACCAGATGCTGACCCTCTGCGAAGGCCTGCTGGGCGACACCACCGACGCCTGGCCCGCCGCCCGCGTCGGCCGGCCGCACGCCCTGGCCGCGCTCGCGCTCCAGGCTGAGCCCCTCA
>DHNJ01000177.1:0-720 GCA_002409445.1 Armatimonadetes bacterium UBA5419 | reverse complement strand
ATCCCTGTCATTGGTCGCTCCGACACACTCACCCCCGCCGAACTCGCCGAGCTGTACCAGCTGCTGCCGGCGGCCGGGCTGTCGCGCGGGCTCGAACTCGTGCTGTGGAACGAGCTGCTGGCCAGCACCGGCGACCGCGAGGAGGCCCGCCGCCAGGCCGCGCGGCTCGGCGGCGCCATCGCCCCCGACGGCGACCTGGCGGAGCTGCTGCGCTCGGGCTGGCGCGACGCACTGTCGGCCGCCGGCCTGCCCGTCGACGGCCTCTCCAATTGGGGTGCCGACCGCGACGAGTGGCTCGACCTGGTCCCCGCCCGCTGGCGTTCCGCGCTCGGCTTCGAGCCGTGGATCTACGCCGACCCACCGGTCCGCCACCGCACCACGCTGCCCATCTACGCCCTCGCCCAGACCGACGACCTAGCCCAGCTAGCCCGGCGCATGGGCGAGCTGACCGAGGCCGATCAGCCCAGCCGACTCGGCGCGGGCAGCTCGCCAACGCTGCTCGCCGCCCAGCTGCGCGCCCGCCTCTGGCCGCGCGAGATGCGCTCCAAGTCGATCATCACCCAGGCCCTGACCATGCTCGGCGACCTCAAGTCACCCAGCGACGTGGCCGCCGGCCTGGTCGTCCTCGGCGAGGCGCTGGGCGAAGAGACCGACGCGCGCGCCGAGGACCTGCGCGTCGACCTCGAACGCGTCGCGCGGCGGCTGGTCGACCCGGTCCCG
>DHNJ01000241.1:4530-10834 GCA_002409445.1 Armatimonadetes bacterium UBA5419 | reverse complement strand
CTGGCCCTGGGCAACCGCGAGTACCACCCCTGGCGCGGCCCGCAGGCGGCCAAGCTGCGCCGCGCGCCCGCGCCGATAGTCTGCAGCAACGTCCGCCCGGCCGGCTGGGGCGGCACCGTGCCGAGCCTGCGGCTGGCGCTCGCCGACGGCCTGACCGTGCGCCTGCTCGGGCTCACGCCGCTGATGATCACCGCCGACCACCCGCTGCGCTGGATCAGCGCGAGCCGCTTCCTGCCGCCGGCCGAGGCTGTGACCGAGCAACTGGCGGCGGTCGACGATCGCGAGCTGGTCATCGTCTTGAGCCACAGCGGCGAGCGCGCCGACCGGGCGCTGGCCGCCGCCTGCCCGCAGCTGGCGGTGATTCTCGGCGGCCACAGCCACACACCGTTTGACGCGAGGATCGGTGACACGCATCTGGCGCAGGCCCCGGCCCATGGGGCGGCGCTGACGAAAATGACGCTCGCCGTCGATGGTCCCCAGGTGAGACAGGCGACCGTCGAACGGGTACCTTTGACCCAAGGAAGTGCTCGATGAACGAAATCCAGACCACCCGCTACGTCCCCCGCGACCGCGCCGAGAGCGCTGATGCCGACCTGCTGGCGACCGAACGCCAGAGCCACGACTTCATGCAGTCGGACACCTGGCGCGTGTTCCGCATCATGAGCGAGTTTGTCGAAGGCTTCGAGCAGCTCTCGCGCATCCGGCCGGCGGTCTCGCTGTTCGGCTCGGCGCGGTTGAAGCCCGGCAGCGAGTACTACGAGGCCGCGCGGCGCACCGCCCAGCTGCTCGCCGAGTCGGGCCTGACGGTGATCACCGGCGGCGGACCGGGCATCATGGAGGCGGGCAACCGCGGCGCGCACGAGGTCGGTGGCAAGAGCGTGGGCCTGAACATCGAGTTGCCCTTCGAGCAGGGGGCCAACGGCTTCCAGCACATCGCCCTCCACTTCCACTACTTCTTCGTGCGCAAGACGATGTTCGTCAAGTATTCGGCCGGTTTCGTCGTCTTTCCCGGCGGCTACGGCACGCTGGACGAGCTGGCCGAGGCGCTGACCCTGGTCCAGACCAACACGATCCGCCACTTCCCGATCGTCTTGTTCGGCCGCAGCTACTGGTCGGGGCTGCTCGACTGGCTGCGCAACACGGTCGAGGCGGCGGGCTGCATCGCGCCGGGGGATGTCGACCTGATGCAGGTCACCGACGAGCCAGCGGAGGTCGTGCGATTGGTGCGCGAGGGGATCTCGGGACTGCTCGAAGTCTAGGTCCGCGCGTTTGCATCCCGGACTTGGCGGTGGGTAGAATAATACCTACAGAGGAGGTGCGAAATGGCACGCATTGGACGTGACAGTGCGGCGCGCGTTGTGGACCGCCATCTGCGGCTGCGGGAGACCTTGCGCGGACCGGCCCCGGCCACCCGCTGGGACCCGGACGCCAAGCCGCCGGTGCCGGGTGCCTACGTGGCCATCTCTCGCCACCATTACTGCCAGGCCTCGCTGATCTCTGCCGAGGTCGCCGGCCGGCTGGGCTACACCCTTTACGACCGCGAACTGCTCGAGGCCGTCGCCGAGGACGCGCGCCTGCGCACGCAGTTGATCGAGCGGCTCGACGAACGCCACTTGACCGACATCGACGGGATGATCTCGAGCATCATCAACCCCAGCTCGAGCGCCCACGCCGAGTACACGCGCTCGCTGATCCGCGTCTTGCGCAGCTTGGGCGAGGTCGGCGACATGGTCGTCGTCGGCCGCGGCGCGCACCTGATCCTGCCGCCCGATCGCGGGCTGCGGGTCCACCTGGTCGCGCCGATGGCCAAGCGGCTGGACCGCTTCCGCGAGCAGACGGGCATCGACGAGCGCCAGGCGCCCGGCCGCCTGCGCGAGCTGGATCGCAGCAGCGAGAACTGGCTCAAGCGCACCTTCCCCACGCCCGACGGCGTCGACCCGCTCTACGACCTCGAGCTGAACACCGACAGCTACTCGGTCGAGGAGAGTGCCGACCTGATCGTCCGCGCGCTGTGGGCCAAGTGCCCCGAGAGCCGGCCCGAGGAGGCCTAGGCGCAGGCCTAGGCCCGGCCTAGGCCCGGCGCAGGACTCGCGGCCGGTGGGGCGAAAGCGTTACCCTGGAGCCGGCCATGTTGCTGTCTGTGTGCCAATCCGCCTTCGACGGCTCGGTGATCGAGCAGATCGCGGCCGCCGCGGCCGCCGGTTTCGAGGCGCTCGAGCTGCGCAGCCCGCTCGACGGCCAGCCGTTGTCCGCGCTGAGCGAGGCCGAGTTTGCCGAGCTGTCCCAACGCGCCGCCGACGAGGGCCTGACCATCGCCACGCTCGCGCTCGGGCCGGTCGACGAGCTGGTCGCCGCGCCAGACACCCTGCGCCACATGGCCGCGCTCTCCGGCCGCAGCGGCGCCCGCCTACGCATCTTCTCGCGCCTGCGCCCCGGCGTGAGCGACCCGCTCGAGGCCCAGGGCGAACCGGACCAGGACCTCTGGGACCAGGAGCTCGAGCTGTGGGGCCGCTGCCAGGAGATCGTCAGCGCCGAGAACCGCGCGACGCTGGTCATGCTCGAGGCCGAGGTCACCAGCGTGGCCAACACCGCCGAACGCGCCGCGCGCCTGCTCGACGCGCTCGACCGCCGCTGCCTGGGCTACAACTGGGACTTCGTCAACTGCTGGCGCGCCGGCGAGCACCCCTGGCCCGGGCCCTGGCCCTACCTGCGCGGCATGACCTACGGCATCCACCTCAAGGGCGCGCGTGCCGACCGCTTCGAGCCCGACCGCTACGGCTCGCAATGCCTGCCGGCCGACGACGACATTCCGCACCGCGCGATCTGCTCGGCGCTGGTGGCCGCGGGGTTCGAGGGGCCGGTGACCGTCGACCCCGACTGGTCGCAGTTCCTGCCTGCCGACCGCCCCGACCCCGCCCCCGCCACGCCGAGCGCCTGGATCGCCGCCGAGTCGCTGCCCTTCATGGCCGCCTGCCGCGCGCACGCCTGGGCCCGTTAACCACCAACCAAGGAGCACTACATGCCGGGACTGCCGCTGCCCACCCTCTCTGCTGTCTGGACCAACACGGTCAGCAAATACCCGCGCAAGCTCGCGCTGGTCATGGCCGGCGAACGCTACACCTACGCCCAGCTGGACGCCGAGATCGCCAAGCTGGCCGGCTGGCTCGACGCCCAGGGCATCGGCTCGGGCGACCACGTGGCCGTGGCCATGCCCAACTGCCTCGAGCACTACCTCATCTACTGGGCGGTCATGCGCGTCGGCGCCGTGCTCGCGCCGGTCAACTTCCGCCTGGGACAGCGCGAACTGCAGTACGTCTTGGACAACCTGCAGCCGAAGCTGGTCGTCGTTCACGCCGAGGTCTGGGGCCAGGTCGCCGCGGCGGTCGGCGATCGGCCGCGGCTGGCGGTCGGGCTCGACGCCGAGACCTCGGTCGCCGAGGCGATCGCCGCGGGCGCGCCGCTGGCCCCGCGCGAGCTCGACCCCGAGTCGATTGCGGTCATCGCCCACACCTCCGGGACGACCGGCGTGCCCAAGGGCGCGCTGATGCGGCATGTCGACCTGCTGTTCAACATCCGCAACACGGTGATCCCCTTCTCCTGGCGCCACGAGGACATCAACCTGCTGCTCTCGCCGCTGTTCCACGTCGTCGCGCTGTACAGCATCGTCCCCTCGAGCGCCTACCTCGGCGCCACCGTGGTCGTCGCGCCGCGCGCCGACGCGGCCGAGGTGGCCAGCCTGATCGAGAGCGAGCGGGTCACCAACTTCCTCTCGACGCCGACCTTCCACCACATGGTCGTCTCCCTGCCGGGCATCGCCGAGCGCGACCTGACCTGCCTGCGGATGGTCGGCTATTCAGGCGCGCCGATGCCCACGCGGACCATCGAGCGGCTGGCCGAGCTGCTGCCCGGCGTCCGCCTGCACAACTTCTTCGGCCTGACCGAGACGATCAGCCTGACCCACATCACCCCCTCGACCCACGCGCTGAGCCACGCGGACAGCATCGGCAAGCTGATCCCCGAGGTCGGCATGCGCATCGTCCGTGCCGACGGCACCGACTGCGATTTCGACGAGGTCGGCCTGCTGCACATCCACCGCGAGAACACGATCCGCGGCTACCTCAACCGGCCCGGCCTGCTCGAGGAGGCGCTGACCGCCGACGGCCAGTGGTTCAACACCGGCGACCTGGCGCGGGTCGACGACCAGGGCTTCGTCTACCTCGAGGGGCGGCAGAAGGAGATGATCATCGTTGCTGGCGAGAATGTCTTCGCGCTCGAGGTCGAGCGGTGCATCCTCGACCTGGAGGGCGTCCGCGAGGTGGCCGTCGTCGGCATCCCGGCGACCGGGCCGCGTGCCGCGCTGGGCGAGCTGGTCAAGGCGATCGTCGTCGCCGAGCCGGGCGTCGAGCTGGGTCGCCAGGACGTCCGCGGCCACTGTGTCGAGCGGCTGGCCAGCTACAAGGTGCCGCAGGTCATCGAGTTCATCGACGCGCTGCCGCGCAATCCGAGCGGCAAGGTGCTCAAGGAGCAGCTGCGCTAGGGCGCCGAGCGATCCATTACAATGCCGCCCGTGAACGCCCCACCGACCAGCGCCGACGACCGTGACCCGCGCCGCATCCGCCGTGCCCTGTACACGGCGGCGGTGCTGCTCTGGCTCGGCGGGCGGCCCTGGCCCGATCTGCCGCCGGCCCTGCCCGCGGTCGTCGCGCCGCTGCTGCTGACCCTGGCGACGACGGCCCTCTTCGTCGCCTTCGCCCACGGCGCGCGCTGGCGCGACCTCTACCTGCCGTTGGCCTTCTGGGGCCTCATCTCGCTGGGTTGGCTGATCCCGCTCGACCGCGTCTTCGGCCCCGCCCTCTGGCTCGCGGTGACCAGCCTCATCGTGCTCTGGATCCCGCCCGTGGGCTGGCTGCTGCGGCGGCTGTACCTGCGCTGGGGGCTGGGCGGGTTCCTCTGGTGGGCGCCGCTGGCCTGGGCCGGGTGGGAGTGGCTGCGCAGCTTCCCGCCGACCGGCGTGCCCTGGTTCAGCCTGGGCCACGGTCTGTGGCAGACGCCGATCCTCTGCCAAATCGCCGAGATCACCGGCGTCGCGGGGCTCAGCCTGGTGCTCGGCGTGGTCGGCGCGGGGCTGGCGCGGGTGGCGCTGCTGGGGCGGCGCGAGGTGCTGCAGTTGGGGGTCGGGCTGGGCATGGTCGTCGGCCTCGCGGCCTATGGCCAGGCGCGGCTGGCGCAGCTGGCCCGGCCGGCGGGCGAGCCGTGGCGCGTGGCCTGCGTGCAGCCGAACATCCCGCTGGCCGACAAGGTCGGCCTGAGCGGTTGGGATCTGCTCTTCGACACACTGGAACTGACCCGCGAGGTGCCCGCCGGCACCGACCTGGTTGTCTGGCCCGAGACGGCGACGGTCCTCTATATTGACGAGCCTCCGGCGTGGGCGTACATCAGCCAGGCCGCGCGCGAGGGCGAGTTTGTGCTCGCCGCGGGCGGGTTCCATCGCACGCGCGGCCGCGGCTGGCCCGAGCCGAAAACCAACGCCGCGGTCGTCGTCGAGCCACAAGGGACGCTCGCAGGTGTCTATTCGAAAGTGCGTTTGGTGCTCTTTGGTGAATACCTGCCGGCGCGTAGCAGTCGTTTGGTCTATCCGCTGGCGCGGCATACGCCACAGTTTTTCGCCGGACGCGGGTTCTATCCCGTGCGCACGAGCCTGGGCGAACTCGGTGTAGCGATCTGCTACGAGAGCGTGTTCCCGCGCGATTGCGCGGCCCTGGTGCGCGCGGGGGCGGAGGTCCTGGTGGTCATGACCAACGATGACCAGTTGAGCCGGACCGGCGCCCTGGAGCACTATTACCAGGCGGTGTTTCGGGCGATTGAGACGCGCCGCTGGGTGGTCCGCTGCGCCAACAGCGGCGTTTCGGCGGTGATCGACCCGGCCGGGCGGCCGACGACCGAGAGTCGCTGGCACGAGCGCACGGTGCTCAGCGGCGAGGTCTACCCGCGCGGGGGGCAGACACCGCTGGTGCGTTGGGGCGACGGGTTCGGCGGGCTGCTGCTAGCGCTGGCGGTGGGCGCGGCGCTGTGGCCCGGGGCTGGCCGGGCGCAGGAAGAGAGTGAGCGATGAGGCGACAATTTGCCGTCCATGCGACCCACGAAGCGGCCGAACGCGTCAGCAACATCGGCCATGTCATCGCCGGCTGGCAGACGACCTCGGCCTGGCGGCGGCGGTACGAGAACTCGCTGCTCGTGGGCAGCTACTCCTTCCCCGACGAGGGTTCGGTGGTCGACGACCTGGCCCTGCGCGAGGAACTGGGCT
>DHNJ01000241.1:0-4348 GCA_002409445.1 Armatimonadetes bacterium UBA5419 | reverse complement strand
GCTGGCAGGTACTCTTCGATTCGCTGACCGGCGGCACCGGCGATCTGCGCGCGCGCGGCGCCGACACGCGCCTCAGCGCGACGCTGGCGACGATCGCCCAGCGCTGGGGCGTGCGGCTGGTCTACGGGCGGCGCAGCCTGGGCGGCGCGGCCAGCTCGCCGGTGCTGATCGCCAGCCCCGAGGGCGTCCGCCGCGACCGGCTCGAGCTCTATCGCGGCGCGGTCCAGCGGGTCTACGGCATCGACCTGGCCGCCTACGACACCTACCCCGCGGTGACCGAGCCGCCCGACCGCCGTCTGGCGCGCACGCTCGACCCCGCCGGGGCCAACCAGGGGCTCTACCCGCTGCAACCCGTGCGCCTGGTGACCACCGCCGACGGCCTACCCTGGCCCGGCGGCGCGGGCTGGGCGGGCGAGGGCGCGGTCCTGCCACGGGTCCGCTCGATGCTCGATTTCAGCGGCCACCTAGCCAACCCGTTCCTCCTCGAGCTGCAGTACCACACCTTCACCGCACCGGCCCTCTGGGCCGCGACCAAGGCCATCCTCAGCGCCTGGGCCGAGCGTGACGGCAGCGACTTCAGCCCGCGCCGGGTCGCGCTGTTTGCCCACGATTGGATGGGGGTGCCGCTGTTCTGGGCCGCCGGCGCGGCGGGCGACCGGCTGGGCCGCAGCGTCTATGTCGCCCACGAGATGCGCCTGTTCCGCCTGCTGGCCGACGCCTCGCTGTTCGACCGCGAGCGGCTGCTGCGCCCGGCGCTCAACCCCGAGGGGCTGGATGTCTCGCTCTACCCTCTGGTGCGCGAGGCGCTGGCCAGCGGGGCCAGCCTGAACGATCTGTTCCCCGGCTGCGACGGCTTCCGCGACATCTACTACCACCGGCTCAACCGCCAGGCCCGCCACTTCGAGCGCGTCGTCGCCGTCGGGCCGTGGGTCGCCGACGAGCTGCAGCTGGGTCTGCGCCCCGACCGCGATGTACGGCCGCCGGTGGTGCCCGTCGGCCTGGCGCCGGGCAGCCCCGGGATCGACGAGATCGAGGATCGGCGCCAGCGGCTGGCCGCGGTGGTCGAGCGGTATGGCGAGTTCAGCCCCGACCTGATCATGACCGTCCTCGCCCGCCCCTCGGTGCATAAGGGGCCGTGGCGCGTGCTCGGGCTGCTCAACCGGCTGGCCGAGCGGCTGGCCGCGCGCAACCGCTGGCGGCTGGCCTGCTTCTGGATGGCGGCGCCGCGGCCGCGGCCGACGCGCGCGGAGATCGAGCGCTGGGCCGGCGGCTATGGCTGGCCGCTAGACCACCTACCTGCGCCCGAGGGCGACCTCCGCGGCGACGAGACGATGCTCTGGGCGAATATCAACGAGTTCAACGAGCGGTTCCGCCGCGCCGCGCGGGTCTTCTATATCAACCAGTACGGTTGGAATGCGGGCGAACTGGGCGCGCTCTGGCCCGGCGAGGCGACCTGGCGCGACTTCCGCCTAGGCACCGACCTCGAGGTCGACCTGCCGGTCTACGAGCCGTTCGGCTACGCCGCGCTCGAGCCGTACAACGCTGGCGCGGTCTGTGTGCTGTCCGATGCTTCGGGCGCGGTGCGCCACCTCGAGGCGCAGGGGCTGGGCGACACGATCGTCGTCGGCCGGTTCACCGAGCACGACCTGGCGCCGACCGAGATCGACCGGCGCACGCGCGGGCGGATCGAGGCGGCGGTCTACGACCAGATCATCAACGAGGTCTTCGCCCAGCTAGGTATCCACCCCGAGGCCGACCGCCGCCCCCTGCGCGCCGCGCGCCTGCGCCGCGCCTCGGCCGCCCTGCGCGGCCTCGGCTGGGAGACGGCGGTCACCGACCACCTCTGGCCCGCGGTCGAGCCCGAGCGCCCGCTGCGCACGCGCCTGGGCGAGCTGGCCGGCCTGCGCCGGGGCGAGGGCGACTAGTACGCGGTCAGGTAGCCCAGCAGCTCCTCGACGATCTCGGGCGCCCAGTCCAGGCCGGTCTCCGGCCGCTCGCCAATGCTCAGCCGCTCGATGGGCAGCGGCGGCAGCAGCGCGCAGTGTCGCTCGTAGGCCAGCTCGGCCAACGGCTGCAGGCCGACGACGTCTTCCGCGCAGTAGCGCAGCAGCGTCGGCAGCGCGCGCGGGTCGCCCGCCTGGTGCCGGTGCCAGAGCAGGACCGCCAGGTACCCGTCGACCGCCTGCAGCTCGTCCTCGCGGGCCAGGCCAACCTGCCGCTCGATCGACTTCAGCCCGCCGCGCAGCTCGAGCGCGCGCAGGGCGTAGCGCAGATCGAGATGGACCGGCGGCAGCCGCAGGCCCGGTCGTGTGGCGCGGAGGAACGGTACGTCGAAGGTCGTCCCGTTGAAGGTCACCAGCAGGTCGAAGCCGGCGAGGTAGTCCCAGAGCTGGTGCAGGTTGTCGTCGCGGACGAACATCCGCAGCTCGCGCCCATCCCAACAGCCGACGACGGTGACCACCGCGTGGTCCGCGGCGAGGCCGGTGGTCTCGATATCGAGGTAGACCGCGTTGTGTCGCAGCTGGGCGTACCAGCGCCAGGCGTGCGCGCCCCCGAGGAGGCCGCGGAAGTAGGCCCAGTCGCGCGCGGCCAGCGCCTCGAGCGAGGCCTCGCCATGCGCGGCCAGCGGCCCGACCCGTGGCAGCCGCCGATCCGAGCGGGCGGCCGCGCTCCAGCTATCCACCCCCGCCGCCCAAAGCCGGCGTTCGGTGGCGGGTCCAATGCCCTGTAGATGGCAGAAGGTACTCTGGATCACGGCCGCCCCCCGTTTCGTGCGTGCCTAGTAGCCTAGCAGCTTCTTGGCTTCCTCGCTATCGAGGTTGTCCTTGGTCACGACCAGCACGCCGGTGTCGACCAGCTTCTCGACGGCCTCGCCACGGGCCGCGAGGATCGCCTGCTTGACGCCCTCGCCACCCATCTTGAACGGGTCCTGGAGGACCAGCGCCTGCACCGAGCCGTCCTGCAGCGCGGCAACCTCTTCCTTCGAGCCGTCGAAGCCGACGACCAGGATCTCGCCCGCCTTGCCCTTGGCCTTGACCGCGTTGGCCGCGCCGACCGTGCCCGACTCGTTGGCCGCGAAGATGCCCTTCAGGTTCGGGTTGGCGGTCATCATGTCGTCGGCGACCTTGGCCGCGGTGGCGATGCTCGACTCGCTGTAGAGCGTCGAGACGAGCTTGACCTTGCCGCCCGTCGCCTCGACGGCGGCCTTGAAGCCGGCCTCGCGCGCCTCGGAGCTGGCCGCGCCCTTGACGAACGGGATCAGCCCGACCTCGCCCTCGCCGCCGATCAGCTCGATCAGCTTCTCGCCGCCCAGCTGGCCGCCGGCCTGGTTGTCAGTGGCCACGAGGCTGCGCACGTTGGCGTAGTTGACGCCACTGTCGATGGTGATCACAGGCACGCCGGCCGCCTCGGCCTTCTCGATCGTCGGCACCAACGCGTCGGCATCGGTTGCCGCCAGGACGATCGCGTCGACCTTCTGGGTCACGAAGTCCTCGACGATGCCCTTCTGGCCGTTAACGTCGGTCTCGAGGCTCGGGCCCTTCCAGAGCACCGTCGCGCCGGCTTCCTTCGCCGCCGCCTCGGCGCCGTCCTTGACGATGGCCAGGACCTTGCCCTCGCCGGTTTCGGACTCATAGCCGGTGAACTCGGTGCCGCCGTGCTGGTCGCGCAGGGCCAGCCAGGCGCCGGCCGAGGCCGTCTGGCCCGAGCCCTTCCAGTGTTCGCGCGAGCGGTCGCGCTGCTCGGCCATGGCGGATTCGAAGCCGTCGACGTTGACGCTGAAGCCGCGACGGCGGGCCTCGTCCTGCGTCAGGTCCAGCGGGAAGCCGTAGGTGTCGTACAGGCGGAANNGCCGCCTCGGCGCCGTCCTTGACCGCGTTCCAGAACTGCTGGCTGACCGCCTTAGGCACCACGGCGATGGTCAGGCCGGCGCCGTTCGCGCCGGTCGCGGTGGCCCCGGGCGCCTGGCCGGTCTCCAGCGGGGCCGAGGTCGCCGAGGGCGGCGGGGTGGACTGGGGGGTGGAGCAAGCAGCAAGGAACAGGCCGGCCAGCGCGGCCCACGCCACAGAGTGCAGTCGTCGCATCTGAATCTCCTCGTCCGCGCGCGGACCCTCCGCCCGGCGCGCTGCCTAAGCGTAGCACAATCGCGATTGACAGACGCCCGCCGGGCAGCCACGATCTAGACTGTGCAGAACCATCCGCCGACCTGGGCCGACCGCCGCGCCGCGCTGACCGCCAGCCTGGCCGCCGCCGGCGTGCCCGAGCCCGAACTCGATGCGACCCTGCTCATGGGCCACGTCGCCGGTCGCCCGCGCAGCGTGGTCGTCCTGTCGGGCCCGAAGCCGTGGCC
>DHNJ01000216.1 GCA_002409445.1 Armatimonadetes bacterium UBA5419 | reverse complement strand
TAGCAGCCCGCGCCACATGGCGGTGCGACCGCCGGTGCCTCGACTGCATCAACCACCGGTGGCCGAAGACCGCCAGAGGTTCTGCGGACAGGAGTGTCCGCGGTCCCGGGCGGTGCGACCAGCCTCCACCGCAGCCGGCTGCCGCCAACGCGCCGCCGCGCGCCTACCAGGCCGTCGCCCGCCGCTCGAGCTGGACCTTGACCGGGCCGCCCACGGGTGCGGTTGGGGTGAGGACCTCGACGCCGGGTGGCGCGACGATGCGAAACAGGCCGCGGCGGCGGTCGACTTCGACGTCGATGGCGCCGTGCGGTGTCGGCACACGGCCGCGGACCCAGACGAGGTCGCCCAGCCGCGGCGCCACGCTGACCACGCGGTAGCCCGGCGCGACCGGCTGGACGCCGAGCACCCAGCGCGAGATGGCGTTGGCCGGCACCGCGCCCCAGGCGTGGTTCCAGGTCAGGTTCGGCTTGGCCGGCGCGTTCCAGGCCTCCATCGTCATCGTCGTGCCCTGGGCCAGCATGTTGACCCACGAGCGCGGCCCGTCCGACCGCAGCAGCGCCACCGCGTCGGTCTCGCGGCCGGCGGCGAACAGACCGTCGAGCAGGTACTGCGCACCGTAGACGCTGCAGGCCATGCCGCGGCTGACCACGAACTCGGCCACGCCGCGCCGCGCCTCCTCCGGCACCAGGCCGAAGGCCAGCGGCAGCATGTTGGCGTGCAGCGAGGCGTGGTCGCAGCCCTCGCCGTCGATGTAGACCCCGCGCGCCGGGTCGTAGAAGGCGGCCTGGAAGGCGGGCAGGGCGCGCGCGTACTGCGCCCGGAACTCGATCGCTTGGTCGCCGCGGCCGGTGGCGTCGGCCAGCTCGGCCATCGCCGCCAGCGCGGCCAGGCCGAAGGCGTTGACCACGCTGTTGACCATCGGGCCGATCTGCCGGCCGTCGCTCTCGTCCTTCAGCCCGCAGCCGAACCCGTCGCGCTCACCCGCCGGCCAGTCGATGATCCCGCCGGCGACCAGCAGCCCGTCGGCCCGCGCCTTGCCGCGCAGCAGCTTGCCGACCAGCGCGTCCCAGTTCTCGTCGGCCAGCGCGGCGCTGCCGGTCGCCTGCCAGTCGGCGTGCGCGACGAGCGGCATGTGCAGCGCCCACTCGGTCGGCCAGGTCGGCTTGGCCAGCAGGTGGCGGAAGGTGCGCCGCGCGGTCTCGTACTCGGCCTGCACCGCGTAGTGGCTCAGTTGGTTGATGTAGGCGTCGGCCTCGTAGGGAATGCGCTCGCGCTCGCCGTCGATGTAGACGCTGAAGGCCGTCGTGGCCTCGATCGTGTGGCGGCACAGCTCCCAGACCGCGGTCAGCGCCGGGTCCGAGCAGTCGAAGCTGGACTGCGCCGCGTCGAACGGCACGCTGAGCGCGATCAGCCGCACCTGCGCGGGCACCAGCTGGCCCGGCCAGCCGCGGATCTCGGCGGCGCGGAAGACGGTGATCTCGGGCCAGCCGGCGGGCACATGGACCGCCGCCGGGTCGTTGTGCCGGGCGATCGGCGCCCAGGTGGGCCGGTGCGCGGCCTGGCCGGGAGCGAGGGTCAGCGGCGTCTGGCGGTAGATGACGCTGCCCGGCGGCTTGGTGTCGAGGGCGTCGGGCGCGCTGAGCTTCTCGCCGACGGCGATCATCAACTCGACCGGCGCGGCAACCTCCGCGCGCAGCTCGATCGTGCCATACCAAGCGGCGCCGAAATCGACGAACCAGACGCCGTCGGCGCGCTGGCTGACGCTGACCGGCGCGACCTCGTGCCATTGGGGCGCGAACTCCGCGGGGGCCAGCAGCCCCAGACCGAGCATCAGTGCCATCATCCTACTCCTCCTGCCCGCCGCCCGCGTCGGGCCAGCGGCGGTCGAACTCGGCGACGAAAACCGCGGTCGTTGGCGCGTCGATGTTGGTCAGGCGCACCTCGGCCGGCGGCCCGCCAGCGTGCGCCGCGTCCCAGGCGACGACCGCGCCGATGATCAGCTCCGCGCAGCGGTCCTTCGGGAAGCCGAAGATGCCCGAGCTGATCGCGGGGAAGGCCACGGACTCGAAGCCCTGGGCCTGGGCCAGGTCCAAGGCGGCGGTGACCGCGGCGACCAATGCCTCCGGCTCGCCCGCGGCGCCGCCGGCCCAGACCGGCCCGACCGCGTGGATCACCGCGCGCGCGGCCAGCTCGCCGCCGCCGGTCAGGGCCACCTCACCGGCCTGCAACGGCCCGTGCGCGCGCAGCCAGGCGTCGGACTCGGCTTGGATCAGCGGCCCGCCGGCGCGCGAGATCGCCCCGGCAACACCCCCGCCGTGGGCCAGGTGGCCGTTGGCGGCGTTGACGATCGCCGTGCTGTCCTCCGTGACCAGGTTCCCCCGCCGCACCGCCAGCCGCAGCCCGCCGGGCAGCGTGATCGCCCGCTCAGTCTGCGCCATACCATGCTCCTCCGCAGGCCACAGGCGGCCGGCCAGCCGGGCCCAGACCGTTGCTGGGTCCGCCCGCAGCTCATCTTCCCAGACCTCATGGTAGCCGATTCCCGCCGCCAGGCACCAGCGCTGCAGGGCCGCGTCGGCCGCGCGCCGGCGGGCCTGCGCGGCGGTCGG
>DHNJ01000074.1:12159-12469 GCA_002409445.1 Armatimonadetes bacterium UBA5419 | reverse complement strand
GCAGCGGCGCGCAGCTCGCGGGCGCGCGGGGCGGGCCGACAGTCAGCGCGGTGGCGGGGGTGTCGGTCGGCACGCCGGCGGCCTTCGAGCGCGCGGCGGACGCGCGGATCGGCCTGGTCGCGCGGTGGCAGCCGTTCTCGGCTGATTTGCAGGCGCGCCGGGAGGTGCTGGAGGCGCGCGCTGGTGAGCGAGCGGCGGCGCTGGGCCTGGAGCAGATGCGCGCCGGCCACGAGCTGGAGGTCCGCGCGGCGTGGTACGGGCTGGCTGACGCGCGGGCTCGATTTGCGCTGGCCGAAGGTCGCGTGGCGGC
>DHNJ01000074.1:11650-11891 GCA_002409445.1 Armatimonadetes bacterium UBA5419 | reverse complement strand
CGCGCCCTGGCGGAGTGGCGCTGGGCGACCGCCGAGTAGGGCAAACTTGCGGTGGCCCAACGGGTGCGCTATGCTTCGGCCGGCAGGAGCAGAGTTTGACGTCAACCGGCATGGAACCGACGCCACCGACCACCACCGTGCGGGCACGGGCGGTGATCTTTGCGCTGCTCTTCATCCCGGTCAACGCTTACTGGGTCGTAATGATGGAGGCCATCAAATACACCGGCCACCCGACCACCTA
>DHNJ01000074.1:397-11502 GCA_002409445.1 Armatimonadetes bacterium UBA5419 | reverse complement strand
TACACCGGCCACCCGACCACCTACTCGCTTTTCTTTAACGTCGTAATCCTGCTCAGCCTGCTGCTGGCGCTGAACTTCATCGCGGGGAAGATTTGGCGGCCGTTCTTCAACGCCACTGATTTTATCGTGATCTACTTCATGATCGCGATCGGTACGGCGTTAGCTGGCCACGACCAGGCACAGGTGTTGATAGGTGTCATCTGTTGGCCGATCTACAAAGCGACGGCGGAGAACAACTGGACCGAGAGTTTTGGCGAGTTCATCCCACGCTATCTCATCCCGCGCGACCCCGAGGCGCTGAAGGACCTGTTCGTCGGGCACAGTTCGTTCTTCGCCCACTGGCAGGCCTGGGTGGTCCCGCTCGGCGCCTGGCTGGGCTTTACGGTGGTGCTGCTGTTCAGCTTCTTCTGCATCAACGTCGTCGTGCGGCGGCAGTGGGTGGAGAATGAGCGGCTGACGTTCCCGCTGGTGGCCCTGCCGCTGGAGATGGTCGAGCCGAATCTGCGCTTCTTCCGCAGCCGCCTGATGTGGATCGCCTTCTGCATCCCGCTACTGATCAACATCGTCAACAACCTGAACCAGTGGTTCCCCGGAATCCCCGCGATCGCCACGCGCAACAAGACGCTGGGCATGTTCCTGACCTCGGGGCCCTGGCGGGCGATCGGCGGCACGCCAATCTACATCTTCCCCTTCGCGATCGGCATTGGCTACTTGCTACCGCTGGATGTGCTCGGATCGAGTTGGCTCTTCTACTGGTACTGGCGCCTGCAGATCGTCGGCGGGGCGCACTTTGGCCTAACTACGGGTGCGCCGAACGCGCCGTACGTCTCCGAGCAGGCCTACGGCGGGTACCTGGCGCTGGCGGTCTTCTCGATCTATGCCGGCCGCCGGCACATCGGCCGCGTGCTGCGGGCGGCGGTCGGTCGGGACCCCGAGTACGCCCAGTCGAGACGGGAGGGGTTGCCCTACGGGGTCGCGGTCTGGGGCTTTGTTGCCAGCTTCATCCTACTCGCCTGGTTTGCCCACGAGATGGGCATGGAGTGGATCGCCATTATCGCGGTCTACGTGGGCTACTTCTGCATCTCGCTGGCCATCGACCGCTTGCGCGCCGAGTTCGGCTCGCCGACCCATGACTTGCACAACGCCTACTCGGGCACGCTGAT
The DNA here is from genome assembly GCA_002409445.1 of Armatimonadetes bacterium UBA5419. GTDB lineage: Bacteria > Armatimonadota > UBA10988 > UBA10988 > UBA10988 > UBA10988. Next base: position 10,339 of record DHNJ01000074.1, on the reverse strand, counting down.
GGTCCGCATCTGGGGGCCCCGGGTTTTCACACCGAGGACCCTAACCGGGTTCGCCCTGTTCAACTGGTTCAGCCGCGCCCACCGCTCGCACCCGATGCCGGTGCACCTCGAGTCTCTGGTCGCCAGCTGGCGGCTGGGTGTGGACCAGCGGAAGATGACCGTGGCGATGGCGGTCGCGGCGCTGGTTGGGCTGGTTGCCGCATACATCGGTGCGCTGGACCCGCACTACCGGTACGGCGTCGACTCGGCGAAGACCTGGGGCTTGTTCCAGCACTTCGGCAACGAGTCCTGGGGCCGGCTGGCGAGCTACATCAACACGCCCCAGCGTCCTGAACCAGGCAGCCTCTACGGTGTCATCGTCGGTTTCCTGACCTGCACCGCGCTGTTTGTCGTGCGCATGCAGTACGTGGGTTTCCCGCTTCATCCGGTCGGCTACGCGGTCAGCTCATCGTGGTCGCTGGACCAGGTCTGGCTGTCGCTGCTGATCGCCTGGGTCTGCAAGGTGTCGATCGTACGCTACGGCGGGCTGCGGCTATACCGCAAGGCGGTGCCGTTCTTCCTCGGCCTGATCCTGGGCGACTTCCTCGTCGGCGGCCTGTTCAACCTCGTCGGCATCTTCGCTGACCTACCGGTCTATCACTTCCTCGGCTAACCGCGACACGCCGCACCGCAACACTTGACGCAAACAAGTGTTTCCCGCATGATGAAGGGTTGGGAGATCGGGCGGTTGGCGGACCATGGGCAGATCGTAGTGGTCGGTGCACGCGAGCACAACCTGTGCTCGGTGAACGTCGATTTGCCTCGCGACCAGTTGATCGTCGTGACGGGGGTTTCGGGCTCGGGTAAGTCGTCGCTGGCGTTCGACACCATCTATGCGGAGGGCCAGCGCCGCTATGTCGAGAGCCTGAGTGCGGGCGCACGCCAACATTTGGGGCAGTTGCGGCGGCCGGACGTCGACCGCATCGACGGGCTGTCGCCGGCGATCGCCATCGGCCAGAAGGCAGGCGACAACAACCCGCGCTCGACGGTCGCCACGGTCACCGAGATCTACGACTACCTACGCGTGCTGTATGCACGGCTGGGGGGCATTGTCTGCTGTGGGCAGCCGGTCGGCCGGCAGACCACGACCGATATGGCCGAGCGCCTGCAGGCGCTGCCGTTGCGCTCGCGCATTCAGCTGTTGGCGCCGGTCGCGCGGGCGCGGCGCGGCCAGTTCCAGGAATTGTTCGATGACGCGCGGCGGGCTGGCTTCGTGCGCGTGCGGGTCGACGGCGCGGTGCTCGATCTCTCGGACGATATCCGGCTCGACGGCTCGCGCCGGCACGACGTCGAGCTGGTAGTCGACCGCTTGGTGTTGCGCGCCGATGTCGGCGTACGGCTGCTCGATAGCCTGGAACTAGCGCTCCGTCATGGCGAGGGCACGGTGATCGTCAACGTGCTGCCCCCCGACGAGAACGACCCGCAGGCCGCGGAGGATCTGTTCTTCAGCCGCGACTACGCTTGCCCACGCTGCGGGACGAACTACCACGAGCCCTCGCCGCAACTGTTCAGCTTCAACTCGCCACAGGGCATGTGTGACGACTGCCAGGGCCTGGGGCAGACCGCCGTGCTCGACGAAGCCTTGGTCGTGCCTGACGAGAGCCTGAGCATCAATGCCGGGGCGATCGCGCCGTGGGGCGTGCCGTCGACCCTCAACCTCAAGCACAAGCTGACCGGCATCAGCCAGCATTTCGGCTTCAGCCTCGACACGCCATGGGCCGAGTTGCCGGCGGACATCCGCGAGGTCATCCTGCACGGTAGCAGCGACAACATCCGCTTTGTCTATCGCTCGGGCCGCGGCCGGCGCACGCCGTATGAAGGCACGTGGGACGGTGTGGCCGCGACGCTGGGCAACCAGGAGCGCGTCTACGACCCCGATGACGACGGCGTGCACGGTGCGGCACGCTGGATGACCACGATCCCTTGCGCCGGCTGCGCGGGCCAGCGGCTGAGTGCCGCCGCGCGGCAGGTGCAGTTTGAGGGGCTGGGACTGGGTGAGTTGTGTCAGCTGACCGTCGAGGCGGCGGCAGAGTTCTTCGACAGCATCGGGTTGCGTGGTCAGCGCGAGCTGATTGGTGCCGACCTGTTGCGCGAGATCCGCGGGCGGCTCAACTTCCTACTGAATGTCGGCCTGCACTACCTGACCCTGGAACGCTCGGCACCGTCCTTGTCGGGCGGTGAGGCGCAGCGCATCCGCCTGGCCAGCCAGATCGGTGCCGGCCTCGTCGGCGTGACGTACGTCCTGGACGAGCCGAGCATCGGCCTGCACCATCGCGACAACCGCCACCTGCTCAGCACGCTGGGGCATCTACGCGACCTGGGCAACACCGTGATCGTCGTCGAGCACGACGAGGAGACCATGCTCGCCGCCGATTACCTGGTCGACGTGGGGCCGGGGCCGGGCCGCCTGGGCGGCAAGATCGTCGCTGCGGGTCCGCCGGAGACGGTGCTCGCGTCGCCCGACAGCCTGACCGCCGACTACCTGTCTGGCCGGCGCGCCATCGAAACGCCTACCCAGCGCCGCCCGGTGGACCCCGAGCGCTTGCTGACCGTGCGCGGCGCGGCGCAGAACAACCTGCGCCAGATCGACGTCAGCTTCCCCCTTGGCACGCTGATCGCGGTCACCGGGGTTTCAGGTTCGGGCAAGTCGTCGCTGGTCAACGACATCCTGCACGACGTGCTGGCAGCCGAGTTGAACCGTGCGCGGCGGCGGGGTGGGCGGGTCGAGGCGGTCGAGGGCATCGAGCATCTGGACAAGGTCATCGCCATCGACCAGAGCCCGATCGGCCGCACGCCGCGCTCGAACCCGGCGACCTACACCAAAGCGCTCGACCCGATTCGCGCGTTGTTCGCCCGGCTGCCCGAGGCCAAGGTGCGCGGCTATGCGCCGGGCCGCTTCAGTTTCAACGTACCCGGTGGGCGCTGCGAGCAGTGCGAAGGGCGCGGCTACAAGCGCATCGAGATGGACTTCCTCGAGGACGTCTGGATCGAATGCGAGGCTTGCGACACCACCCGGTTCAACCACGAAACGCTACAGGTTCGCTTCAACGGCCGCTCGATCGCGGATGTCTTGGCCCTGTCCGTGGGTCAGGCGTTGGAGCTGTTTGCCGACGTGCCGCCGGTGGCGCGGGTGCTGCGTACCCTGGCGGACGTTGGCCTCGACTACCTGCAACTCGGTCAGCCCGCGCCGACGCTCTCGGGCGGTGAGGCGCAGCGGATCAAGCTAGCGCGCGAGTTGTCGCGCAAGGCCACCGGGCGGACGCTGTACATCCTCGACGAGCCGACCACCGGCCTGCACTTCGAGGATATCCGGCGGCTGCTGGCGGTCCTCCAGCGCCTGGTCGAGGGCGGCAACACGGTCGTTGTCATCGAGCACAACCTGGACGTGGTCAAGACCGCCGACTGGGTGATCGACCTGGGGCCCGAGGGTGGAGCGGGCGGTGGGCGGCTGGTTGCTGCGGGTACCCCGGAGCAGGTCGCTGCCGTCGACGCCAGCTACACCGGCCAGAGCCTGCAGCCGGTGCTGGGGCTCACCGCGCGCCAGCCCATCGTGCCGCCCAGCCGTAACGGGCAGGGCCGAACCAACGAGAGCGGATTGACGCCGTGGGCGCCGCTGGAGGCGGTCGTCGTGCAGGGCGCGCGGGTCCACAACCTGCGCAACGTCGACGCCGAGATCCCGCGCGGCAAGCTGACCGTGCTGACTGGCGTTAGCGGCAGCGGCAAGTCATCGCTCGCGCTCGACACTATCTACGCCGAGGGTCAGCGCCGCTACGTCGAGAGCCTGTCGAGCTATGCACGCCAGTTCATCCGTCAGTTGGAGAAGCCGCCGGTCGACTATGTCTCGGGCCTGTCGCCCGCGATCAGCATCGAACAGCGGCCGGGCAGCCGCAACCCGCGGTCGACGGTCGGTACGGTGACCGAGGTCTACGACTACCTGCGCGTGCTGTGGGCGCGGTTGGGCCAGCGGCACTGCGTCGACTGCGGCGGGCGGGTTGGGCGGCAGAGCGCGGACGAGATTGTCGGCCGCCTGCAGGTTCTGCCCGAGGGCACGCGGGTGCTGGTGCTCGGCGCGTTGCAGCTGGCGCGCGGTGAGGAGTACGCGGAGGCCTTCGCCCGGCTGCGGCGCGAGGGTTACCAGCGGGCGCGTGTGGACGGCGAGGTGCATCTGCTGGCCGACGAGATCGGCATCGACCGCCGCCGCCAGCACGAGGTCGAGGTCGTCGTCGACCGGCTGGCCCTGCCGACCGAGGACCGCCAGCGGCTGGCCGAGGCGGTCGAGGCGGCGATCCGGCTGGGCGACGGGCAGGTCACCGTCGAGGTGCTGACGGCGAACCCGGAGCAGGGCCTGCGGGCGGGCGATCTGTTGTTCTCGACGCGCTGGTCCTGCGCCGACTGTGGCCGCGCGTATGGCGACCTAGGCCCGGCGCATTTCAGTTTCAACACGGCTGTTGGCTGGTGCGAGACGTGCCAGGGCCTCGGTTACTACGAGGACTTCGTGCCCGAGCTGATCATCGCCGACGAGCGCGAGCCGCTGAATCAGACCGCGGTGCCGCTGTTGCCGTACCTGCTGCGGCGACGCGACACGCGCGTGGCGCTCGACGGCCTGCTGGCTGCGCGTGGCATCGAGGGCGACCTGCCACTGGAGGAGTGGCCAGCGCGAGTGCGCGCGGAACTGTTGCACGGCGCGGACGAGCCGGTCCCGTTCACGACGGTCGGCGGGCTGAAGACCACCATTTACTTCGCTGGGCTGGTGAAGCTACTGCGCGAGTTGCACGCTGGCGGCCAGTACACCGCCGAGCTCGGCGCGGCGCGGGGCGAGGTGCCCTGCCTGGCGTGCGCGGGCGCGCGGCTGCGGCCGGAGGCGGCGAACGTGCGCTGGCTGGGTCAGACGCTGCTCGACGCGTGCACCGAGCCGCTGGCCGACCTGCTCCCGCGCCTAGCGGCGGTCGAGCTGAGCGTGCGCGAGGCGACCATCGCCGCCGAGCCGCTGCGCGAGGCGCTGCGCCGCCTCCGGTTCCTGCATGAGGTCGGGCTGGGCTACCTAACTCTCGGCCGGGCCAGCGGCTCGCTGTCCGGTGGCGAGGCGATGCGCATCCGCCTGGCGAGCCAGATCGGTGGCGGGCTGACCGGCGTGCTGTACATCCTCGACGAGCCGACGATCGGCCTGCATGCGCGGGACAACGCGCGGTTGCTGGAGGCGCTCGAGCGGCTGCGCGACCTGGGCAACACGGTGCTGATGGTCGAGCACGACCTGGAGGCCATCCGCCGCGGCGACTTCGTCCTCGATTTCGGGCCCGGCGCCGGCGCGAGCGGCGGGCGGATTGTGGCTCAGGGCGCGCCGCAGGCGTTGAAGTCGCGCGGCGAGTCGCTGACCGCCGACTACCTCAGCGGCCGCCGTGAGATCCCTGTGCCGAAGCAACGGCGGCTGGGCAGTGGGCGCGTCCTGCGCATCAGCGGCGCACGGCAGAACAACCTGCGCGGCATCGACGTCGATTTCCCGCTAGGCACGCTGATCGCGGTGACCGGGGTGAGCGGCAGCGGCAAGTCGTCGCTGGTTGTCGACACACTGCACCCGGCACTGGCCCGCGCGCTGCACCGGGCACGGCAGCCGGTGGGGCTGCATGCCGGGCTCGACGGGCTGGAGTATGTCGACAAGGTGATCAGCATCGACCAGCAGCCGCTGGGCGAGAACCCCCGGAGCAACCCGGCCAGTTACACGGGCATCTTCGCGTTGATCCGCGAGCTGTACGCGCTGTTGCCCGAGAGCCGTGCTCGAGGCTATACCGAGGCCCACTTCAGCTTCAACCGGCCCGGTGGCCGCTGCGAGTCCTGCTGGGGGTACGGCAGCCGCAAGGTCGAGATGCACTTTCTTGCCGATATCTGGGTGCCCTGCGAGGCCTGTGAGGGCAAGCGCTTCAACCCGCCGACACTGGAAATCGAGTTCAAGGGCGCGACGATCGCCGACGTGCTGGACATGACCGTGGACCAGGCCCTAGCGCATTTTGCGGACATCCCACGGCTGCGGCGCGCGCTGAAGACGCTCAGCGCGGTTGGTCTGGGCTACCTGCAGTTGGGCCAGAGCGCGCTGACGCTCTCGGGCGGCGAGGCGCAGCGGGTCAAGCTGGCGCGCGAACTGTCGCGGCCGAGCACGGGCAATACGGTTTACATCCTCGACGAGCCGACCACTGGCCTGCACCTGGACGACGTGCGCAAGCTGCTGCTGATGCTCCAGCGCCTGGTCGACGCGGGCAACACGGTGATCGTCATCGAGCACAACCTCGACGTGATCAAGTGCGCCGACCACATCATCGACCTGGGACCGGAGGGCGGCGGGGGCGGCGGGTACCTGCTGGCGACGGGCACACCCGAGGCCGTAGTCGCGAGCGCGAGCGGGCCGACAGCGCTGGCGCTGGCGCCGCTGCTGGGCGGGGGCGTGGGGCCGCAGCTGGTCGCGGGAGAGGCCGGCGCGGAGCCGATCAGCGACCCGGAGGAGCGTTGGCACCGGCAGCAGATGGCCTTCAGCCACGAACGCGACGGCGTCTGGTCGCCGGCCGACTTGGAGTCGCTGCTGGCCTCGCTACGCGAGGTTCACGAGCGCGTGTCGCGGATTGACTGGAGCAACCGCGAGTGGGTCAGTGTCTATGTGGAGGGTGAGCGGCGCTGGTGGGCGCGGATCCGCACCTCGCGGCCGGACAGCCTGCGGCTGCTGGTGCGCTCGGGCCAGCGCCAGCCCAACTGGATCAAGCCAGACTTGCTGCAGGGCAAGCCGACCTGGAACACGGTGGACCCGACCACGACCCGCCGCGGCCTCCGAGCGGACATCCGCCGCGAGGATGGCGAGATGGTGTCGGTGCTCGATTTGGTTGGCGCGGCCGACTGGAGCGAGCCGGCCTGGGTTGACGTGCTGGGCAAATTGCTACAGGCTTTCTGTGAGGCACGCCAATGAGTCGTCGGCAACGCGGAATGATGTGGGGGCTGATGCTCATGCTCTTGGCCGCCCCGGCCGGGGCAGAGGTCCTGCGGATCGAGTACACGCCGGGCGAGAAGCGCGTCTACCAGGATTTCACCGCGGTGACGATCATGCGCCGCTCGCAGAACCACCAGCAGGGCGTGCAGCTGAAGGCCCGCTCGAAGGTTGAGCAGACGGTGCGTTCGGCCGGTACGGACGGCGCGGTGATTGAGATTCAGCACCTGGAGAACCAGGTCGAGACGATCCCCCAGGGCGGCCGTGCGACGACCAGCAGCGACAAACCCGACGGCGAGCGTGTGCGGGTCGGGCCGCGGGGTCGCATCCTAAGCCGTGAAACATTGGGCGACAAGAAGGTAGAGGAGGAGGGTCTCGAGGCGATGTCGGTGCTCCAGCGTGCGCTGGACGGCATCGAGCTGCCCGAGGGCAACCTCGACCCCGGCGGCATCTGGACCCAGTCCTACGACGTGGCGCTGACCGACGAGACAAACCCGCCGACCACGACGGTCAACCTGAAGGGCACTTACCTACGGCGCGTTAAGCTCGACGGCCACGAGTGCGCGGAGCTCGACATCGAGTTCACCGCCTCCCTGACCCAGAATAAGCCCGGCCAGATGACCGGCCTTAGCTACACGTCGGCCGGCCACCTGATGGGTTCGGTGACGATGTACCTGGACCTCGACCGCAAGATCTCCATCGCCGAACTGGCCACGCTGGGTACCCACCTCGAGCTGACGCTCAGCTCCGACGGGGTGACGGTCAAGGTCGAGGAGACCTTGAAGATGAATACCAAGAGTAGTCTGGTCGAATGAACTGTCGTCGGGCCTGGGTCTGGATCCTCGTCTGCGCGCTGTGCGGCGGCGCGTGCCTGGCCCAGCCGCTGGCCCCCGAATCCGTTGCGCTGAGCCTACAGATGGGACCGGGGACAGTCTGGCGCTTTGACGAGCAGGTCGAGGGCGAGGGGAACATGGTGCGCCGCATCGGGCTGAGCGAGCAGCGCGTGCCGCTGACCTGGCGTTGGGCGGGGCAGCGCGAATGGCGCTACCTTGGCCGCGAGGGCGAGGCGTATCGGCTGCAGGTCCGCACGAGCGGGGGCGAGGCCGAGCTGCTGATGGGCGCGGCGGATGGCGGCGAGCAGCAGTCGTACCGCGGCCGACTGCCGGCCCAAGAGGCCGAGCTGCTGGTGAGCGCGGCAGGCCGCGTGCAGGCGGTCGAGTGGCTGGATAACGCGCCGGCGACCGACGAAACGCTGGCTGGCGACTTACCGGTGGAACTGGATTTCGGACCGTTGCTGCTGGCGCTGGAGTTGGGCGGCTTGCCGGCGGCGGAGGTCGCGCCGGGCGCCAGTTGGAGCCTGGCCGATGAGGGCGCGCGGTCGGGGCAGGCGCGGGGCACGGGGCGGCTGACCGCCTGGGAGCCCGACGGCGCGGCGGGCCGCGCCCTGCTAAGCCTCAGCCTAGGCCTGGCGGTGCGCGGGGCGGGCACACCGGCGGCCGGCCTGCTGGTCGACTCGACGGCCATGCTGCGCGGCCGTGTGCGCTTCGACTCGGTGGGTGGCAGCGTCGAGCAGGCGAGCGGCCCGTTGCGCTGGGAGTCGGTCTTCCGGTATCCTGATGCACGGGGACACGTGGCGACGTTGACCCTGGACCTAGAGCTGAGCGTCTATCGTAGAGAGCCAGCCTGGGCCGCGGAACCCGACGCGGCGGGAACCGATGTGGCCCGGTAGGCGACTACACAGCAAGTGGGGCAGGCACATGACCACGAGGCGTGGACGGCCGGCCGAGGAGTGAGAACGATGCGTTGTACCCTTCACCGCGGGCTGCTTGGAGCAGCCCTGCTAGGCCTGATTGCCCTGGCCGCTGTTGCGGCGACCGCGTTGCGCTACAACCTCGAGCCCGAGGCCGAGTGGAAGTACAAGACGACGACCCAGGCCGAGGGCGTCCTGACGCTCGCCGGCCCGCTGGGCGCGCAGCCCATCCCCGTCAGCATCAAGTCCGTCGACACGCGCTCGCTCAAGGTGATCGACGCGGCCGAGGAAGATGGCTGGTTCAACCTGGAGACCCGCCAGATCGATGGCACCTACGAGGGCACGATCAGCGGCCAGCCGCTTGGCGCGGGCGCGCAGTCCTTGCCGCCGATCAACTACAAGCTCAAGATGAACGAGCTGGGCGACGTTAAGGACCTCGAGATGCTGCCCGCCGAGGGCGAGGCGGCGGCCAACAACATCGACCTGCAGCTCAACCAACTCGCGGCCCTGGCCCAGCTGACCGGGTTCCCCGAAGAGGACCTCGAGGCCGGTGACTCCTGGACCAAGGAGATCGAGTTGCAGGGCGCCGAGGGTGAGAAGCTGGTGGCGACCATCGAGAACAAGCTGATTGGCCTGAGCGACACGCAGGCAACGATCGAGTCGACCTATGACATGCCGCTGCCGCCGACCGACGGTGTGCTGCGCATGGGCATGGACTTGCCGATCCGTATCGAGGGCAAGGCTGCGGGCACGAACCTGATGGTCTGGAACACGACCGAGCAGTGCCTGGAGACGGTCAGCAGTGACTCGACGATCGACATTAAGCTGTATATCACGGGCATGCTGGCAGAGCCCGCCGTGGGCAAGTTCGCGGTCACCAGCAGCGGCGAACGAATCACAGAGTAGGATCGCAGACGGGGTAATCAATGACATATCGGGTGCGCGTGCTAGGAGCCGTTGTCGGCCTCCTCTGGTTGTTGGCCGGTCCTAGCCGAGCCGCCGCGATCCTGCCCCTTGACCAGATCCGCGCGGGGCAGACAGGCTACGGCCTAACCGTCTTCGAAGGTACCAAGATCGACCGTTTCGAGGTCGAAGTCGTGGGTGTGCTCTACGGCTTCGACTTCCAGATGGACATGATCCTTATCGAGGTCACGAGCGGTCCCGTCGTCGCGCGCGACCTCGGCTCGGC
>DHNJ01000074.1:0-264 GCA_002409445.1 Armatimonadetes bacterium UBA5419 | reverse complement strand
CGCGACCTCGGCTCGGTCTCCGGGATGAGCGGTAGCCCGATCTACATCAACGATAAGCTCATCGGTGCCTATGCCTACGGCTTCCCGTTCCAGAAGACAGCGCTGGCCGGGGTGACGCCCATCGAGCAGATGCTCGAACACTATCGACCTGGTCACCCGCAGGCGCGTGCGCTGCGTGCGCGGCGTGAAGCCGCCGCCGGGCCCACGCTGCCCGCGCCCACGGGCCGGCCGCAAGGCGCCTTCCAGCCCGCGGGCGGGGCCATC
>DHNJ01000031.1:20091-20840 GCA_002409445.1 Armatimonadetes bacterium UBA5419 | reverse complement strand
ACGGGCGCGGGTGCGGGTGCGACGGGCGCGGGTGCGGTAGCAACGGGCGCCGCCTCCGGTGCTGGGGCGACGGGTGCCACCTCGGTCGCCGGGGCGACCGGCGCGGTCGCGACCGGTGCGGTGACGACGGGCGGCGTCACGGCCGCCCCGGTGGGCTGCGTCGACTCCTGCGCGTACTTGTAGGCCGTGACGCGGTCGACCACGTACTGCACGTCCGGCTCGGCGGGCAGTAGGAAACGGTTGGGCGCCAGGCCGAGCCAGAACATGAGGACCACGAGCGGGATGAGCGTCCACAACTCACGGCTGCTCATATCGGGCATGGCGCGAACGGCGTCACTGGTAACCGGCCCATAGAAGGCCTTCTGCATCATCCACAGCAGGTAGCAGGCGGCGAGGATGACACCGACCGTACCGGCGAAGGCCCACCACATCGAGACCTGCGCGGCACCGTAGAGCACCAGGAACTCACCCACGAACCCGCAGAGGCCCGGCAGGCCGACACTGGCCAGAACGGTGAGGAGATACAGCCGCGAGTAGAGCGGCATCTGCGTCCAGAGGCCGCCGTAGTCGCTCATCAGGCGCGTGTGGCGGCGCTCGTAGATCATGCCGATCATGAGGAACAGCGCGCCGGTGCTGACGCCGTGGTTGATCTGCTGGATCATCCCGCCCTGCATGCCGGCGAGGTTGAAGGTGAACAGGCCGAGCATGACAAAGCCGAGGTGGGCCACCGACGAGTAGGCGATCAGCTT
>DHNJ01000031.1:13736-19947 GCA_002409445.1 Armatimonadetes bacterium UBA5419 | reverse complement strand
GACGAGTAGGCGATCAGCTTCTTGATGTCCGGCTGGACCAGCGAGACCAGGGCGCCGTACAGGATGCCGATGACCGCGAGGGTCATGATCAGCGGGGCGAAGGCCACCGCGGCGCCGGGGAACAGCGGGATGGCGATGCGCAGGAAGCCGTAGGTACCCATCTTGAGCAGCACGCCGGCGAGGATGATTGAGCCGGCCGTGGGTGCCTCGGTGTGCGCGTCGGGCAGCCAGGTGTGCAGCGGGAAGAGCGGGACCTTGATACCAAAGGCGAGCGCCATCGCGGCGAAGGCGAGCATTTGGGCCTTCGGCTCGAACGGCTTGCTGTACAACTCGATCAGGTTGAAGGTGTGGGTCTCGCCCGAGTAGGCGATGTAGAGCAGCCCGATGAGCATCAGCAGGCTGCCGACCAGCGTGTAGAGGACGAACTTGATCGCCGCGTACAGCCGGTTTTCGCCGCCCCAGAGCCCGATGAGGAAGTACATCGGGATGAGGACGAGCTCGAAGAAGACGTAGAAGAAGAACAGGTCGAGCGAGAGGAACACCCCAAACAGCGCCGCAATCAGCACCAGCAGGCAGATGTAGTAGAACTTCACCCGCTCGACAACCGCCGACCAGCTGCAGACGACGGAGACGATGCCGAGCACGCCGGTGAGCATGATCAGCAGGCCGGAGATGCCGTCGAGGCCGACGTGGTAGCTGATGCCGAGGCTGGGCGCGACGGCGATACGCTGGGCATAGGCGAAGTTCAGCGGTTCGCCGGTCGGCCTGTAACCGAGGTAGAGCAGCACGCTGAGCAGCGCACTCCCGAAGGTCCAGAGCGCAGCCTCCAGGCGGATCGCGTCGGTCTGGTGTGCGGGCCGGCGGAGGAGCAGGGCGGCACCGACGAGCGGCAGGAGGATCAGGAGCGTCAACATCAGGCTTCTCCCTCACCACGAGCCACGTAGGCTAGGGCCGCGACCAACAATAAGACGAGGAGCACGGCGATGACCGCTGCCCCTGGGCCGAGCGCGGCGAGCGCCGCGAACCCGACCACACCGACCGCACCGGCCGTGAACCACAGCGCGTACGAGCGCACGAGCCCCGGCTGGTAGGTGGTTACGCGCTCGCCAAGGGACCAGAACCACGCGGCGGTGCCGTTGACCACAGCGTCGATCACGCCCAGATCGAATTGCCGCGCGCACCACTCCGAGAAACGGGTGCCCGGTCCGATGATGTACTGCTGGTAGAACTCGTCGAGCCAGAACTTGTTGGCCAGCGTGCGGTAGACCTCCGGGTGCTTGGCGGCCACTGCCGCGCCCTGCCCACGCCGCAGGTAGTACATGCTGTAGGCCGTGCCGATACCCACGAGGGCGATGATCGACGAAATGATCATGTTCGGCACGGGGCTGGTTGCGACGATGCCTTCGGCGGCGATAGCACTGGCCGCGCCGACGCTGGAGTGTAGCCAGCGGTGCAGCAGCAGCGAGAGCGCGCTGTCGCCCGGCACGTTCAGCAGGCCGCCGACCACCGACAGCCCGGCCAGAATGGTCAGGGGCAGGGTCATCGTCGCCGAGCTCTCGGTCACGTGGTCGCTGACCGCGGCGGGCAGCTTGGGCTCCTGGAAGAAGGCCAGGAAGATCATGCGGAACATGTAAAAGGCGGTCAGCAGCGAGACGCCCAGGCCGATGATCATGAAGACCATGTTGTGGTCGCCGGTGTGGTGGAGGATCTCGTCCTTGGACCAGAACCCGGCCAGCAGCGGGAAGCCGGCGATGGCCAGCGAGCCGATGATCATCGTCGCGCAGGTGGTGGGCATGGTCTTGGCCAGGCCGCCCATGTTGCGCAGGTCCTGCGGGTCGTCGTCGCGTTCGGCGTGGTGGATGGCGTGCTCCATGCCGTGGATCACACTGCCGCTACCGAGGAAGAGCAGCGCCTTGAAGAAGGCGTGGGTGATCAGATGGAAGATCGCCGCGGTGAACGCGCCGACGCCGGCGGCGAGGAACATGAAGCCTAGCTGGCTGACCGTCGAGTAGGCCAGGACGCGCTTGATGTCCGTCTGCACGATGGCGACCAGCGCCGCGAGCACCGCGGTCAGCAGGCCGATGGTCGCGACTGCGGTCATGACGGCGTGCGACTGGACGAACAGCAGGCTGAGCCGACAGACCAGGTAGACGCCGGCAGTGACCATCGTCGCCGCGTGGATCAGCGCCGAGACCGGGGTCGGGCCCTCCATCGCGTCGGGCAACCAGACATACAGCGGGAACTGCGCCGACTTACCAATCGCTCCGCCGAACAGCAGCAAGGCGATGCCCGCGGCGATGCCCTTGGTCAGCCCGCCCGCGGCGGCGTTGATGTCGCTGTACTCGAGGCTGCCGACGGTCTTCCAGGCCAGGAACATGGCCAGCAGGAAGCAGAGGTCGCCGATGCGGTTGACAATGAACGCCTTCTTGCCCGCCTGGTTGGCCGAGTCCTTGTGGGTGTAGTAGCCGATGAGCATGTAGCTGCAGAAGCCGACACCCTCCCAGCCGAGGAAGGTGAACAGTAGGTTGCTACCCAGGACCAGAGCGAGCATCGCCGCGACGAACAGGTTGAGCAGGGCGAAGAAGCGCGGGTAGTGCGGGTCGCCCTCCATGTAGCCGCGGGCGAACCAGTGGATAAGCGTGCCCACGCCGGTGACGACCAGGGCCATGGTGATCGACAACGGGTCGAGCAGCAGGTTGAAGCCGACCGACTGCTCGCCGACGGTGATCCAGGCCGGGCCCTCGACGACGATTTGGCCCAATCGCTCGGCGCCCCGGGGCAGCGGCAGGAAGAGCATATGGAGCTTGGCAAAGACGGCCACGGCGAACGAGGCCAACAGCGCGCCCGTGGCCAACCAGCCGACCAAGCGCTCGTTCTCGGCGGCGTCGTCGTCGATCTCGGTGCCGCGCAGACCCAGGTAGGCGGACATGGCCAAGGGCAGCAGGATGAGCAACCAGGCGTACTGCATGTGGGCTTACCCTCGGCTAGAACTTAAGCAGGTTGAGGCGGTCGATATCGAGGCTCTTCAGCTCTCGGTAGACCACGACAACAATCCCTAGGCCGACCGCGACTTCGGCCGCGGCGACCGTCAGCGTGAAGAACACGGCGATCTGCCCGTCGATGGTACCCTGCAGCCGGCCAAAGGCGATGAACGCCAGGTTGGCCGCATTGAGCATCAGCTCGATGGACATGTAGATGATCAGCACGTGCCGGCGCAGCAGGACGCCGAGCACGCCGATCGAGAAGAGGATGGCACTGAGTGCGAGGACGAGGTTGGTGCTCGCGGCGACGGAGATGACCATCAGTGACCGACCTCCTCGCTTGGCTCGGTGGACTCGACGACCAGGCCAGCGGCGGTCGCCGCGGCCTCGGCTGTAGTGGCCCCCGTCTCACCCGCCGCGGCCTGCCGCCGTTCGGCGGCCAGCAGGGGCCGGACGATGACGACGACCCCGACCATCGCGACCAGCAGCAGCAGGCTGGCGGTCTCGAACGGTAGCGCGTACCGCCCGAGCATGTTGACGCCGATCTCCTCGACCTTGTAGCCGGGCAGCGCCCCGCCGCCGACGGTGACCGCCGCGCCGGGCCGCCAGATGGCGCCGAGCCAGATCAGCAGGCCGAGCAGGCCGGCGGCAGCGAAGGTGACGATGCGGCGTTGGCGCTGGTCGTGGACGTCTTGCGCGGGCCCCAAGTTCAGGAACATCATGACGAAGACGAACAGCACCATGATGGCGCCGGCGTAGACCGCGACCTGGACCACGGCGACGAACGGCGCAGCCAACAGGAGGTAGATGGCCGCGGTGGCGACCAGGCTGAGCACGAGGTACAGCGCGCTGTGCACTGGGTGCCGGCTGACCAGCATGCGGAAGCCGCCGAACACCGCGACCACGGCCAACACGACAAACGCGATTAGCGTGGCCAGTGACATGCGCTTGGTCCTTTCGTCGTTCGCAGTCTAATCGCAGGTCTAGCCGGTGTCAACGCGCCTACCAAGCCGCCTCACGGGCAGCCGGCGAGTGTGGCGCAGGGCCCCGAACGCCCTCTGTGGCAAGCCACGCGCGGGCGCTCGGGACCGGCTAGACGAGTCGAGCTTAGCTCGCCGCGCAGCAGGCGATGATCGGCTTGAAATCAGCGACCGTCAGGCTCGCGCCGCCGACCAAACCGCCGTCGATGTCGGGCTGGGCGAGCAGGCCTTCGACGTTGCTGGCCTTCATGCTGCCGCCGTAGAGCACGCGCACCGCGTCGGCGCTGGCCTGGTCGAACAGCTTGGCCACGGTCGCGCGGATCAGCGCGCAGACGCGCTGCGCCTCGTCGGCCTCACAGACGGCCCCGGTGCCAATCGACCAGACCGGCTCGTAGGCGAGCAGCAGCCCGCTGACCTGCCCAGCGCCGAGCCCGGCGAGGCCGGCTTCGAGCTGGGCGGCGATGACCGAGTCGGTGTTGCCGGCCTCGCGCTCAGCCAGCGTCTCGCCGACGCAGAGGCACGGCACGAGCCCGCCGTCGAGCACGGCCTTGACCTTGATGTTGCAGGAGGTGTCGGTATCGCCGAAGACGCGGCCCAGGTCGCCCTCGAGCTCGGGCTCGGGCACGCCGAACCGACCGCGGCGCTCGCTGTGGCCGACGAGCACGTGCGTGCAGCCAACGTCCGCCAACATGGGCACCGAGACTTCGCCAGTGTAGGCACCGGAGGCCTTCCAGTAGCAGTCCTGCCCACCGACCCCGGCCTTCGCCGCGGCCGCGCCGGCGGCGACGCGGTCGAGGAGGGTGAACGGGGCAAAGACAATCACCTCGACCCGACCCTGGACCTCGGCCATCGCGGCCTTCAGGTCGGCCAGGTAGGCGTCCGCCTCGGCGCGAGTCTTGTTCA
Source organism: Armatimonadetes bacterium UBA5419 (assembly GCA_002409445.1). Classification (GTDB taxonomy): domain Bacteria; phylum Armatimonadota; class UBA10988; order UBA10988; family UBA10988; genus UBA10988. Next base: position 15,083 of record DHNJ01000031.1, on the reverse strand, counting down.
TCTTCCAGTTGGCGGCCGCCACGGCCACGCGCTTGCTCATCGTGTCAAACCTTTCCGGGGGAGACCCCCCGCCGATTATCCGGCCCCCCGGCGATGGCGTCAACCGAAGGCGGCGGAGTGTGCCGCCTTGGCGGGATGCGGACCGCAAGGTTGTACCGCCGCCGCTTCGGCGGCAGGGGCACGACACACATGTGTCCGATCGGAACACCAACGGTGTCCGCAAATCGAGACCGCGACCACGGACACTCCTGTCCGCAGCTTGGCAGCGAAGCCAACCCCGTTTCGCCCTCCGCTACGCTGCGGCCGAGTCTAAGGTCGCGGGCGGGCAGCCCGCGCCACATAGAAGGACGTCGTTGCTATCCGGCGCGGCGAGCGCTAGTCCTCTAGGCGGACGTAGATCTTGCCGTCTTCGACTTTGACTTCGTAGTGGTCGACGTCGACGTAGGCAGGGGCGCAAAGGTGGCGGCCGGTGCGGAGGTCGAAGCGGGCGCCGTGGAGGAGGCATTCGACCTGCGGGCCGTGGCGTTCGCCGTCGCTGAGGTGGGCGTGGGCGTGCGAGCAGATGTCGTTGATCGCGTGGACCTCGCCGTCGACGAGCGAGAGGAGGACCGCCGTGTCCTCCACCCAAACGCCGAGCAGGCCGGTGGCCTCTAGCTCGGCGAGGTCCGCCGCGTACTCGAACTCGCTCACAGCGTGCCTCCGTGCCGCGCGGCCTGGGCGTCAATGCGGCGCACGACGGCGTCGTGCAGGCGCTGGCGGACGGCCTCGTCGGGCACGCTGGCGATCACCGAGTCGAAGAAGCCCTCGATGATCAGTCGCTGCGCGGTGGTGCGGTTCAGGCCGCGGCTCATCAGGTAGAAGAGATCTTCCGCGTCGATTTGGGCCAAGGTCGCGCCGTGGCTGCACTTGACGTCATCGGCGTAGATTTCGAGTTCGGGCTTGGCATCGATCTCGGCCGTGTCAGACAGCAGCAGCGCCTGGTTCATCTGGTAGCCATCGGTCTTCTGGGCAATCCGCTCGACATGGATCTTGCCCTGAAACACGCCGCGCGCATGGTCAGCCAGCACGTTCTTGACCGTCTGGCGCGAGATGCAGTCCGGTGCGGCGTGCGTAATCACGCTGGTCAGGTCGCCATGNNGGCTGCACTTGACGTCATCGGCGAGGATCTCGAGCACCGGCAGGCTGTCCGCGCGGGCCTTGTCGCCCAGCAGGATGGTCTCATTCTTCTGGTAGGCATCGGTGCCCTGGGCGTCCTTGTGGACGTTGATCACGCCGCGGAAGTTGGTCCGGCCCTGGTCGCCCACGGCTGCTAGGAACCGCAGGTTCGAGTGGCAGGGGCCGGCCCCT
>DHNJ01000031.1:13217-13587 GCA_002409445.1 Armatimonadetes bacterium UBA5419 | reverse complement strand
TGAGTGGCAGCCGCCGGCCTCGTGGTCCTGGTAGGTGCTCTGATCAAGTTGCTGGCCGGCGGTGGGAAAGGCGATGCCCAGTAGGTGAATCTCGGCCCCACGGCCGGCCATGCCCGCGCCGATGAACTCCTTGACCAGCTTGCCGCCCAGGTGTGCGCAGACCATCGTGGCGTGGGCATCCTGCTCGGCGTGGATGCGCTTGTAGCCGACCTCGTGGACCGTGTCGGGCCAGGCCTGCAGGCTCGCGTAGACGACCTCCGAGCGGCTCTCGGCGTAGACTTCGGTGACCGGCACACTGAGCCCAGTTGCTGCCTCGGCCTCAAACTCCTCGACGAGGTGCAGGCTGGCGCCTTCCTCGACCACGGCCAGC
>DHNJ01000031.1:12862-13056 GCA_002409445.1 Armatimonadetes bacterium UBA5419 | reverse complement strand
CGGCCAGCCCATGGTGGGCGAGCGTGCCCGACTCGAAGCCGATATCGACCAGCACTGTGCCCTCGATGCGAACGCCGCGCGGCACATAGAGGAAGTAGCCGCTGGTCCAGAAGGCGGCGTTGAGCAGCGTGAACTTACCCTCGTCGGTCGGGATGGAGCCGCGCCAGAGCCACTCGCGGACCAGCTCGGGGTGC
>DHNJ01000031.1:911-12719 GCA_002409445.1 Armatimonadetes bacterium UBA5419 | reverse complement strand
GGTGCTGCTGGGCAGCGGCACCCAGGGTCGTTAGGATGACGCCTTGCTCGGCCCACTCGGGCGCGAGCCAGAGCTCAGTCGGCTGGCCGGCGCGCAGGGCCAGGTGGCCGGCGAGCTCGTCGCGCGCGACGGCGCTGGGCAGTAGGCCGTTGGCCGAGGCGGGTGTTAGCTTGGCGACGCGGTCGAAGTTGATCCGACGCAAGTCGAGCCGGCGCCAGTCCTCCTCGCCGCGGGTCGTCGGGTAGGGCACGTCCGCGAACTGCGCGGCGGCGGCGGTGCGGGTCGCGGCCAGCCAGTCGGGCTCGCTGGCGGCCAGAGCGGCCGCGGTCTGCGGGGTGAAGCCGTCAAGAAACGCCATCGTCAGCCTACCGAACCTTCCATCTGCAACTCGATCAGGCGGTTCATCTCGACCGCGTACTCCATGGGCAGCTCCTTGACGATCGGCTCGATGAAGCCGTTGACGATCATGCCGATCGCCTCGTCCTCGGTCAGCCCGCGGCTCATCAGGTAGAACAGCTGCTCCGCGCCGACCTTGCTGACCGATGCCTCGTGACCGATCTGGACGTGCTTGTCCTCGATCTCGATGTAAGGGTAGGTGTCGGAGCGCGAGTGCTCATCGAGCAGCAGCGCGTCGCAGACGACGTTCGCGCGGACGTCCTCGGAGCCCGGATAGACGCGGCACAGGCCGCGATAGCCCGCGCGGCCGCCGTCCTTACTGATCGACTTGGAGATGATCCGGCTGGTCGTGTGCGGCGCCGCGTGGACCATCTTGGCGCCGGTGTCCTGGTGCTGGCCGGCGCCGGCGAAGGCGATCGACAGCACTTCGCCGTGGGCGCCCGGCTCGAGCAGGATGACCGCCGGGTACTTCATGGTCAGCTTGCTGCCCAGGTTCGCGTCGACCCACTCCATGGTCGCATCGCGATAGGCGACGGCACGCTTGGTAACCAGGTTATAGACGTTGTTGGACCAGTTCTGGATGGTCGAATAGCGCACGCGCGCGCCTGGCTTGACAACGATCTCGACGACCGCCGAGTGCAGGCTGTCCTTGGAGTAGATCGGCGCGGTACAGCCTTCGACGTAGTGGACGAAACTGCCCTCTTCGGCGATGATCAGCGTCCGCTCGAACTGGCCAACATTGGCCGTATTGATGCGGAAGTAGGCCTGCAGCGGGATGTCCACGTGGACGCCTGCGGGCACGTAGACAAAGCTACCGCCCGACCAGACCGCGGTGTTCAGCGCGGCGAACTTGTTGTCGTTGTGCGGGACGATCGTGCCGAAGTACTCGCGGACGAGGTCCTCGTGCTGTTCGACGGCCTCCTCGGGCGAGAGGAACAGCACGCCCTGGGCCTCCCACTGCGCCTGGAGCGAGTGGTAGACGACCTCCGAGTCGTACTGCGCGCCGACGCCACCGAGCAGGGCCGAGCGTTCGGCCTCGGGGATGCCGAGGCGGTCGAAGGTGTACTTGATGTCTTCTGGGACCTCATCCCAGTCGACTTCCTTCTGCTCGACAGGCCGCACATAGTAGGTGATCTCGTCGAAGTTGATGTCGCCGAGGTGGCCGCCCCAGGTGGGCATGGGCCGTTCGAGGAAGTGGGCGAGCGCCTCGAGGCGCTTGGCCAGCATCCATTCGGGCTCGTTCTTGCGCGCGGAGATGTCGCGGACGACCGCCTCCGAGAGGCCGGCGCCGGTGTCATAGACGTTCTCACGTTCGTCGTGGAACCCGTAGCGCTCGGCGTAGTCGGAGCGCAGGTCACGCAGCTGTTCGCGTTCGCGCAGTTCGGCTTCAGTAGGTTGTGCCATGGTTAGGCCTCCTGTCCGACCCAGGCCCAGCTCTTCTCGGCGCTCAGCCGTTCAGCCAGTTCCAGGCCGCCAGTCATCTCAATCTTTCCATCGACCATGATGTGGACGAAGTCCGGTTCCATCTGGCGCACGACGTCCTCGTAGTGGGTGACGACGAGGAAGCCGGTCTGTTCGTGCTGGCTCAAGACCACCTCGGCGACCAACTGGCGCATCTGCACGTCGAGGCCGGAGTCGGTCTCGTCGAGGATCGCCAGGCGCGGCTCGAGGCAGAGCAACTGGAGCATCTCGCAGCGCTTGCGCTCGCCGCCGGAGAAGCCCTCGTTGAGGTAACGGCGGGCGAACTCGGGGTTCATGTCGAGCTGCTTCAGCCGTGCCATCAGCGTGCCCGAAAACTCGCGCAGGCTGGGCTGCTCGCCGCGGAGCGAGCCGACCGCCTGGCGTAGGAAGTTGGCCACGGTCACCCCGGGGATCTCCTGGGGGTACTGGAAGGCGAGAAACAGGCCCAGTTGGGCGCGCTCGTTCGGCTCGAGGGCCAGCACGTCGTGACCGTCGAAGGTGACACTGCCCCCGGTGACCTCATAGCTGGGATGGCCCAGCAGGCTGTAGGCCAAGGTCGACTTGCCCGAGCCGTTCGCACCCATCAGCACATGCCGCTCACCCTGGCGCACCGTCAGGTCCACGCCCTTGAGAATCTCTTTGTCGTCGATCTGGACCCGCAGGCCCTTGATCTCGAGAACCGCTGCCTCACCCATCGTCGCTACTTCCTTCGTCATCTGTGGTTCGAAACTAGATGGGCACGCCCATCATCGAGAGCATCTGCTTGCCTTCCTCGGAGGCCATATTGGGCATCCAAGGCGGCGACCAAACCAGGTTCACAGTGGCCTCGCTGACGCCCTCGAGTGACTTGGCCGCCTCGCGCACCTGGGCCACAACTTCGCCGGCTAACGGGCAGCCAACGCTCGTTAGGGTCAGGTCGATGATGACCGCATCGCCGTCGACGGCGACCCCGTAGACCAGGCCCAGGTCGACCACATTGATTGGGATCTCTGGGTCGTAACAGCCCTTGAGCACCTCGTAGACCGCTGTCTCCGAAACCATCCTCTGTCACTCCCGACCCATGCGGTACGGCTCGCAGTCAGCACCGAAGCCGGCCTGCTCGATCACGCATGAGCCACTATGTTGTGCGCCACAGCGCAAGCAGGCCCAATCGCCTGCTCGCTCGTTGGTGACCGCGGCGGCCAGGAAGGCCCGCAGCCCACGCTTCAGTTCACCGCGCTGGGTCACCGGCAGCGACTCGACCACGCGCATCAACTGCGTCTCGATCGCCGTCGCGAGCTGGGCGACCAGCGCCGCGCCAGCCTTTGTCGTACTCAAGCGCACGACCCGCCGGTCGGTGTCAGGTAGGCGCACGACCAGGGGCGTGACCCGCCCTTCGGCTAAGCCGCCAACCGCCTTGGTCACCGCTGCGCTCGTGAGGCCCAAGGCCGTCGAGACCTGGCCGACACTCGACCGATGGTGGCTGTCGATGTAGCGTAACACCTCGAACTGCGCGGGCGTGACTTGCTCGGTCGACCCCGATGGCTCCCGCCAGGCGACGTCGGCAAAAACCTGCTCCAAGAGGCCCTCGGAAACCAGGCGCACGAACTGCATGATCAGCCTGGCTTCCGACTGTGGCGGAACCATCTTCGACTGCTGTTCGGCCCTCGTCGTCACGGTGCCCTCGACCTCTGTGGTGAAATTAGTTAACCTAGTTCAGTATTGGCATGATCGGGGCTGCTGTCAAGGGTTGAACGGGGTATGGGCGGGGGTCTGACGTTGACAAGAGGGGCGAGCCGGGGTAGATTTGAGCGGCGCCACCGCGGGTGTGGCGGGAGTTGAGACGGGCGGATCCATGGCCATTGACACCAGTGATTTTCGGAACGGCATCACCATCGTCCAAGACGGCGAGGTATGGCGGATCATCGAGTTCCAGCATGTGAAGCCGGGCAAGGGTGGCGCGTTCGTGCGCACCAAGCTGCAGCAGGTCAAGACGGGCAAGACCATCGACAAGACCTTCCGCGCGGGCGAGAAGATGGAGCAGGCCATCCTCGATCGGCGGCCGCTGCAGTTCAACTACGCGCAGGGCGACGTGTACACTTTCATGGACATGGAGACCTTCGAGCAGACCGATCTGGGTGCCGACCTCATCGGCGACCAGGCGCAGTGGCTGATCGACGGGATCGAGGTCCTGGTCTGCTGGTGGGAGGATGAGATCCTCTCGGTGGACCTACCCAACACGATTGAGACCGAGGTCACCGACACCGACCCGGGCCTGCGCGGCGACACCGCTTCGGGCGGCAGCAAGCCCGCGCGCATCGCTTCGGGTGCGACGGTCACGGTGCCGCTGTTCATCAACATTGGTGATCGTATCAAGGTCGACACGCGCTCGGGCGCGTACGTCGAGCGGGTCAAGTCCTAGCGCCCGCTGCGCGCGACGGGACGGGCGACCCGTCCGGTGGCTGCGAGGGTTAGTGTGGACCACGAGTACATCGACCAACTAGCGCATCTGCTGGCCGGGACCCGCGTCGCGGAGATCACGGTGCGGCGCGGCGATCGGTCGGTCACGGTGCGTCGCAACTTGGTCGCGCCGGCCGGCTCGGCCGGGCCGCCGCCTGCTGCCGCCACCTGGGCCGAGACCAGTGAGACACCCACGATGGTGCCGCTGTTGGCGCCGGCGGCGGCGGCGGCCGCACCGGCCGGCACGGAGGCGCATCTGCCTTTGCCGTCGCCCAACGGCAGCGCGGCGCTGGTCGCCACAGGGGAGCCCGAGGAGCCGGAGACGGTGATCGTCGAGGCGCGCCGGGTTGGCTTCTTCCACCGCCACGCGGCCGAAGGCGCGGAGCCGGCGATGGCCGTCGGCGATTGGGTCGCGCCTGGACAGGTGTTGGGCAGCGTCGAGAGCATGAAGGTCTTCGACGAGTTTGTCGCGCCGAGCGGTGGCGTGGTGATCGGTGTCTTTGTCGCGGAGGGCGAGGCCGTCGAGTACGGCCAGCCCTTGGTTCATCTGGAGCTCTGTGAGGCGCCGGGCGAGCAGCCCGCGGCCGCGGAGGGGACCGATGCGTAGTTGGCTGTGGGCAGCCGTTTGTGCTGCCGCGTTGTGGTATCTGACCGGCTGCGTGAGCGAGGAGCAGACCAAGATCACGCCGACGCCGCATGGCGAGGCGACAACCACCCTCGGCAAGACAGTCGACCGGGCCGAGGACTCGGCCTGTGAGCAGTACGAGGCGCAGCTCAACCAAGCGGTGGCCATGTACATCGCCACCAACGAGGCACCACCGCCCGACCTGGCCACGGTGATCCGCGAATCCGGCCTGCCGGCGAGCGAACTGGCCAACTGCAAGTACACCTATGACCCGGCCACTGGACGGGTCGCCTTACTTCGCTAGGAGCGCCGTGTTCAACCGCATCCTGATCTGTGATCGCGGCGAGATTGCCGTGCGCATCATCCGCGCCTGTCGTGAGCTTGGTGTGGAGACCGTGGCGGTCTACGGCGTCGCCGACCGCTATAGCCGGCACGTGGAGCTGGCCGATCATGCGGTTTGCATCGGTGCCAGCCCGATGCGCGACTCCTACCTGAACATTCCGAACGTGATTATGGCCGCGCGGACGACCGGCTGCGAGGCGATCCACCCCGGCTATGGCGGGCTGGCCGAAAAGGCGACCTTCGCCGAGATCGTCGCCGAGAACGACCTCGTCTTCGTCGGCCCGCCACCCGCCGCGATCGAGGCCATGGGCAACAAGCATGAGGCGCGCGCACGCATGCGCGAGGCCGGCGTGCCGGTGATCCCGGGCACGGGCATCGTCAGTGCCGACAGCCCGGCCGAAGCACTCGATTTCGCCCGCACCAACGGCTATCCGGTGATGATCAAGGCCGCGGCCGGCGGCGGTGGGCGGGGCATCCGCATCGCCCACAACCGTGACCAGTTGCTCGCCGGGCTGAAGGCCGCCGAGAACGAGGCGCAGGCCGCGTTTGCTAACGGCGATGTCTATGTCGAGGCCTATCTGCACGAGCCGCGGCACATCGAGATCCAGATCCTCGCGGACAGCAAGGGCGGGACGATCCATCTGGGCGAACGCGAGTGCAGTATCCAGACCACACGGCACCAGAAGGTGCTTGAGGAATCGCCGGGGGCGACGGTCACCGACCGGCTGCGCCAGCGGATGGGCGAGGCCGCGGTGAAGGCAGCGCGTGCGGTGGATTACGTCTCGGCGGGCACGGTCGAGTGCATGGTCGCCGCGGACGGTAGCTTCTACTTCCTGGAGATGAACACGCGCATCCAGGTCGAGCACCCCGTGACCGAGCTGGTGACCGGGCTGGATTTGGTCGGCGCGCAGCTACGCATCGCGGCGGGCGAGCCGCTCGGCTTGCGGCAGCGAGATGTCGAGTTCCGCGGCCACGCGATCGAGTGTCGCATCGCCGCGCAGGACGCGAGCCAGGACTTCCGGCCCTGCTCCGGGACGATCGAGCGCTGCGTGATGCCTGGCGGACCGGGTGTGCGCGTCGACAGCCACGTCTACACCGGCTACGAAGTGCCGCTGTTCTACGACCCGCTGCTGGCCAAGGTGCTGGCGTGGGGGCCGGACCGCGAGACGGCGATCGTGCGCATGGAGCGCGCGCTGGACGAGATGGTCCTGGACGGCGTAACGACGACGCTGCCGCTGCAGCGGCGGATTGTGCGCAATGCCTTCTTCCGCCGCGGCGAGCTGAGTACCAGTTTCATGGCCAAGCGCTGGGGCGACCTGTCTCCGGACAACGGTGCGGCCGCCGCGCTGCCCGAGTTGAGCGACCATGGCGGACGCTAAGCCAGACTTGACGGCGCGCCAACGCCGCCGGGCGCGCGAGGTGGCCTTCCTCCTCCTGTTCCAGGCGGACCAGGGGCCGACCGAGTTTGACCAGGTGATCGCCGCTGAGCGCGAGGAGACGGACCTACCGGCCGACCATTACGACTGGGCCGCGGGGCTGGCGCGCGGCGCCTGGGCGGCGAGGCGGACCAACGATCGTCTCCTCGACTCGTTGGCGACTGGCTGGGCGGTGGCGCGGATGGGTTCGGCCGAGCGCTCCATCCTGCGCCTGGCCGCCTACGAAATCCGCGAGCGGACAGACATCCCCCACGGCGTCAGTGTGAACGAGGCCGTCGAGTTGGCCAAGCGCTACGCCGAGGCGGAGGCGCCGCGGTTCATCAACGGCATCCTGGGTACGCTCGTCCGCGAGCATGGCCGCCGCGAGCCCGCGCCGGAGGGCGATGGATGAGTTTGGACCTGGGCCCGGCCGTCTACAGCGTTAGCGAGATCAGCCAGCTCATCCAGGACCTGCTCGCCAGCGAGCCGGGGCTCAGCGCGCTGACGGTGCGGGGCGAGATCAGCGGGTGGACCAGGGCCAGTTCGGGGCACTGCTACTTCGCGCTCAAGGACGGCACCGCCGTGCTCCAGTCGGTGATGTTCAAGCCCGACGCCATGCGGCTGCGCTTTGTCCCCCAGAACGGCGACATGGTCCGCGCCACCGGCCGCATCGCCTACTACCAGCAGCGCGGCCAGTTGCAACTCTACGTTACGGCGATGGAGCCCGAGGGCGCCGGTGCCCTGCACGCCGCCTACGAGCGCCTGCGCGCGCAACTGGCGGCCGAGGGGCTGTTCGACGAAGCCCGCAAGCAGCCGTTACCGCGGTTTCCCCGACGCGTGGCCGTGATCACCTCGCCGACCGGCGCGGCGGTCCAGGACATGACGCGTATCCTGCGCAGCCGGTGGCCGGCGGTGCGGGTGCTGATCATTCCCGCGCTGGTCCAGGGCGAGCAGGCGGCACCAAGTCTGGTCGCCGGCCTGCAGGCGGCCGCGGCGGTCGGCGGGGTCGATCTGGTGCTGCTGGGCCGCGGTGGCGGCAGCCTGGAGGACCTGTGGGCCTTCAACGAGGAGGCCGTGGTGCGCGCCGTGGCCGCCTGCCCGTTGCCGGTGGTTTCGGCGGTCGGGCATGAGACGGACGTCGTACTGACCGACTGGGCGGCGGACGTGCGCGCGGCGACGCCGACCCACGCGGCGCAGCTGGCGGTGCCGGTCGCGGCGGACTGCGCGGCGGCGGTCGAGGCGCCCGGGGCGCGCGCCCGCCAGGCCTTGGCGCACCGCGGCACCACAGCGCGGCAGCGGCTCTCCGCGATCCTCGACCGGCCGGCCTGGCGGCGCCCGCAGGCGCTGCTTGATGCGCCGCGGCAGACGATTGACGAGTTGGCCGTGCGGCTGGAACGGGCGGTGGCGGGCCGGCTGATCGAAGCGCGCGGGCGAGTCGAGGCGCAGGCGCAGCTGCTCGCCGCCCTCGGGCCGGAAGCGGTCTTGGGGCGGGGCTACGCGCTACTGACCCGGGCGGACGATGGCCGGGTGGTACAATGCCCAACGGATTTGCCAGCCGGCGCTGAAGGTACCGTGCGCCTGGCCCATGGGCGGATCACTGTTGTTTCGGCCGGAGAGAAGTTGTGAGCGAACCGACCGCCCTGCCAAGCGCTGAGGAGCTTGCCGAGCTGAGTTTCGAGCAGGCCCAGGAACGCCTGGAGCAGGTTGTCCGCGAGTTGGAGAGTGGCCAGACCCCGCTGGACCGCGCGCTCGCCCTGTACGAGACCGGCCTGGCCCTGCGCGATGTTTGCCTGGCCAAGCTGACTGCTCTGGAGGGGCGGTTGGAGACGCTGGTGCAGGGCGCGGAAGGTAGCCTCACAATCGAGGAGACCCAGTGATGGACGTGGCGGCGCATCTGGCTGGGCGCGCACGGCAGGTGGAGGCGGCGCTGGATCGTCTGGTGCCGCCGGCCGACGCCTCGCCGGCGCGGCTGCATGAGGCGCTGCGCTACAGCCTCGAGGCTGGCGGCAAGCGGCTGCGGCCGGCGCTGGTGATGGACGGCTGCGTGGCGGTGGGCGGGTCGCCCGAGGCGGTGCTGCCGACGGCCTGCGCGCTCGAGTGCGTCCATACCTACTCGCTGATCCACGACGACCTACCGTGCATGGACGACGACGACCTGCGGCGCGGGCGGCCCAGCTGCCACAAGCAGTTCGACGAGGCGACCGCGCTGCTGGCCGGCGATGCGCTGTTGACCCTGGCCTTCGAGCTGGTCGCGCGCAACGCGGACGAGCCGGGCATCGACGCGGCACGGGCGCTGGCCGCGAGCCGCGAGCTGGCCGTGCAGGCTGGCGCGGCGGGCATGGTCGGCGGGCAGGCGCTGGACCTGCAGAGCGAGGGCCAGACACCCACTGCGGAGTTGGTCGCGGCGATCCATACTGGCAAGACCGTGGCACTGATCACCGCAGCGGTGGTCTGCGGCGCGTTGTTGGGCGGTGCTCACGCCGAGCAGGTAGCGTCCTTGCGCCGCTATGCGCGCGGGCTCGGCCTGGCGTTTCAGATTGCGGACGACATCTTGGACGTGGTGGGCGACGAAGCGACGCTGGGCAAGCCGGTGGGCAGCGACGCAGACCATGCCAAGGCGACGTGGCCGGTGTTGTTTGGCCTCGATGAGAGCCGGCGCCAGGCGGCGGCGCTCGTCGACGAGGCTGTCGCAGCCCTGAACGACTTCGGCCCCGCGGCCGATCCGCTGCGGGCACTTGCCCGCTACGTTATTGAACGCGACCACTGAGCGGTCGGCGTGGGAGATAAGTATGGCTCGAACGACTAAGCCGCTGCTCGAAAGCATCCGCGGCCCCGGCGATGTTAAGTGCCTCAACATAAGTGAACTGCGGCAATTGTGTGCCGAAATGCGCCAGGATCTGACCGAGGTCGTGACTGCGCTGCCGTGTGGTGGCCATTTTGGCTCCAACCTCGGCACGGTCGAGTTGACGGTCGCTCTGCACTACCTGTTTGACACGCCGACCGACAAGATTGTGTTCGACGTTGGGCACCAGTCTTACCCGCATAAGATGCTGACTGGCCGGCTGGCTGAGCTGCCGACGATCCGTCAGACTAACGGTCTGGCACCGTTTTGCAAGCCCGCCGAGTCGGAGCACGATGCGTTTGGCGCCGGCCACGGCGGCACGAGCATCTCGGCCGCGGTTGGCTTTGCCTTGGCCCGCGACCAGCAGGGCCAGAACCACCATGTCGTCGCCGTTATCGGCGACGGCTCGCTGACCGCGGGCCAGGCCTTCGAGGGCCTCAACCACGGTGGCGACGCGGGGACGCGGCTCATCGTCGTGGTCAACGATAACGGCATGAGCATCTCGCCGAACGTCGGCGCGCTGAGCCGGTATATGACCGAACTGCGCGTGGGCAAGCCGTACACGACGGTCAAGCGCTACTTCGAGGACGCCGTGCGCCGGCTGCCGCTGGGCGAGGATGCCCTCAGCGCGCTCGAGCGGATCGACGTCTCGATGCGCCAGGCGATCCTGCCGCACTCGTATTTCGAGGACCTGGGCTACGAGTACCTCGGACCGATCGATGGGCACGAGGTTGATTTGCTGATCCGAACGCTGCGCTATGCCAAGACGCGGCAGGGGCCGGTGGTTATCCACGTGCTGACCGACAAGGGCAAGGGCTACGAGCCGGCCGAGTGCGACCCGGGCCGCTTGCACGCGGTGCGGCCGAAGTCGAGCGGGCCGAAGACGCTGGCCTACACCGACATCTTTGTCGAGGGCTTCCGCCGCCTGGCGCGCGAGGACAAGCGCGTCATGGCGGTCAGCGCGGCGATGCTCGATGGCACGGGGCTGGTGAACGTCGTTGATGAGTTCCCGGGTCGGGTGCTGGATGTCGGCATGGCCGAACAGCACGCGGTCTGCACCGCGGCGGCGATGGCCGTCGCTGGACAGCGGCCGATCGCGGCCATCTATTCGACCTTCCTCCAGCGGGCCTACGACCAGGTCCTGCACGACGCGGCCCTGCACAAGGCTCCGTTGATCCTCGCGCTGGACCGTGGCGGACTGGTCGGCAACGACGGCCCGACCCACCACGGTCTGTATGACTATGCCTACCTGCGGCATATCCCGCACATGTCGATCATGGCCCCGGCCGACGAGGTCGAGATGCTGCACATGATGCGCACGGCGCTGACCTACGTCGACGGCCCGGTGCATGGGCCGGTGGCCATCCGTTACCCGCGCACGGCAGTCGAAGGGTTGGACCTGCCCGCCGATCTGGTCGACCTGCCATGGGGCAAGGGTGAGATCGTCCGCGAGGGGCAGCGCGTGGCGGTGTTGGTCGCCGGCACGTTGCTCAGCAGCGTCGTCGAGGCCGCCGAGATCCTCGCGCGCGAGGGGCACGAGGTCACGGTGGCCAACGCTCGGTTCATCAAGCCGCTCGATGAAGACCTGGTGCGTGACCTGGCGGCGCGGCACGACGTGCTGATCACGGTCGAGGAGCACGCGGTCGTCGGTGGATTTGGCAGCGCAGTAGCGGAAGTCTTGGCCCAGGTGGCCAGCGATTGCCGCCTCGAAGTCGCTGGTATCCGGGACGAGTTTGTCGACCACGGCGAGCGCGCGGACCAGCTGGCCTGGCATGGCTTGCACGTCGACGGGCTGGTCGCGCGGCTGCGTGCGGCGTGGGCAGGTGAGGACGACATTTCGGCGAAAAGCGTGGCCTGAGATCACGCCATGAGCACCTGCGTCTGCCGCCGACCGGTCTGGCTGCTAGCCCTGCTCGCCCTGGCGTTTGCCGGCCTGGGCCAAGAGATCCAGTCCGTGGCGGCGCTGTTCAACGACTCCGTGGCCCTGTACGACGCCGGCGACCTGGACGGCGCGCGGCGCGGCTTTGAACGTATCTTGGCCGTCCAACCGCGCGATGCCGAGTGTCAGAGTTGGCTCGGCGCCATCGCGCTTCAGCAGGACCGGCCGGCCGATGCCGTCGCCCTGCTGACCGATGCTGTGGTGCAGCGGCCGGGGGATCCGCGGCTCTTGAACAACCTGGCCCTCGCCCTGCTCGCCACGCAACAGCCGGTGCCGGCCGAGGAGGCGCTGCGCAAGGCCGTGGCGATCGATCCCAAGTACGCCGACGGCTGGTTCAATCTGGGCCTGG
>DHNJ01000031.1:0-755 GCA_002409445.1 Armatimonadetes bacterium UBA5419 | reverse complement strand
CGGCTGGTTCAATCTGGGCCTGGCCTTGGACCAGCTCGAGCGCACGGCAGAGGCCATCGGCGCGTACTCGCGGGCGGTCGAGCTGGACCGCGAGCATGTGGCGGCCTGGACCAATTTGGGCCACGCGCGGCGCGTGGCGCGGCAGTTCCAGCCGGCGGTGGTGGCCTACCGCCGCGCCCTCGAGCTGGAGCGGACGGCGCCGCACGCGGTGAACCTAGCCCTGGCGATCGCCGACACGGGCGACTTGGACGCCGCAATCGCGACGCTCGTTGGCGCCATCGGCATCGACCGCAACTACGCGCCGGCCTACTTCCAGCGCGGCCTGCTGACGCTCCAGCGTGGCGCGGCGGGCGACCTGGAGTTGGCTGTCCAGAGTTTCCACCAGGCGGCGTTCTTGCAGCCGGACGACTTCGCGAGCCAGTACAACCTCGGGCTCGCGGCTGGCCAACTCGGCGGGCAAGCGATGCTTGACGCGGCCGTCGAGGCCTACACTGCCGCGCTGGCGCTTGACCCGCAGCATGTCGACGCGCTGTTGAACTTGGGCTGGACGCAGTACCAGCTCGGTGAGGATGAGCTAGCCGCGGAGGCATGGGCGCGCGCCCTGGAGATTGACCCAGACTCGGCGGCGGCGCGGCTGAACCTGGCGCTCGTCGCGACCCGGGCCGAGGACTGGCCGCTGGCCGTCGAGCGGTGGCAGGCGGTGGTCGCAGGCGAGCCGGAGAACCTGAGCGCGCAGGCGCAGCTGGGCCAGGCCC
>DHNJ01000141.1:8148-8327 GCA_002409445.1 Armatimonadetes bacterium UBA5419 | reverse complement strand
GGGGGTCGCCGGCGGCCGGCGCCCGCCCCAGCCGGTCCGGCAGGGGCGCTGCGCCGCCCGGCGGCGCCAGTGTCGCCGCGGCGCTCGGCGCTTGGGCGCGGCTAAGGCCGCTGAACAGGTGCGTCAGGCTGAGCGCCAGGGCGTCGGCGGCGTGGTCGGGGCGGGGCAGCTCGTCGAGG
>DHNJ01000141.1:6464-7982 GCA_002409445.1 Armatimonadetes bacterium UBA5419 | reverse complement strand
AGCTCGTCGAGGTTGAGCAGCCGCTGGACCATGAACTGGACCTGGTGCTTCTCGGCCTGGCCGTGGCCGACGATGGTCATCTTGACGTGGGTCGGCGTGTACTCGGCGACGGGCACGCCGGCCTGCGCCGCGGCGAGGCGGATGACGCCCACGGCCTGGCCCACGGCGAGCCCGGTGCTACCGTCGCGCAGCTGGTAGAGGCGTTCGAGCGCGAGGGCGGCGGGGCGATGCTCGCGGAGCAGGCCGGCGATGGCATCGTGGATGGTCAGGAGGCGGACGCCGAGCTCCTCGCCGGCGCTGGTCCGCAGGCAGCCGTAGCCGAGGCTGGCCGGCCGCGGCCCAGTACTCTGGACCAGACCCCAGCCGGTCGCCGCCAGGCCCGGATCAACGCCCAACAAGACCACCGCGCACTCCCTCCCGGCCGCATTGTAGCACGCACCGCCTTGACGACCGCTCGCCGCGGCTGCTACGCTCCGGGCAGCGGAGTGCACCATGGGCCGACTGTTCGTTGTGTGCGGTTTGCTGTGTCTGGTGGTGACGGGGGCGCGGGCGGCGGAGCTTGGCCCGCCCGAGATGACCAACCGCTGGATGTTCGTCTGGCGGCCGATGTACGACGTGGCCGAGGTCGACCGGGTCATCGCCCGCCTGCCCGAGGCCGCCGCGGCCGGCTACACCGGTGTCGCCCTCTCCCACAACATCGCGCCCGAACGCACCGACGCGCTGCGCGCGGCAGCGGACGCCGCCGGGCTCGACATCATCGCGATCGTCATGGGCAACCCGGCCAACCGCAATGACTTCGAGGGCGTGCTGTCTGAGGGCGCGACCTTCGTCGTGCGCGATGGCGCGCTGGTGCACCAGCCGCACATCGTGGACATCGCCAACGCCGATTTCGAGGCGGCCGAGGGCCAGCGCTTCGCCGGCTGGACGATGCAGGACGACCCCGGCGTGACGACCTATGTCGACCGCGAGGTCTTCCACGGCGGCGGCGCCTCGCTGCGGTTCACCGACGTGAACCAGAACGAGCACCGCCACGCGCGCGTCGCCCAGGTCATCGACCTTATCCCGCACCGGCAGTATCGGCTGAGCTACTGGCTGAAGACTGACAGCCTGAGCCCGGTCGACACCGAGGCCAAGGTGCTCTCGCTCGACACCGGCACCTCGTTGCTGTTCCAGACCTTCCCCGCGCAGCCGACGATGGACTGGCAGCGGGTGGACCTGGTCTTCAACAGCTTCGAGCACGAGGAGGCGCGGCTGTATATCGGCAGCTGGTGGGGCGGGACGGGCAGCTTCTGGATCGATGATGTGAGCTTGGAGGAGATCCCGCTGGTCAACGTGCTGCGGCGCGCGGGCTGCCCGGTGCGGGTGACGACGGCCGACGGCACGCGGCTGGACGAGGGCACGGATGTCGCGCCGATCGTCGACCCGGGGCTGCACCCCTGGCGCTCGTGGCATGAGCCGCCGCGGATCACGGTGCCCGCGGGCAGCCGCCTGGCCGAGGGCGACACGGTCCACATCAGC
>DHNJ01000141.1:6077-6348 GCA_002409445.1 Armatimonadetes bacterium UBA5419 | reverse complement strand
AGGGCGACACGGTCCACATCAGCTACTACCACACAATCTCGGTCTACGACGGCCGGGTCAACGGCTGTCTGACGGAGCCGCGCGTCTTCGAGGGCTGGCGCAAGGAGGTCGTCGACGCGCGCGACCGGCTGGCGCCCGCGGCGTTCCTGATGAGCCACGACGAGATCCGCGTTGCCAACCGCTGCGCGGGGTGCCAGGCACGGGGCATGACGCCGGGCCAGCTGCTGGCAGAGAACATCCGCCTCTCGGCGCAGATCATCCGCGACGAGGC
>DHNJ01000141.1:5274-5933 GCA_002409445.1 Armatimonadetes bacterium UBA5419 | reverse complement strand
GGCGCGCAGATCTGGGTCTGGAACGACATGTTCGACCCGATGCACAACGCGGTCGACAAGTACTACGCGGTCAACGGCTCGTGGGCCGGGTCGTGGGAGGGGCTTGACCCGGACGTCGGCATCATGAACTGGCATGGCGGGTTGATGGGCGCCAACGCGCAGTTCTTCGCCGACCTGGGGCTGCGGCAGATGCTCAGCGGCTACTACGACGGCGACGAGGACGGCGCGGCGATCACCGCCTGGAAGGCCGCGACGGCCGAGGTCCCGGGCATTGTGGGCGCGATGTATACGACCTGGGAGGACAAGTACGGCGCGCTGGTACCCTGGGCCGAGGCGGCCTGGGGCGGGGCGGCGGCCGGGGGCAACTAGTCGCCGCGCTGCAGCCGGCGCACCTGCGCCTCCGTCGACGGTGACGGTGGCAGCTCGTAGCCGGCGGGCGGCGGCAGGTTGCTGATCATCTTGTAGCCCAGCCGGTCGGCCCAGACGTAGTGCTGGACGCCGACCAGCAGGTCCTTCTCGCGCACCTTGCGCGACATCATGACGATCGGCCGCGGCTGGTCGAAGCGGCGGCGCAGCTTGGCGTGGAGCACGTCGAGCGGCAGGTCCGGCTCGTTGGTCGCGGGGTAGTAGTCGATGCGCCGCTGCGTGGTCAGCGTCAG
>DHNJ01000141.1:723-5148 GCA_002409445.1 Armatimonadetes bacterium UBA5419 | reverse complement strand
CGCCGCTGCGTGGTCAGCGTCAGGCTGGGCCAGTGCAGGTTGAGCGCGGCGATCTCGCCCGTCGGGCCGGCGATGCGCTGGGCCTCGATGGCCATGACCCGCAGCGTGCCCTCCTGGTAGTGGTAGAAGACCGGCATGAAGGTCAACCAGGCGAGCACCGCGGCGGTCACGCCGAGGCTGCCGAGGGCGACGAAGGCGCGCTGGGTGACGCCGCGGCGCCAGATCAGCGCAACGACGACCACGCCGACAAGCAGGATGATCCCGGCGACCAGCGGCCACGGCCCGAGCACCAGGCGGTCGACTTCGAGCTCGCGCTGGATGACTTCGAGGCTGCCGGTCCACAGTTCGGCCGTGGCCAGGACCAGGCCCATGCCGCCGATGACCAACAGCCCCGCGCCGCCGAGGAACCACAAGGTGGCCGGCTTGACGGTCAGTTCACCGTCGAGCAGTTGCGCCACGTAGCGCCCGGCGAGCAGCGCAGCGAGCGGGTAGACGGGGGCGATGTAGTTGAGCAGCTTGGTCTGGGCGGCGGAGAAGAGGCCCATCGTCAGCCAGAAGGCGACCAGCAGCCACAGTGTGGCGCGGTCGGCGCGGGTGGCCCGCTCCTTGGCCCGCCAGCGTTGCCAGGCGGCGCGCAGGTCGCGGACCTGGCTGGCGACGACCGGCCCGCTCCAGGGCGCGGAGAGGACGAAGACCATCAGCAGATAGGTGTAGATCGGCCCGCCGTGGCCCTCCAGCTCCTGGGCGAAGCGCGCGACGTTGTGGTAGCCGAGGAACTCCTCGTAGAAGGCGGTGCCGTGCAGGGCGTAGATCGCCCAGTACCACGGCGCGGCGACGACCAGCAGGGCGACGATGCCCCACCAAGCCTGCGGCTCGCGGATGCCCGTCCACACGCGGCGGCGCAGGAGCAGGTAGGTCAGCCAGCTGCCGCCGCACAGGGCGATCGCCAGCGGGCCTTTGGTCAGCGTGGCCAGGCCCATCGCCGCGCCGCCGACGATCATCCAGGGCACCGAGCGGCGGTCGTCGGCGAGGAACAGCGCGAGCCAACAGACCGTCAGCCAGAGCACGAGGGTCATGTCGGTGACCGCGCCGCGGCCCATGATGTAGCCGTGGAAGCAGGTGCCAAAGATGGCGCCGGCCCAGAGCCCCGCCGCGCGGCTGAAGACGAAGCGGCCGAACAGCGCGAGCAGCAGCGCGCAGAGCGCTCCCTGCACCGCGGAGGCCAGCCGCGCCGCGCCGGCGGTCGAGCCGAGGACGGCCTGCGCGGGGTACATCACCCAGTAGGTCAGCGGCGGCTTCTTCCAGCGGTACTCGTAGTTGTAGTACGGCGTGACGAGGTCGCCCGACTCGATCATCTCGCGCGTGGCTTCGGTGTAGATCGCCTCGTCCACGTCGAAGACGCCGACGTGGTTGAGGAAGAGGACGTTGAGCACGAGCACGGCCAGGCACAGCCAAAGCTCGGCGCGATAATGACCAGCCAGCGCTCGGATATCCACGCCGCGGATTATAGCCGATGATCGCCGGGGATCAGTCAGCGGGGGCGGGTTCAGGGGCCGGCACGGCGGTCGCGTCGGCCTCTGTGGCCGCATCGCTATCGCCGTTGTCGCCATTGACCACCGCGGGCGCCAGCGCCTCCGCGCCGACCGCCGGGGTGCCGCGGACGATCAGGCCCTGGCGGGCGGCCTCGGCGACGCGGCCGTCGGTGTCGGTGCTGAGCGTTTCGAGCAGAGCGTCGGCCTCCGGTGAGTTCATCTCACCCAGGGCGATCGTCGCGTTGAGGCGGGTGGCCGGCGGGTTGGACGCGCCGGTGAGCACCTCGACCTGGCGCACGGGCGGCGGGTCCATGCGGACGAGTGCCTTGCGTGCGTAGCGCGCGGCGAGCAGATCGGGGCTCTGGAGCGTGGTCAGCAGCGGCGCGACGGCCTGCTGGCCGAGGGCGGCCAGGCCCTCCTGCGCGGCATAGCTGACGCGCCAGTCGGCGTCATCGAAAGCGGCGATGAGCGCGGGGATGGCCGCGGGCGAGCGCAGGTCGCCTAGGGCCCGCGCCGCGCGCTGGCGGACGAGGGCGGAGGGGTCGTTGTCGACGCGGGCGGTCAGCGCACCGAGAGAGCTGGTGCTGCCGATGCGGCCGAGGGCGAAGACGGCAGCCAGGCGGATGCCCTCGTCGGCATCGCGCGAGGCAGCTTCGATCGCGGGCAGGGCGCGCACGGCCTCGGTGCCCAGGCGGCCGAGCGCGGCGGCGGAGGCCTCGCGGACCTTGTCCACGCGGTCGCTCAGCCCGGTGACCAGCGGGTCGACCGCGCGCGGGTCGGCGATCTGGCCGAGCGAGACGGCGGCGGCCTCGCGCATCTCGCGGTCTTCGTCGCCGAGGCGGGCAATCAGCTGCGTGGTCGCGGTGTTGCTGCCGACCTTGCCCACGGCATACGTCGCGGCCAGGCGGACCAGGCGGTTGTCGTCGTTCAGCGCGGCGAGCAGCGGCGCGGCGGCGGCCGGGTCGGCGGTCTCGCCCAGCGCCTCGGCGGCGTGCTGGCGGGTGAAGGCGTTGGCGTCATCCAGGGCGGTAATCAGCGCGTCGACCGCCGACTCCTCCATGGCCACGAGCGCATCCCGGCAGGCCAGACGGACCTCGACTTCTTCGGCCGAGAGCGAGGAGATGAGGCTGGCGATGGCGCGGGGCGACTTGAGGCGCCCGATGGCACCCGCGCAACCGACCTTCTGGCTCGGTGTGCCGGACTTGATCGCGTCGATCATCTCGGGCACGGCGACCTCACCGATCTCGCGCAGGGCAGCCGTCGCGTTCGAGCGGACGTCCTTGTCCGGGCTGGTCAGTGCGGTATCGATCAGCGGGCGTGCGGCGGGCTTGCCCATACGGGTCAGCGCGTCGGCGGCGGCGGCGCGGACGGGCAGCTCGAGGTCCGAGAGGAACTCGACGATCGTTGCCGCGGCGGCCTGCGCCATGGGGATGTGATGGTCGTCGACCTCCACGATGTTGCGGTCGGCGGCGAAGGTCTGCACGGTGCGGATGGCCTGCTTCTTGGCCTGGTCGGTGCGGTCCTTGAACAGGCGGGCGA
Organism: Armatimonadetes bacterium UBA5419; assembly: GCA_002409445.1. Classification (GTDB taxonomy): domain Bacteria; phylum Armatimonadota; class UBA10988; order UBA10988; family UBA10988; genus UBA10988. The sequence continues at coordinate 2,077 of DHNJ01000141.1, read as the reverse complement.
GCCGCTGCTTGATGATCAGCGGCCGCGCGGCGTCGAGCGAGCGTTGCGAGACGGTCTCGTGGGCGATGATGCGGGCCACGCGCTTGAGGTTGGCCGAGCGGACGATGAGCCCGACAAACAGCAGCACCACAAGCGCGACAGTGATCTGTGTAGACCGCGACCAGTTCTTCATTGCCTCTGCCTCGGCTCGTCCATCGCTCGGCGCCCGCCGCCCGGCCCGCCGCGCCGGGGGAGGGGCCGCGCCCATGATAGCGGGCGGCAAGATCCGCTGTCAACCTACGTGTAACCCCGTTTCGGCCCGCGCACGCGGACTCCTGCCCGGACTCGCGGTATGATGCGGTGAGCGCTGTGCTAGCATGGCGTGAAAGAATCGTTGAGCCGCTGGGTTCTTATCGGTAGAGATGACGTTGAGGAGGCACCCGATGGCTTTCCAGCAACCTATCCCCGAGGACATTTTGCGTCTGCCGCTCGATGAGCTGCACCAGCGCCTGCCGGCCGCCAAGGCCGCGCTCGGCAGCCGCGTGACGATCCTCGGCCACCACTACCAGCGCGACGACGTGATCCGCTACGCGGACTTCACCGGCGACTCGCTTAAGCTAGCCCAGCTGTCGACCTCGCGGCCCGAGGCTGACTATATCGTGTTCTGCGGCGTCCACTTCATGGCCGAGGGCGCCGACATCCTCGGTTTCCCGCACCAGAAGGTCATTCTGCCCGACCTCGGCGCCGGCTGCTCGATGGCCGACATGGCCGGCATCGATGATGTCGAGGAGGCCTGGGCGGTACTCGGCGAGGTCTGCGCGGACAACCTGCTCGTGCCGATGACGTATGTCAACTCGGCGGCCTCGCTCAAGGCGCTGGTCGGCCGCGAGGGCGGCTCGGTCTGCACCTCGGGCAACGCCGAGAAGGTCATCGGCTGGGCGCTGGAGCGGACCGCCGACGGCACACCTGATAGCCCGGATAAGCTGGTCTTCTTCCCCGACCAGCACCTCGGTCGCAACACCGGCTACCGGCTGGGCATCCCGCTCGACCAGATGGTCGTCTGGGACCCGACCCAGGAGCTCGGCGGCAACACCGAGGAGCAGCTGCGCGCCGCGCGGCTGATCCTCTGGCGCGGCCACTGCAGCGTCCACTCGCGGATGAGCCCGATTCACGTCGAGCGCGCGCGCGACAAGTACCCTGGCGTGAAGATCCTGGTCCATCCCGAGTGCCCGTTCGAGACGGTGCAGGCGGCGGATCTGGTCGGCTCGACCGAGTACATCATCAAGGCCCTGGAGGCGGCCCCGGCCGGTTCCAAGTGGGCCATCGGGACCGAGCTGAACCTGGTCCGCCGGCTGGCGAACCGTTTCGCCGCTGA
>DHNJ01000141.1:0-676 GCA_002409445.1 Armatimonadetes bacterium UBA5419 | reverse complement strand
GGCTCGACCGAGTACATCATCAACCAGGTGCGCGAGGGCGCGCCCGGCACGACCTGGGCGATTGGCACCGAGATCCACCTCGTCCAGCGGCTCGCCGCGCAGCACCCCGAGCAGACCGTGGTCAGCCTGGACGACTGCCGCTGCCAGTGCGCGACGATGTTCCGCATCACCCCGCAGCACCTGCTGTGGGTGCTTGAGGAGCTGGTCGCCGGCCGCGTCCACAACCAGATCACCGTTGACGCAGAGACCGCGCACTGGGCCAAGATTGCCCTCGACCGGATGCTCGACCTGTCGGCCGGCCGCCCGGTGACCATCGAGCCGCCGCGCGCGCTCGCGCTGGCCTAACACGGGCCACAGTTCGGCCGCGGCCGGGCCGGGGCCCGGCTCAGTCTTGGGGGTGCTAGACTGTCGGTACGATACGCCGCCACGGACGGCGTGGGGTTGGCACGGATGGCCTGGCGACGGACCTGGTTGCTGGTATTGCTGTGGTTGCCGACGGTGGCCATGGCGCTGCCGTGGGCCGAGGATATCGCGACCGCCCGCGACCTATTGAACGACCCCGCTCAGACCGAAGCCCAGGCGCGCCGCGCCGCGGCGCTGCTGGAGGGCACCCTCGCCGCCCGCGACCTGCCCGCGCGGCGGCGGGGCGAAGCGGGCTACCTGCTGGGCCGCGCGC
>DHNJ01000029.1 GCA_002409445.1 Armatimonadetes bacterium UBA5419 | reverse complement strand
GGGGCCCCTGGGTGGGGGCCGCGGGGGGGGGGGGGGGGCGGGGCGGAAGCAGGATTGGGCTATGGCGGCTAGAAGCCGGCGCGCCGGAGGGGCGGCCGGCATGGTGGGCCGGGCGGCCCTACGTTGGTCTGGTTACGGGCTAACCCGCTACCCCCGCACCCGGTACGCGAACGCCTCGTCGGCGGTCTGGATGGTCAGGCGGCCGGTGTTCAGTTCGTAGGGGACTTCGCCGACGACCGCGCCGAACTCGTCCAGTTGTTCGACGGCCTCGATTTGGGCGGGGAGGTCGAAGTGGGCGAGATCGACGGTGATTTCGCCGGCGGTGCTGTCGGGGAGGAGGGTGATCTGGAGGCTGCCGGGGGCGGTGGTGAGGCGGGCGGCCAGGTTGGTCTGGACCGGGCCGAAGTCGAGCACGCGGCGGTCGACGTTGTCGTTGGTCGGCGGCTGGGGCGTGGGCGGGACCCAGGTGATGGTCGCCGCGTCGCCCTCGCCCTCGACGATGATCTCGCCGCCGTCGTGGCGGCCGCCGCCGTCGGCCGGGGCGTCGAGCGGATGGCGCGAGCCGCTGGGCTCGTAGATGCCGTAGCGGATGCCGTAGCGGCCCGGCCGCAGCCCCTCGGGCAGCGTGCCCATGACGACCACCTCGTGCTCCGCCGGCGCGTCGTGGATCACGTCCTCGATGTTGCCCGACGGCGTCTGCCAGAGGATGTCGGCGTTGCGCGTGGCGCCGGGCAGCTGCTCGAGCTCGCCGGTCATGTGGATGAACGGGCGGATGTCGGCGGGGATCTGGCGCAGGACGTTCCAGTCCATGGTGATCGCGTAGTTGCGGTTGCCCTGGTCCTCGAAGCCGGTCACCGCGGTGCGTGCGTAGTAGCGGTGCGTGCTGGGCGAGCGAGCGTCGACGAAGAGCCAACCGGGCGACTCGGCGCGCGCGCTGACGATGCCGTCGCGGCGGCTGATGTCGACCTGGTGCGCGCCGACCTGGGCGATCATGCCGTACTCGGGCAGCACGTGGCCGTCGACGGTGATGTCCTCGGGTCCGCGGTTGACCGTGACGGTGCCGGTCGGCCAGGTGACGCGCTGGCGGGTGACCTGGTCGTCGAGGAACTCGTGGGCCAGCATCTCCTGGCGTTCGAGCGATTCGCAGAGCGGCTGCAGCAGCCAGTAGGTCATCACCGCGCGGCGCGAGAAGGGGCCGTCGGACATCGGCGTGCGGCCGCCCAGCGCGGTCAGCGTCAGGTAGTCGTCGGTGCCGTAGCCGTGGCGGTCGGCCGGCAGATCGCCGGCGTAGCGCGGGCCGAGGCCGCCGGCGAAGAGGATGAACCGGCCGTGGTGGGCCATGTCGAACCACGGCGTGCGGTCGGTCGCGGCGGCGGTCAGGTTCGAGCCGAAGCTGGCCGAGAGCGCGCTGCCGTGGTCGGCCTGGGCGCCGTCGAGGTGGCCGATGAGGATGTCGGTGCCAGCCTCAGAGATGGTCGGCCCGCGCAGCCGCTCGCGCACGTAATCGAACGTGTCGCCCCAGATCCGCGCGGTCTCGTTGCGGGTGAAGTAGTTGCCCGCGCGGTCATAGCCGTCGTGCGGGGCCATCGCCGAGAAGACGTCGATGAAGTAGCTGACCGGCCCGACCTCGCGGAAGATCAGGTCCAGGTTGCGGGCCAGGTACGGGCGGAAGGCGCTCGGCAGCCAGCGGTAGCTCTGGGCGCCACGGCCCTCGTTGATCCAGGCCTTCTGCGGGCTACCGTCCGGGTTGAAGGTGATCTCGTCGTAGGTGTAGCCGTCGGCGTCCGGGTAGAAGTCGATGTAATTGTCGTGCAGGCACATCAGCCGCCCGTGCACGCCCGCGGCGCGGATCATGCGGTCGAAGTCGGCGCGGTCGCCTTGCGGCGGCCAGATGTCGGGCAGGCGGTAGTCGTAGCCCCAGCGCTGCCAGGCGTGCTTGACGAAGACCGCGCGGTCCAAGCCGTAGCGCGTCGCGCGTTCGAGGTCGTCGGCCGCGCGGCCGTAGTCGCCGCCCCACTGGTCGAGGCACATCATGCCGGCCAGCTCGGCCACGCCGGGCGCCGCGCGCAGGCCGTTGATCCCGCGCCAGACGCGCGCCGCGGCCATCGCGCCGCGGTCGCTGGGGACGAGCAGGTAGTTCGTGTCGTGGACCGAGCTGAGCGTGGCCTGGCGGGTGGCCGGGTTGAACTCGAGCGCGTTGGGCACGACGTCGGTCGCCTGCAGGAGGCTCAGGCCGCCGGGGTAGTCGAAGCCGACATGGCGGGTCGAGAGGCGGAAGCCGTTGTAGCCGAGGCTGAAGGCGGACGGGTCCTGGACCACGTTGCCGTGGCCGTAGTAGACCCGCCGCGGCACCTCGCTGCCCGGGCCGAAGGCGATGCGCGTCAGCCGCGGGTGGCCGTCGGGCCGGCGGTCGCCACGCACCGCGACGCTGACCTCGAGCGCGCCGGCGCGCGGCCGGACGGCGGCCAAGACGACCGCCTCCTGCCCCTCGTAGCGGCAGGGGTGGGTCCAG
>DHNJ01000189.1:4231-5050 GCA_002409445.1 Armatimonadetes bacterium UBA5419 | reverse complement strand
CCGTGGCGCGCCTGGGCGGCAGAGGCCGCGGCGCTGGCCGCCGACTCGCCGCGCTGGCCCGAGCTGTGGCGCGAGGCCCGCTGGGCCCAGCGCGCGCTGTTCTTCGGCCAGCTGGACGACCTGGGCCCGCTGGCCTTCGTCAAGCACGCGCCGAGCATGTTCAGCCACCAGCTGACCCAGTACTACGGCAGCTGCGCGGTGCCGGGCGGCGGCATCTTCGTCCTCGACCGCCCCGGTGCCAGCTGGGCCGCGCGCGAGCTGACCGCCGACCTGCCGACCGGTGCCTTCCAGCACCTCGACGTCAGCTTCGACGGCCAGCAGATCCTCTTCGCCTACTGCGAGACCCAGACCATCCCGGTCAACCGCGAGCAGCATCTCGAACGGGTCTTCAGCCTCTGGTCGGTCGCGCCCGACGGCCGCGGGCTGCAGCGGCTGACCAGCGGGCCGTTCGACGACTTCTCGCCCCGTTGGCTGCCCGGCGGCGGGGTCGTCTTCGTCAGCACGCGGCGCGGCGGCTACCACCGCTGCGGGCAGGGGCCGTGCCGGGTCTACACGCTGACCCTGCTCGATGCGCCGGGGGCCGAGCCGCGGACGATCTCCTGGCACGAGACCCAGGAGTGGGACCCGGCGGTGCTCAACGACGGGCGGCTGGCGTACACGCGGTGGGACTATGTCGACCGCGACGCGGTCTTCTACCAGCAGCTGTGGGGCGCGCGGCCGGACGGCTCGAACGTGGCGATCCTCTACGGCAACCACACGCGCAACCCGACCGGGCTGTGGGAGGCGCGCGCCGTGCCCGGCTCGACGCGGATCATGGGC
>DHNJ01000189.1:2682-4070 GCA_002409445.1 Armatimonadetes bacterium UBA5419 | reverse complement strand
GGCTCGACGCGGATCATGGGCACCGCCGCCGCGCACCACGCGATGACCGCCGGCTCGGTGGTCCTCTTCGACGCGCGCGCGGGCTATGACGGGCTGGAGCCGCTCGAGCGGCTGACGCCGGACGTGCCCTTCCCGGAGAGCGAGTCCGCCGTCGACAACGGCGCGGGCGGCGCCTGGGGCCCGACCAGCCCGCCGGCCGGCCCGCTGCCCGCGGCCGCGCAGCGCTGGCCCGGCAGCACCTACAAGAGTCCCTATCCGCTGAGCGAGCGGCTGTTCATCGCCAGCTTCAGCTACGACCCGCTGATCGGCGAGCCCAACCGCAACCCGCCGAACCAGTACGGGCTGTACCTGGTCGACGCGGCCGGCCGGCGCGAGTTGCTCTATCGCGACCCGAACCTCTCGAGCCTCTGGGCCATGCCCATCGCCCCGCGGCCGACGCCGCCGGCGCTGCCCAGCCAGCTGCAGCCGACACTGGCCGCGGCCGACGAGGGCACCTACTTCATGCAGGACGTCCACCGCGCCTGGCCGCCGCTGCCCGCGGACACACCGATCCGCGCGCTGCGCATCCTGCAGGTCCTGCCCAAGACCACGCCGCACGCGAACCAGCCGTACGTCGGCCTGGCCAACGCCTCGCCGGGCAAGCAGGTGCTCGGCACGGTGCCGGTCGAGGCGGACGGCTCGGCCTACTTCCGCGCCCCCGCGCGGCTGCCGCTGGCCTTCCAGGCGCTCGACGCCGAGGGCCGCGCGGTGCAAACCATGCGCAGCATCACCTACCTCCAGCCGGGCGAGCAGGTCGGCTGCGTCGGCTGCCACGAGCAGCGCACCGAGGCCGCCCCGGCCCGCCAGGTGGCCGCCGCGCGGCGCGCCCCCTCGGTCATCCGCCCGGCGCCCGACGGCGCGCGGCCGTTCAGCTACCCGCTGCTGGTCCAGCCCGTGCTCGACGCCTCCTGCGTTAGCTGCCACAGCGGCCCCACCCCCGACGGCGGCGTCGACCTGACCGGCCGCCCCGACGGCCACTACACCGCCTCCTACAACGCGCTGGCGCCGCGCGTGCCGTACACCGCCTGGGGCGCCCCCGAGGGCAACTGGGAACCCCTCGCCCCACCCGACAAGTTCGGCGCCCGCGCCTCGGCCTTCCTCACGCAGCTGCGCGCTGGGCATGAGGGCGTCGTGCTCGACGACGAGGCCTGGGAGCGCCTCTACACCTGGGCCGACGCCAACGCCCTCTTCTACGGCACCTTCGAACCCGCCGACCAACTCCGCCAACAAGCCGGCGAACGCATCGCCGGCCCGGCGCTGGAGTGAGGGGGCCAGATCCCGCCCATGTGGCGCGGGCTGCCAGCCCGCGACCTTAGACTCGGCTGGAGCGCAGCGGAGGCCGAAGCAGG
>DHNJ01000189.1:0-2435 GCA_002409445.1 Armatimonadetes bacterium UBA5419 | reverse complement strand
GACACTGGCCGCCAGGCCAGTCGGAAGGTGAGCTTTCGGCAGCTTTCGACGCTGCCGTCGTCGCTCGTCACGGCCGGGCTGGCGTTTCCTTGGGTGGCCCCCTGCGCATCGCTGACATGAACGTGCTAACCTGGGTATACCAAGGGAGGGACCCGGCCCCCGCACGGTGGCCGTCAGGTGGGAGGACGACGCATGCTTGGCGTTCCCGACGAGTTGCAGTTCACGGTGTACCCGGCACCCAGCCCGGAGGACGCGGCTCTGCTCAGCGAGGGTCGGCGTCTGATCAGGGGAATGCATGCCCTGAACGTGACGAAGCTGGCGGCTCAGGTACGCGACATCGCCGCGCGCATGAGTGCCGAGGCGAAGCCGTTCGCCGATGCGCTGGTTGCGGACGCCAACCTATTCGAGGAGGGCCTTACGCAGCAGGGGGCAGCACGTAGAGCAGATGGCTTGCACCCCGTCACCGACCATCTGCGCCACCTGGTCACGCCCGAGGAAGAGGCCGAGGCGGGCCTGACGTGAGTATCGCGCGGCAGGCGTGCGGCGGGCGGTCCCTCGTGGGCCGACGGCCACCCTAACTGGGACCGCGGACATTCCTGTCCGCACGGCCACGTGGGCTGGCGGACCCCGGTGGCCTGGCCTGGCCGGCGACGGTGGCGGCCCCCAGCAGGGACCGCCGGCGCCTCGACGGCAACGTTGTTGGGTGTGCCGGCTTCCTGCCGCCGGAGCGGCGGCGGTACAATCGGGGCCGCCGACGGCGGGGGTGGTCGGGAGGGCCGGGGCGGCTGACAGGCGGCGACGGCGGTGCTATAGTCTGGGCAAGGAGTATCGGCGCGCGAGGCCGAACTAGGGGACAGGGCGATGAGAATCGAGTTGCGGGTTGGGGCCGAGTCGATGGTCATCGAGGACGGCAAGTGGTCGGGCGAGCCGGATCTGATTGAGTTTACGAACGCCTTTGGCTACGTGCGCAAGTACTCCGACCATACGCCGTACCCCGACCTGGCCGCGGCCCAGAAAGTGGCGGAGCTGCTCGGCGGCACGGTGACGGTCACGGGGGAACCACCGCCGCTCGACCCTCTGGTCCGCTACTAGGCGCATGGGGGTGGCGTTGTCCAGCACGGAACAGAACCGGCGGGTTGCGTCGACAGCGCGCCGCGATCGACGAGGTGACCTATGGCGGCGATGATTACGGTCCATGGCCGGCAAGCCATCATCGAGGATGGTGTTTGGCGCGGTGACGAACTGTTGTGTCGACTCGCCGAGTACTGGGACACGGGACCGGAGTGGCACGAGTACGTCCGAGACCCTGATCTGTCATCGGCGCATCGGGTCGTGCGCGAACTCGGCGGCGAAGTCACGAACTTGTCGCCGCCAATCAAACTGGAGCCGGGGTGGCGCTACTGACGCGGTTTCCGGGATAGCCCACCGTCTCCGCCCCCGCCGAGAACCACGGCCCATCGGCTGGCTCGTACTGGCAGCGGAGCTCGGCGGGGGCGTGGGACGGCTAGGCCGAGTGGGAAGGCCAGGCGGGACGGACGTGAGTTGAGGCTCGGCGTCTCGGCCTGGCGTGAGGGGGCGGCAAGGTGGCGCCAAGGCGAGGAAGCCCGGCTGGAGCAATGACATGAGAATCTTCACCCAACCGTTCGAGTGCTTCGTCTGCCCTCCGTCCAGTCCGGAGGACGCCGCGCTGCTGGAGGAAGGCATGGCGTTGCGCCTGACCATGCACGCGCTGAACGCCAGCCGCGTTCGCGCGCAGGTCGAGGCGCTAGTGGCTCGGATGTCTGACGAAGCCAAGCCACTGGCGGACGCGCTGATGCTGGAGGTTACCGATGTGGAGCGTGGCCAGCTCAGGGTTGGCGCGGGCCGCCGCAGCCAGGGGCTGCACCCGGTGCCTGACCACCAGCGCCACCTGGTCACACCCGAGGAAGAGGCCGAGGCGGGCCTGACGTGAGTTTCGCGCGGGAGACGTGCGGCGGACGGTCCCTCGTGGCTCGACGGCCACCCTAACTGGGACCGCGGACATGAATGTCCGCACGGCCACGCGGGTCGGTGGACCACGGTGGCCTGGGCCGGTCGGCGCCGGTGGCGACCCTCAGCAGGGACCGCCGGCGCCTCGACGGCATTGCTCTTCGGCGCTTCAGCCCCGCCGGCAGACGGCGACAGCTCCGGCGATGGTGGTTCTGGCAGCACGGTGGTCGTGCGGACAGGAATGTCCGCGGTCCCAGTTAGGGGGACGACAGCGGGAGAGGTCCGCTCGGCGTGTGGGGCCAGGTGCGGAACCGCTCTGCCGCCGAAGCGGTGGCGGTACAATCGGGCCGCCGGGTGACCCCGCCCGGGACCGCGGACACTCCTGTCCGCAGTAAGCCTGCCTGCACGGCCGGCCGTCGGTTCCGGGACCCGCGGCGCCGCGGACCACCCTAACTGGGACCGCGGAC
>DHNJ01000133.1:34977-35746 GCA_002409445.1 Armatimonadetes bacterium UBA5419 | reverse complement strand
CCACCGACGATGCTCGCCAGCGCACCGGCCGTGTACTCGCCGAAGCCGGGCAGCGCCCGCCACTCGGCCAGTTCCGTCGGCCAGCCGCCGCGCGCGACGACCAACCGCGCCGTCTCGTGCAGCGCGTGCGCCCGCCGGTAGTAGCCCAGCCCCTGCCAAGCCGCGAGCACCTCGTCGCGCGCCGCCGCGGCCAAGGCCTCGACCGTCGGCCACTGGGCCAGGAAGCGGGCGTAGTACGGTAGCACCGTGGTCACCTGCGTCTGCTGGAGCATGACTTCGGAGAGCCAGACGCGGTAGGGGTCGGTCGTCGCGCGCCAGGGCAGCGGCCGCGCGGTCTCGCGGTACCAGGCGAGCAGGGCGGCGACGAGGCTAGTCAAAGAGGCGAGTGATGTTGCGCCAGAACGTGCGCAGGCGCGCGGCCAGCGAGGTGTCCTCGATCCGCGCCAGCCGCGCCGCCTGGTCCATGCCGCCCAGCCGGACCAGGCCGACCGCCGTAGCGAACCGCGGGTCCGCAACGAGTGCCGCACCCTCGACGATGCCGCGCGGCTTGGCCTCGCGCACGAGCACGCCCAGCACCTGCCGCGCCACCAACTGCACGCCAGGCAGCGTGCTGGCCCCGCCGGCCAGGACGACGCCGCCGGCCAGCCGTTGCAGGTCGTAGCCGGCGCGCCGCAGCTCGCGGCCGACCAGCTCAAATAGCTCCTCGAGTCGCGGCCCGGCCACCTCGGCCAACAGCGCATGCTCCGCCTCGGCTACCTCGCCGCGGGCG
>DHNJ01000133.1:26292-34825 GCA_002409445.1 Armatimonadetes bacterium UBA5419 | reverse complement strand
CCTCGGCTACCTCGCCGCGGGCGTTGGTGTACGCAATCGCGCCATCGGGATCGCACAGGTCCGGGGTCGCGCGGCCGTAGCGCAGCTTGAGGTCCTCAGCGGTCTGGTAGGTCGCGCCGAGGGCGTACGACAGGTCGGCCGTGACGTGCGCGCCACCGACCGCGATCGCCGCGGTATGGACCATCTGTCCCTCGTGGTAGACCGCGATATCGGTGGTCCCGCCGCCCAGGTCAACCACGACCACCCCGAGCTCTCGCTCCTCCGGCCGGAGCACCGCCTCGCCCGTGGCCACGGCCTCAAGCACCAAGCTATCCACCGGTAAGCCCGCGTTCTCCACGCAACTGCGCACCTGCTGCAGGAAACGTCGCTCGCCGGTCACCACGTGCAGGTCCACCTCGAGGCTCTCGCCGTTCAGGCCCAGCGGATCGGCGACCCGCCGGCCATCGACGATGAACGCGCGCGGCCGCTCGAGCAGGATGTCGCGGGTTGCCTTCTGCACCCCCGCGGTGGCCAGCGCCGTGACCCGGTCGACATCGGCGGGGAGGATGTCGTGGTCGAACTGCTCGATGCGCACCGCCGCGTGGCAGGTAAAGCTGTCAACATGGTCGCCGGTCACCCCAACGTAGACGTACGCGCCGGTCAGCGCACAGCCCGCCTGCCGCGCCGCCTCGTCGGCCGCCCGGCGGATGGCCTCCACCGTGCCCTGTTGGTCGATGATCACACCCTTGCGCAAACCGACCGAGGGCGCCAAGCCTAGGCCGCGGACAGCGACCTGCTGGTTGTCGTCCAGACTGCCGACCAGGCAGCAGATCTTGGTCGTGCCAATGTCTAGGCCAACAATCGTTGGTGCGCTCGCGCTCGCCATGGTTCCGCCTTGCCCCTGTCCCGCGCTAGGTGGCGTCGCCCACCTGCATCACTGTGTAAACCACCTCGCCCTGGCCGTTGTCCATCGCGCCCTGCTCACCCACCCGCAAGTAAAGCAGCGCCTGGGCCAACGGCGAACTGAGGCTGACGCCGCCCGGCGTGTACGCTATCTCGACCGAGTCGACGAAGATCACCCGCGTGACCTCCCCGGTCGTTTCGTTGCGCAGCAGAACCGGTATGCCCGCCTCGACCTCGCCGCTGTCGCTCGGTTCGATGATCTCCGCGTTGCGCAGCTTGGTCTCAACCTCCGCCAACTGGTTCTCGATCAGCGCCAGGGCATCGCGGGCGGCGTGGTAGTCACCGTTTTCCGACAGGTCACCTAACTCCCGCGCAACCTTAACTTCATCGATCGTCGCCAGGCGCGACTGGCGCAGTCGATCGAGCTCGCTCTTCAACCGCTCGTACCCTTCGGGGGTCAGCGTTACAGAATCCTCGCGCACTTATTTTCTCCGGCCGTAGCCAGCTTGTCATTTGTTCGGCGTCTCGACAAAACAGCGCGGCGCATATCGATCGCGAACGTCGCGCAGGCGCCACGGGGCTCCGGTTGAACCACCGCGCGGTGAATGATAGCATACGCTAACACGTCCACTGGCGCGGTTCGCCGCGTCGGCATGAAAGGCAATGGCACTATGCAGACCGTACTGAGCGTATCTGCCCACCCGGACGACGCGTCCATTTTCTGGGGTGGCACGTTGTTGAAGCACGTTGACGAGGGCTGGAGCGTCAAACAGGTCACTGTCGACGACGGCCGCGGCTCGCCCCATAGCTTCGAGATGGACGCCGAGACCCTCATGGCCACTCGTGCCCAGGAGCTGGTCTGGGAGAGCATGCGCCTCGGTGTCGAGCTCGAGCACCTCTCGATTCCCGGTGTGAAGACCACCGAGAACCGCGACCGCTGCCACGAGGAACTGGTCCGGATCATCCTCGCCCTGCGGCCCGCGCGCGTCGTGACCCACAGCCTCAACGACTCGCACGGCACGCACGTGATGGTCTGCAAACTCACCCTGCGCGCCCTGGTCGCCGCCCACGAGGCCGACCCGAGCTACGCGCTGCCCGAGGTTTGGCAGGCGGACGGCTGGGAGCCGGTCCACTTCCCGGACCTGCGCGTCGACATCACGCGCTATATGAACAACAAGATGGCCGCGATCAGCCAGCACAGTAGCCAGACCTTCGACACGCCGTACATGATGGGCGCTTGGGGCCTCTGCCTCTACCGTGCGGGCATGGCCGCGAGCCACGACGTAACCGACCCGAGCACCGTTTTCGCGGAAGCCTTCGCGCGGATCATGCCCGAAGATTTGGTGGCCGTCGCCGCCGCGAACGACCCCGAGGCTTAGTCCGCCCGGGCCCATGTATCACAGGAGAGAACAGACGTGATGACGCTCCCCACCCCCCGCTTTGTGCCGCCGCTGCAGCCGGATTTCCGGCCCGCCGCCCTGGCCAACCGTGCCTTCCGCGCCGCCGCGCGCGAGGCTGGCGGCCCGGTCGTGGCGATCTGCCTCGAGCGCACCGGGGGCACGATCTCGCGCTATGAGACGCCGATCTTCCCCGCCGGCCACGAGCGCGCCGCCGAGAACCGCTTCTACCTCGAACGGGTCACCAAGTTTCTGCTCTGGCAGCGCGGTGGCTGGCGCCTGACCATCGGTGGCGCCCCGGACGTGGTGCCCTACCTCGCTGCCCAGTATTCGGCCGACGGCCCGCGCGCCTTTGATGTCGACCTGATGGGTCGGCAGGTCTATCAGCGGCCCTTCGAGGTCGTCGGCTGCGCGTTCGCCGACGCCCCGGCGGAGGCCGAGTCGAGCAAGTCGCTCGGCCGCCATCTCGACGGCTGCCGCATTGGCTTCGACCTCGGCGCGAGCGACCGCAAGTCGGCCGCCGTCATCGATGGCGAGCCCGTCTGGGCCGACGAGGTCCCTTGGGACCCGCGCAACTGGTCTGACCCGCAGCAGCACTTCGACGGCATCAACCACAGCCTCAAGCTCGCCGCCGAGCACCTGCCGCGCGTCGATGCGATCGGCGGTAGCGCCGCGGGCATCTACGTCGACAATGAGCCGCGCGTCGCCTCGCTCTTCCGCGGCGTCAGCCCGGCCGACTTCGACAAGTACATCCGCGACCTCTTCGGCCGCCTCGCCGCGGAATGGTCCAACGTGCCCTTCGAGGTCGTCAACGACGGCGAAGTGACCGCGCTAGCCGGTTCGATGTCACTCGGCGTCAACGCCATCCTCGGCGTGGCCATGGGCTCCAGCGAAGCCGGCGGCTACGTCGCGCCCGACGGGACGATCACCGACTGGCTCGACGAGCTGGCCTTCGCCCCCGTCGACTACAGCGCCACGGCCCCGGTCGACGAGTGGTCGGGCGACGCCGGCGTGGGCGCGCTGTACTTCAGCCAGCAGGCCGTCTGGCGCCTCTCGCCCGTCGCCGGCATCGAGATCGGCGACGGCTTCGGCCAGCCCGAGCAGCTGCTGCGGGTCCAGGACCTGATGGCCCAGGGCGACCCCCGCGCGCGCCAGATCTACGAGTCGATCGGCGTCTACCTGGGCTACACGGTGGCCCACTACGCTGACTTCTACCAGTTGGAGAACCTGCTCATCCTCGGCCGCGTGACCAGCGGCGAGGGCGGCGTGATCATGATGGACACGGCCAACTCCGTGATCGCCGGTGAGTTCCCCGAGCTCAAGGGCATCAGCATCGGCCTGCCCGATGAGAAGGCGCGCCGCGTCGGCCAGAGCATCGCCGCCGCCAGCCTGCCGGTCATCTAGGCCGCACCCCACAACCCAAGCCACCGGCCGGGCACCCCGCGAGGGACGCCCGGCCGGTGCCGTTGGGATTGCCTGTAGCCTAGCGGGCCTTGACCTTGACCACCGAGCCGGTCCGCGCCGACTCGTAGATCGCGTCCATCAGCTCGCTCTGGTTGATGCCGTTGCGCACGCTGGTCCGCGGCTCAGCGCGGCCCAGGATGGCGTCGACGAAGTTGTCGTTCGGGTTGCCCGCCTGGCCCTCGATCGGCGGGTACTTGACCTGCTCGCCGCCGCGCCAGATGCGGATCCACGAGCCGCCCCAGCCATCCACCTCGACCCGCCCGTTGTCAAAGGCGAGCATCAGGCCGGCGCCGCTGCTCGGGCAGTTGCCGCCGACGATGGTCGTCGCGAACGCGCCCGAGGCGAAGCGCACGTTGACACTGCCGTTGATGTCGACCGGCGTGCCCACGTTGTCGACGAAGGCCTGGACCTCGTCGACCTGCTCCTCGACCAGCCAGACCAGGCTGTTGAACAGGTGCGCGCCGCTGTCGTACATCTGCCCGCCGCCCGAGAGCGCCGGGTCCTGCCGCCAGGTGCCCATGGTCCCGCGCCGCCAGTTCTGCGTCAGCCAGCCGGAGATCAGCTCGAGCTTGCCCAGCTCGTCGGCGCGGATCAACTCGCGCAGATAGGCGAACTCGGGCGTGCACGGCGTGTTGTAGCCGATCGTCAGCAGCTTGCCGGTCTCGGCCACCTTCGCCGCCAGGAGATGCGCCTGGTCCGAGTCGGTGACCATCGGCTTCTCCATCAGCACGTTCACGCCGGCCTCCAGCGCCTGCACGCCCTGCTCGTAGTGCAGCGTATGCGGCGTAACGATGGCCACGCCGTCCAGCGCGCTCGCGGCGTACATCTTGGCCGGGTCGGTGAACAGCTTAGGCTGCGGCTCGATGCCGTCCAGGTGCCGCTTGGCGAAGGCCTCGCAGCGCGCCAACTCGACGTCGCAGAGTGCGACGATCTCGACGTCCGGATTGGCCTTGAAGCGGCCGGCATGCGCCCCCGCCATCCCACCGCAACCCAGAATACCCATTCGCAACTTGGCCATGGTCATACCTCTCCTTGGTCCCTCCGCCGGCTTCGACGCTCGGCGCCACTCACCTTCCGCCCCCGCCCCAAACCAACGACGCGCCGAGTCGATCTGACTCGGCGCGCCGTGATGGCTGAGATGTGCAAGTCGCTAGTTGCCGCGGCTCGGGCCGGTAGCCGCCTTGGCCTTCGCCTCTTCCATCGCCTTGCGGGCCTCCGGCGGCATGTTGTCGTAGTTGCCCGTGCCTTCCAGCGACTTGATGTCGCCCGTCGTCGGCGCGGGACCTTCCTGCGCGCAGCCGGCCAGGCCGACCATGAGCGCGCAGGCGGCGAGCGCCAACCATCGTCGTAGGATTCGCTTCATCGGGTTCATGCTCCTAGGCTAGCGGCGCAGGCCACTCCACATGTTGTCGCCCGGCCGATTCACCGGGTCCGGGTTCGTGTCGCGCGGCCGCATGGCCTTCACGTGCCCGTCGATGAAGGCGAAGTTGCCCATCTCCGAGTGCGGCGCCGAAACCCCGCCCTCGGGCCCGTTCGGCCAGACCCCGACGCGGGTCGCGTCCGGCGCGTCCTGGTAGCCCCAGCCGCCGCCCTGACCCGGGCCCATGATCATGTCTTGGCACCACTCGGCGGTCGTGTTGAAGTGCCAGCCGCCCTCGGCACCAGCCTTGGCGATGTCGCTGTTTGACTTCTCGCCCAGCATGATCGTGTCTGCCGGCCGCTGAATCGCCGCCATCGACTGCGGCGCCTTCAGCCAGCCCGGGAAGTCACCGAGGCTGATGACCCCGTGCGGCGGGAAGCCGTCGTCTGGCTGCCCGGTCCAGATGTAGTCGTCGCCCTTGTAGTAACAGTTGGCGACGTAGCTGCAGATCGCGCCCTGAGCCGGGCCGATCCAGTCGGGCCACCCGCCGTCCGACGGGCAGCGATAGATGTCCCAGTTCTTCAGGTACGGCGCGATGCCAACTTGCCAGTGCGGGCCGTGGTTCCAGATCCGGTGGGTCGGGAAGCACTCGTCGTAGTCCTGGGCGTATTGGATGAATGCCAACGCCAGCTGCTTGAGGTTACTCGAGCAGGACGTTTGCCGCGCCTTCTCGCGCGCCTTGGCGAACACGGGGAACAGGATGGCAGCCAGGATCGCGATGATCGCGATGACTACCAGGAGCTCGATCAGCGTGAAGCCGGATCGACGTCGACGCATCATGTCATATTCTCCTGCGCTCGTATTGAGCGTTTACGTAGTATAGAAAAACTGGTTGGCGCAAGGCAAGCATTTCGGCTGGCGACTACCGACGCGGGTCAGGACCGGGCTCGCGAGGGCCCGCAGTCGGGCCGGCGGTGTAACCGAACCAGATACGCGAACTCACCGTCTACACTAGGGTTGCCCTGGAGCAAGCTGTGACTTACCGACATATGACGACTCTGCTCGCGCTCTTGTTCGCGCTAGCACCGCTCGCTGCGCAGCCCGCCTCCGGGCCTGGCCGCATCGCCGTCGGCGGCGCCTACCCGACCGGCTGGACCAGCGCCCTGGCCCGCTGGGGCCTGCCCGCCGACACCCTCTACGATGCGCAGCTGACCGACGAGTCGGTCTGGCAGCGCTACGACCTGGTGATCATCGCCGGCCTCGCCCAGAACGGGCAGCTGCCGCCCGCGGCCGACGCCTTCCTGGCCGGCGGCGGCGCGCTGATCGTCGACCTCGGCGCCGACTCGGGCGCGATCGTCGGCTGGCTGACCCAGCGCTTCACCGGCCGCGGCCGCCGGGGCAACGCCAACCCGCAGGACCCGCCCGGCCAGCCCTGGCTCGACGGACTCGGCTTCTCCACCGCCGAGGCGCGGGCCGCCGGCGGCAGCCCGATCGCGGAGGCCTGGGCCGAATGGGATGCGCTCCTGGCCGAGACCGGGGTCAAGCGGCCGCGCCTACCCGGCATCGTGGTCAACCCCGGCGCCCTCCAGAACCCCGTCACCCTCGCCGAGTTCCCCTACCACGCCCGCTTCGACCAGCTAGCCGCCCTGCTTGAGGGCCGCCGCAATCTCAACGACCTGCAGCCCGAGGACATGGGCGCGACGCCCGGCCCGGCGATTGTCTCCGGCGACGTTGGGCCCGGGCGCGTGGTCGTCATTGGCACGCTGGTCTCCGCGGCGACCTCGGTCAACGGGCTCAACGCCGACCCGCTGATGATCGAGCTCGTCCGCTACATCACCGACGGCCGCGCGCACCCGCAGATCGAGACCGAGCTGCCCCGCCTCGCGCGCAACCAGGTCCTCGGCGCCGCCGCGCCCGAAGCCATGGTGACCGCCGACGTCTACTGGCCCGAGCCGCTCGAAGTCGGCGGCCTGCCGCGCGGCTACACCGAACTCGCCGCGGCCAGCCCCGACGAGTTCGACCTGACCACGACCATCCCGCGCCGCGGCGGCAACCTGCTGATCGGCGTCGGCCGCAACGTTCACGCCCGGCTCGACGTCTCGCCCGAGCGCCTGCTGATCGTCCGCCAGAACGGCCGCCAGGCGACCGAGCTGGCCAGCGCCGACGTCGACCTGCCCGCGGGCACCCCGGTCAGCGTCAAGCGGCGCGTTGACGCGCTACTCGTCGTCGCCGGCGACACGATCCTCCAGGCCGACCTAGGCGAACTCGCCCCTGGCCCGCTAGGCGCCCGCGGCTTCGACGAAGCGCCCGCGCTGCAGACCATCGAGTCGCCCTACTTCACCGACGATTTCATGCGCACCAACGAGCACCAGGGCGGCTGGCAGACCAGCGGCGCCGACTGGGAGACCGTCTCCGAGACCAACCCCGAGCTCGGCGCGAACCCCTTTGCCTACAAGGTCGACGCGACCGGCGGCCTGGCCCAGGCGCGCCAGGGCGAACCCGGCTGGAGCGACTACTACGCGACCGTCGCCGTCCAACCCAACGGCCCGACGGGCCACATCGGCCTCGGCTGGTACGCCCAGGGCGACGACGACATGTACCTCCTGCGCGCGATCGTCGGGCGCGGGCGGGCCGGTGGCCTCGAGCTGGGCCGGCTCAGCGGCGGCGAGTTCCACCCCTTGGCCACCGCCAGCGGCGGCTTGGCCAACGGCCAGTGGTACCAGCTCGCGGTGCAGAGCGCGGGCCCGCAGCTGACCGTCTGGGTCGACGGGCGCCAGGTCATTCAGACCACCGACACCACCTTCAGCGGCGGCGGCCTGGTCCTCCGTGCCGAGGGCGTCGCGGCCCGCTTCGATGACGTCGTGCTCCAGAGCTGGGGCGTGCGGCGGCCGACCGGCGATAGCCTCGACGTGCAGGCGCCCGCCCACGCCGGCTTGATGGACCTTGACAGCTGGGCCGGCCCGGCCGGCGCCTGGCGCGCCGACCCCGCCGAGTATGGCCTCTTCTGGCAGCGCGACCCGTTCTGGGGCGATGTCGAGGTCAGCTTCACCCTCTCGGCGGTGCCGAGCGGGCAGGCCCTCGACCTGATGGCCGAGGCCGACGCGCAGGGCGTCGATTCCGGCCTGCGCCTGCACGCCGCGCGGCGTGACGACAGCGCGCAACTGACGCTCTTCGCCGCCGGCAAGCAGATCGCCCGCGGCCAGGTCGCCGTCGACGAGGGCGCGCCGCTGGCCCTGGCCCGCGATGGCGAGCGCGTCGTCGCGCGCCTGGGCGGCCGCGAGGTCCTCGCCGCCGAGCACCCGGCCCCGGCCGGCGCCGGCCGGCTCGGCTTCCGCACCGCGGGCTACAAGACCAAGCTGAGCAACGTCGGCGTCTGGGCCGCCAACCTCCGCGACACCAGCTTCGACACCGCGCCCATCGACTGGTGGGT
>DHNJ01000133.1:25527-26110 GCA_002409445.1 Armatimonadetes bacterium UBA5419 | reverse complement strand
CCGCGCCCATCGACTGGTGGGTCGGCAGCGGCGAATGGGACCTGACCAGCCGCTGGACCTGCTCGCCCGAGTGGTCCTGGTTCGGCGGCGTGAGCGAGGATATCGCCGCCGTCTGGAGCAAGCAGTCGCTCGCCGGCGAGATGTCGCTCGACTGGTTCGCCGCGCCGAAGATGCTGTATGTGGGCGAGCCGGACGAGCGTGGCCGACAGCGCACCTCGGAGCGCAACGGCGACCTCAACGCCGTCATCTGCGGTAACGGCTACGACCCCGAGTCGGGCTACAGCTTCCTGATCAACCCAACCCAGGGTGGCGCCTACCTCTCGCGCGACGGCGAACCTGTCGCCTCCAACACGGAGTTCCGCCTACCTACTCGGTTCCACAACCGCTGGTCACACATGCGGGCCGAGCGCCACGGCGCCACGCTCACGCTCTTCGTCGACGGCCAAGAGGTGCTCAGTTACACCGACCCCGACCCGCTGCCCGAGGGCTACGCCGGCCTCTGGACGCGGAACAACGGCCTGATGATCCCCCGCGCCACCCTCACCTGGTCCGCCCTCGGCCGCGTCCGCCTGGGCGGCAACGG
>DHNJ01000133.1:18024-25203 GCA_002409445.1 Armatimonadetes bacterium UBA5419 | reverse complement strand
CAGCCCACGCCACATGGGTTGGACCTGTGCGGCGCTGCTCCCTAACCCGCCTACTCAGGCCCAGACCGCTCCCCACCCAGAACGCCCTTCCCACCGCCGCCGTTAGTGGAATAGGATACGCACATGCGCGGCAACCTCACCGACACTGGCCTCTCCCTCGACGACGGCCGGCGGCTGGCCTGGCCCGACATCTACTTTGTCGACTGGGACCCGAACGACGCCGTGATCGCGACACGCTACGGCGCGGTGCGGGTCAGTCACGCGCAGGGGCGGCGGATCGAAGCCGAGATCGCCCCCTGGGAGGCGCAACGCGACGCCGCGGTCGACGCCGCCGACCCGGCCACCGTCGCCACCTGGACCGGCGCCGCGCCGGGCGGCTCGCGCACCGACGCCCCGCCGGGCAGCCTCGTGGGCCTAAATGCGGTCCTGGGCCTATTGATCGGTGTGTGCATAGGCGGACTGTTCACAGTCTTGTTAGGACCGGTGGCCGTGGCCGTCGGGCTGATCGCTGCCCCTCTGGCCGGGTGGGCCTTCTATGTGTCGATGGTGCGCGAGACTCTCACGCGCACACCACGGGGCTTTACGCTGGCCAACAAGCGCTTCGCCTGGCACGACCTGCTCGCCACCCGCGTCGTCATCGTCCGCAGCAAGAACAGCACCTCAAGGCAGCTCCACTTGCGCACGCGGCAGGGGCGCGTCGTCGTACGCCAGTCTTACCCTGACTACGAGGCGCTGCACGACGCGCTCGCCGCCGCCGCCGACTACCGAACCCAGTCGGTGCCACCCGACCGCCGCCGTGGCTGGTACGCGCCGTCACCCAGCCGGCCCGATCGCGGGTTGTGGCTCGACGACACGGGCCTCACCGTGGTTCGAGGCAAGACGGCTGAGCACTACCCGATGGCGTCGCTCAGGGCGCCCGACTGGACCCCAACCGGCCCGGTCCTGCGGCTCGGCGGGCGCGCCGTACGGGCCGCCGACTACGACAGCGGCGAGGGGCTAGCCCAGCGGCTGGAGCAGCTGCGCTACCGCAAGGGCGAGTCCCTGACCGACAGCGAGGGCAACCTGCGGCCCGAGGTGCTGGAGCAGTGGCTCGGCGTCGGCCGCGGCCGCGCGCTAACCTGCCGGCTCCACCCGGCGGCCGTCTGGGGCAGCGTCATCGTCGGCCTTGCGCTCCTCGCCGGGCTCATCCTAGTGTTCGTCCGCAGTGGCTTGTTCTCTAGCGACGCGGGCGACGCGTTTGAAGGCTTCTTGAATTTGATCGCCATCATCGTCATGGCGATGGTGGCCGTCCTTGGCAGCGCCCGCAGCCTGCAGGCCGACGCCCAGGGCCTCTCGGTCCGCCGCGGTCGCCGTCGCAAGACCTACGCCTGGTCCGACCTCACCGAGGTCAACACTGACCTTTTTGGGTACTCTGTGAGCACCACCAGCGGCGACACGGTGAGCATCTCCAGGCTCGCCGTCGGTGAGGAGCGGGTCCTCGGCCTGGTCCGCCGCCTCCTCGCCGCCCGCGAGACCGGCGCCGCCCTGCCCACCACCGCCCCCCTCTCCGACACCGCCCTCTCCCCCGCCCAGACCGCAACGGCCCCTGTCGACACCGGCCTCTCCGTCGCCCCCGCGCCCCAGCCGCGCCTGGCCGACGAGGCGTCGACCGCCACCGCTGACGACCCCGCCATCACCACCTAGCACGCCCGCGCCAGCGAGAACCGCTCTCCCGCAACCGCCGTTAGTGGACTAGGATACGCGCATGCAAGGTACCGTCACTGATCAAGGTTTGACCCTCGCCGATGGCCGCCGCGTCGGCTGGAGCGACGTCTACCACGTCGACTGGACGGAGAAGGAGGCGGTCATCGCCACGGCGGTGGGCATGGTCCACACCGCCCGTGCCGATGGCCTGCGCGCCGAAGCCAAGATCGCGCCGTGGGAGGCGCAGCGCGACGCCGCCATGGACGCCGCCGACCCGCTCACGGCCGCCGAGTGGACCGGTGCGCCGCCCCGTCGCATCCATGTCCAACCGCCTAAGCTCGGGCGTGTTGGGCAATTTGTGGTCCGCCTGCTCAACAGCCTCGCGGTGACCGCGATGATCGTCGCCATTCTGGTGGTCAACCGTGACGCCTGGGGTCCGGCAGCGGTGGTGATGTTTGTGGTCATGCTCGTGGTGTCGCTGGTGGTCATCTGGGTCGTGTCCGCCCCCCGCCTGACCCGCACGCCGACCGGCATTCAGCTCAACGCCCGACGCATCCCTTGGCGCGACATCCAGCGCGCCGACCTCATCACCATCCGGACCAACAAGCAAACGGTGACGTTCTTGCAGCTCCAAACCCGCCAGGGCCGCATCGGGCTACCCAAAGCCTACCAGAACTGGCTCGAGCTGTGCGACGAGGTCCGCGCCGCGGTGACCTACCGCACTCGCGCGGCCGCCGCCGACCTCGCCCGCGGCGTCTATGCCCCCATGCCAACGTCGGCCGACCATGGTCTGTGGCTCGATGGCCGTGGCCTCTCGGTCATCAAGGGCGACAGCGTCAAGCAGTACCCGCTGTCCTCGCTCCAAGCGCCCGAGTGGACCGGGGACGGCCCAACGATCCGCGCTGGCGGCAAGGATGTTGGCGCCGAGACGTTTTTCGACAGCGGTCTGCTGGCCCAACAGCTTGAGCGCCGGCTGGGCATCGAGCGCCAAGAGGTGACCACGGCCGAGGGCGACCTGCACCCCGAGGTGCTCGAGCGGTGGCTCGGCGTGGCGCCGGGCGGCGTGCTGCGCTGCCGGCTGCACACCGCCGCCATCGCCGGCGGTCTGCTCGTCGCTGGCCTTGGCTTCTGGTTCGCGCGCTCGATGGCGACCATCGGTGGCCGCGCGGACCCCGAGAGCATCGGTGTGGCGCTTCAGATCGGCATCATCGTGCTGATCGGTCTCTCGGCCCTCCTCGGCAGCGCCCGCCGCATCGACGCCGATGCCCAAGGCCTGGCCGTGCGCCGCGGTCGACAGCGTGCGCTCTACGCCTGGGCCGACCTGACCGACATCAAGTCGTACAGCTTCGAAACCACCATCACCACCGCCAGCGGCGACACCATCCGCCTGTCGCGCTGGGCGAGCGGCTCGAAGCGGGTCCTCGGCCTGGTCCGCCGTCTGCTCTCCGTCAAGTACAGCGGCGTCTCCCTGCCCTCGACCGCGCCCATTCCCGAAACCGCCCTCACCGTCACCCCGGCCGGCCCCGCCACCGCCTCCGCCGAAGGCGGCCTGTCCGTGGCCCCCGCGCCCCAGCAGCAGCTCGACGCCGACCATAGCCGGACCACCCAAGATGACCCGTCGGTGCGCGCCTGACCGGGACCGCGGACACTCCTGTCCGCAGCTGTTTCGAGGTAGCATACGCGCATGCAAGGCACCGTCACCGAGCAAGGTCTGACCCTCGCCGACGGGCGCCGCCTCGGCTGGGATGACGTCTACCACGTCGACTGGACGGAGAAGGAGGCGGTCATCGCCACGGCCGTGGGCATGGTCCGCACCACCCGCGCCGACGGCCGGCGCGCCGAGGCCAAGATCGCGCCGTGGGAGGCACAGCGCGACGCCGCCATGGACGCCGCCGACGAGCGCACCATCGCCCAATGGACCGGCGCGCCGCCCGGTCGGGTCCACGTCCAGCCGTTCAAAGTCGGGCGCGTCTGGGTGATCTTGGGCCGCGTGGCCGCCAGCCTGGTCGCGATCGGGCTGGGAGTCGGCACTCTGCTATTCGGCCGGCACGGCGTAGATTCGGTGCTCGTACTGGCATTATCTGTCTCGCTCCTGATGTTGCACCTCCTCTGGCCCCAGTTGTACGCCCGCCTGACCCGCACGCCGACCGACATCCAGCTCGACGCCCGACGCATCCCGTGGCGCGACATTCGGCGCGCTTATGTCTCCTTCCAACAGGACCAAGGCTCTGCAACGCTCCGACTCCACACCCGCCACGGCCGCGTCGAGCTAGCCCCGGGCTACCAGGACTGGGCCGAGGCCTGCGACCAGATGAACGCGGCGGCGACCTACCGGACGGGCGCTGCCGCCGCTGACCTGTCGCGCGGGGTCTTTGCTCCGGATCTCTTGTCGACCTACCGGGGCCTGTGGCTCGATGGTCGTGGGCTCACGGTCATCAACCGCAACAGCGTCAAGCAGTACCCGCTGTCCTCGCTCGACGCGCCAGAATGGACCACGAGCGGCCCAGTCATCCGCGCTGGGGGCAAGGATATTGGCGCCTCGATGTACCTCGACAGCAGCTTGCTGGGTCAGCAGCTTGAACGCCGGCTGGGCACCGAGCGCCAAGAGCTCGCCACGGCCGACGGCGACCTGCGCCCGGAGATGATCGAGCGGTGGCTCGGAGTCGCGCCCGGCGGCGTGCTGCGCTGCGGTATGCGTTCCTCGGCCATCGCGGGCACTCTGCTGGTCGTCGGCCTCTGTTGCGGCTTCGCATACCTGGTAGCGGTCCGCGACGGTGTAAACGCGTTCAGCATCGTCGGCGCCATCGGCGTCCTCGCGCTGCTGCTCATCATGCCGGCGATCATCCTCACCAGCGCCCGCCGCATCCACGCCGACGCCCAAGGGCTGACCGTGCGTCGCGGTCGGCAGCGCGCCCGCTACGCCTGGGCCGAGTTGACCGACATCACGTCCGATAATCTCGAGAACGTCATCACCACCGCCCGCGGCGACCTCATCCGTCTGTCGCACTTCGCGAGCGGCGCAGAACACGTCTGCAGCCTGGTTCGGCGCCTGCTCTCCGTCAAGTACAGCGGCGTCTCGCTACCCACCACCGCCCCCCTCTCCGACACCGCCCTCTCCCCCGCCCACGTTCCGGGGCGGCCCATCGACTCCGGCCTGTCCGTCGCCCCGGCGCCCCCGCGCCTCCGCCCAGACGAGACTCAGACCACCGTCGACGCGGAGCGCAGGGACTAGACCGCCCGGCAACCTGGGCCCGCCTGTCCGCAGGCGACGGGGGTACCATGATCCCATGCGAAGCTCGGTAACAGACCAAGGCGTGCTCCTGCGCGACGGCCGCCTCATCCCCTGGGCCGATGTCTACCACGTCGACTGGGAGGAGGACTGGGCCGTCATCGCCACGGCGGTGGGCACGGTGCATGTCGAACGCGCCGACGGGCTGCGGGCCGAGGCCAAGATCGCGCCGTGGGAGGCCGAGCGCGACGCCGCCATGGACGCCGCCGACCCGCTCACCATCGCCCAATGGACCGGCGCGCCACCCGACCGCATCTACGTCCAGCCTCTCTCGCGCCTGAGCCAGCTCAAGGCGTTACTCCTCGTGCTGGCCATGCTCGGCATCGTGGCCGCGATCTGGGCAGCGCCGAATGGCGACACGCCTTGGGTGCTGTTGGATGTGTTCGGCCCACTGACGATCTGGTGGCTGTCCATAGCTTGGTGGCGCTTGACTCATCCCCGCCTGATCCGCACACCGGCCGGCGTGCGAGTCGGTGGCCAGCGCTTCCGGTGGCGCGATCTGCAACGCGCCGTCTTGTACCACCACATGCGCAACGAGGGCCCAAGGACAGTCTTCATCCTCCAAACGCGTCGCGGTCGCTTCGAGCTTCTTCCGATCTACCGCGATTGGCAGAAGCTCTGCGACGAACTTGAGGCGGCGGCCGTCTACCGGACCCGTGCGGCGGCCGCCGACCACAGCCGCGGCATCTACGCCCCCTCCACGTACTCGCCAGGCGTCGGCCTGTGGCTCGATAGCGACGGGCTGAAGGATGTATTGCATGGCCTAGTCAGGCGGTACCCCTTGTCCGCGGTCAGCACGCCGGACTGGAACCGGCCGCGGCCCGGCATCGACACCGACGGCAAGTACCTCGGCGCCGAGCAGTACCTGGACATCGTCCCGCTCGCCCAGCAGTTGGAGGAGCGGCTCGGTACCGAACAGACCACCGCTGACCCACCGGGCGAAGAAGACCACGAGTAGCGCGGACCAACCTGACCAGCTCCAGACCGGCGCCCTTCCGTCACCGCCCGCCGCACGGTACACTCAAGCCATGCGCGGCACCATCACCGACGATGGCCTGACCCTCACCAACGGCCAAGACCTGCCCTGGTCCGACATCTACTTCGTCGACTGGACTAAGCACTGCGCCATCCTGGCCACGCGCCAAGGCGCGGTCCGCGTCAGCCGCGAGGACGGCGCGCGTGCCGAGGCGGCCATCGCGCCCTGGGAGGCCGCGCGGGACGCCGCGGTCGAGGCGGCCGACCCGGAGACCGTCGCGACCTGGACCAGCGCGCCGCCAGGCCTGCTGCGTGAGGAAGACCGCGCCTTCCGCCTGGTGCCGGCGAGCGGCTGCGTCAGCGCGCTGGTCATCACCGCCCTAGCCGCGGTCTTGATCGAGGTGCTGCGGACCGTAGCGGGCATACCCGGTCTGGTGTTCGCCGGCGCGGTTGGCGCGGCCGTGTGGGGCGCCGGCCGCAAGGTGACCCGTTCGCCGGCCGCCCTGACCGTCGACAAGCAGCGGATATTCTGGCGCGACGTGCTCGGGGCGCACGTCCTTGGGGGCGGGACCCTCAACCGCAACGACACGCGCCTGCTGCTCCGCACCCGTCATGGGCGGCTGCGGCTCGCCGCCGAGGCGAAGCCCGACAACCCGGCCCTCTCGCTGCTGCTGAACGGCCAGTGGAGCGCACGAACTAGACCGCCCGGGACCGCTGACATACCTGTCCGCAGCCTACTCGTCCTCCGCCTGTCCAGCGAACCAGCGACGCAACTCGGCGGCCACGCCGGCGGGTAGACGCGGCACCAGGACGTCGTCGATTGCGCCCTGCAGCGCGAGCAGGGCCTGCTCGTTGTTGCGCAGGGGGAACTGGCCGCGCAGGCGCAGCCAGGCCTCGCGCGCGCCGACCTCGATCAGCCGGTCCAGGCTATCGATGCCCACCGCCTTGAGCTGGCTGCCCAGTTCAAGGTCGATGTTGGGTGCCGTGCCGAAATCAGGATGCCTCATGGTCCGCCCAGATTCGCACACCACCGGCCGATGTCAAGCGCGCCACCGTATTGTACCGCCGCCGCTTCGGCGGCAGCGCAGCGGCACACCGTCGCCGGCGGGACCCTCTGTGTCGCAGGCTAACTGGGACCGCGGACATTCCTGTCCGCATTGATCTGCCTCCACGGCTCCGCCTCGCCGGACGTCGCTCGCCGGCGTTCGAGGTCCTGCATGTCGTAGGCGAGG
>DHNJ01000133.1:11876-17857 GCA_002409445.1 Armatimonadetes bacterium UBA5419 | reverse complement strand
GAGGGCGCCGGCGCTACGTCTTGCGGCGCGCGCGAGCCGGCTGCGGACAAGAGTGTCCGCGGTCCCGGGCGGGCCGCCGGCCCCACCCAAGACCACGCCCCCGCCAGCGGAACCGGCGGGGGCGTGGAGGAGGTCGGGGGCCGGGGCTAGACCTGCGGCAGCGAGGCCATGGCCGCGGCGATCTCCTCGGCGGGGTACTCGTAGTCTTCGAGCGTGCCGTCGAGGTAGGAGTCGTACGAGCTGGTGTCGAGGAAGCCGTGGCCGGAGACGTTGACCACGATGCACTCGCTCTTGCCTTCCTCGCGGCAGCGCACGGCCTCCTTCATCGCCGCGCAGATCGCGTGCGAGCTTTCGGGCGCGGGCAGGATGCCTTCGGTGCGGGTGAAGGCCAGCGCGGCCTCGAAGACCTCGCGCTGCTTGACCGAGGTCGCCTCGATCAGGCCCTGGTCGTAGGCGGCCGAGACCAGCGGCGACATGGCGTGGAAGCGCAGACCACCCGCGTGGACGGGCGGCGGCACGAACTGGCTGCCCAGCGTGTGCATCTTGAGCAGCGGCGTTAGGCCGATCATGTCGCCGAAGTCGTAGGCGTACACGCCGCGGGTCAGCGACGGGCAGGCCGCCGGCTCAACCGCGACCAGACGCAGGCCGGGCCGCTTGACGCGGTCGGGCACGAACGGCAGCGCGAAGCCGCCGAAGTTGCTCCCGCCACCGGCGCAAGCCAGCATGACGTCCGGCTCCTCGCCGGCCATCTCCAGCTGCAGGCGCACTTCCTGCCCGACGATCGTCTGGTGCAGGATCACGTGGTCGAGCACCGAGCCGAGCGCGTAGCTGGCCGTCGGGTCCTGCGCGGCGACCTCAACCGCCTCGGAGATTGCGATGCCCAGGCTGCCGGGGCTGTCCGGGTGCTCGGCAAGGATGCGCCGGCCGGCCTCGGTCTCGGGGCTCGGGCTCGGCCGCACCGTCGCGCCGAACGCGCGCATCAGCGTGCGCCGCCCGGGCTTCTGGTGGTAGCTGACCTTGACCATCCAGATGTCGCAGGCCAGGCCGTACTGCTCGGCGGCCAACGCCAAGGCCGCGCCCCACTGGCCAGCGCCGGTCTCGGTGGTCACCCGGCGGCGGCCCTCCAGCATGTTGTAGTAGACCTGCGGGATGGACGAATTGGTCTTGTGCGAGCCGACCGGGCTGACGCCCTCGTACTTATAGTAGATGCGCGCCGGAGTGTCGAGCGCGCGCTCGAGCCCGACCGCGCGGACCAGCGGCGTCGGCCGCCACAGGCGGTACTTGTCGATGATCTCACCGGGGATGTCGACCTCCGGCGCGAGCGTGGTCTCCTGTTCGATCAGCCCGGCGGGAAACAGCGCCGCCAGGTCCTCGGGACCGACCGGCTGCTTGGTGCCGGGATGCAGCGGCGGCGGACAGCCGTTGGGCAGGTGGGGTTTGACGTTGAACCAGGTGGTCGGGATCTGGTTATCAGACAGCAAGAAGCGACGTTGCTCACTCATGGACCTATGTACCTCGAAGAGTTAGATGGAGACGGTCTCGGCGGGTTCGCCCGCGGCCGAGGTCGTCAGTTCGGCTTCCAACGGTTGATCGGCGACCCGCGGCTGGGGCTGGGCGGGAGCGGGCGCCGGACGGCTGGCACGGATTTGGGCCGCGTGGTCTAGCACGCCGTCGATCTCGAGATCGATCTCGCGGATCTTCTCGCACTCGACCAGCAGGTCCTGGTTGCGCACCAAGCTGCGCTGGAAGAGGGCGTAGACCATCGTGCCCATGACTTCGAGTCGCTCGCGCCGCTCGCGCTCCCGGGCGCGCAATGCTTGGCCGTTGACCAGCAGCCGGAAGCTCCTCGCAATCCAACCGCCGATGGCGACCAGCACGCCCCACAGCCAGCGCAAGACGGCGCTAAGCCACCTCCAAAGCCAGCCTAGCAAGCCACCCAGGCGCTCTTTCACCGTTGTCTCCCAAACTGCCGCTCATCATGCCAGGATCGGCCCCGGCTGACAAGACACACGGCCTAGCGGTAGTAGGTGTAGTCGATGTTGGCGAACAGGTTGTCGCGCCACTCGCACTCTTCGAGGAAGCTGACCTCGATGCCGCCGTGCTCCAGGCCGAAGAACAGCCGCTCGAAGCGCGCCAGGTGGTCGCTGGTGCGCTTCTTCGCGTACTCGACCATCGTCCCCGTGCGCATGATGAACGCCCAGTCGCTCGCCTGCGCCAGCAGCAGCTCGCGCGCGCACTGGTTCAGCGCCCTCCGCTCCAGGTCCGTCGGCTGCGTGAACCGGCGCGCCAGGTGCGTCATGCGCTCGCCCGCCTGGTGCAGGTGGCGGTAGATCCAGTCGTTGGTGTCGTTGAGCCAGAATTCGGCGTAGCCCAGGTAGCCCCACGAGCTCAGCTCCGGCTGGACCCGCTGGAGGACTGGGTTGGTGTTCAGGTACTGGCTCGGCGTGGTCAGCGCGACGGCCTTCTGATCGTAGTGGGCGCGGCGGAAGACGAAATCGAGGAACATCGGCCCTTCCCACCACCAGTGACCGAACAGTTCCGCGTCGTACGGCGAGACCACCAGCGGGTGGCAGCCGAGCACCTGCCCGGCGTAGCGCGCCTGCTGCTCGCGGTTGTAGAGGAAGTTGGCCGCGTGCTCCGCCGCCCGCTGCCGCGCGACGTCCGGCCGATACGGCTCCTTGCGCCCGAGGTCAATCGCCTCCGACGGCCCGGTGATCCGGTGATACTTGAGCCCCAGGTGCTTGCGGTCGCCCAGCGGGCCGAGGTATGGCCGTACGTACTCGTACTCGAGGTCGTAGCCGATGTCGCGGTAGAACTCGCGGTAGGCGAAGTCGCCCGGATAGCCTTCCTTCGCCGACCAAACCTGCTTCGAGCTCTCGACATCGCGGCCGAAGGCGACGACCGGCGCGTCGGGACAGAGCACCGGCGCGAAGGTGCCGAACCGCGGCCGTGGGTTGCCGAAGAGGATGCCGTGGGCCTCGATGAAGAAGAACTTGATGCCCGCCTCGGCCAGGAACTGCTCGTGGCCCGGGTAGTAACCGCACTCCGGCAGCCAGATGCCCGCCGGCCGGCGGCCGATGACCGACTCGTAGTGGTCGGCGGCGATGTTGATCTGCGCGCGCACGGTCTCGGGCTGGTGGGCCAGCAGCGGGAAGAACCCGTGGGTCGCCCCGCAGGTGACCGCCTCCAGCGAACCCGCCTCGATGAATCGCCGGAAACCGTTGACCAGGTTGCCCTGATAGCTGTCGAGCACTTCGAGACAGGACTGGAAGTGCTCGAGGTACATCTGGGCGAGCGGATGGAAGTCGTCGTCGCCCGCCGTGCGGTCCATCTCGCGCTCGCTCAGCTCGATGCGCTCGACAATGTGCCGGCGCATGCGCTCCTGGAGCAGGCCGTCGCCCATCATGCTCAGCAGGGTCGGCGTCAGCGACATCGTCAGTGCGAACGGCACGCCGTCGCCCTGCAGGCCGTCCATCACCCGCAGCAAGGGGATGTAGGTCTCACAGGCGGCCTCGTAGAGCCAATCTTCTTCGAGGAAGTACTCGTACTCGGGATGCCGCACATAGGGAAGGTGGGCATGTAAGACGAGGCACAGCGAACCGACGGCGTCGCTCACGACAATCTCCTGACCGCGCGCGAGACCTTCGCCCGACGCTGCCGAAACCCTCCCAGCGCGCGAGCGAGACGGGTACCGGCGGTCAGCTTAGCTCGCTGGGCGGTGGCGTGGGCTATCGGCCGAGAACGGCCCGGACGAGCGCCGGTCGCCCAATGCGTCGTGCAGCGTCTGCGCCAGATGGCTCGACGCTGTACCCGAGGACATGTGCCGCACCAAGTCGGCGCTCCCCGGCACTTCCTGCTCACCGGCCATGATCTCGGAGGCACCCGGCAGGGTCGCCGATCCGGGCTGGCCGGGCACCCCGCGCGCCGCCCCAGCCCCCGCCAGCGAGAGCCGCAGCGCCTCGTCGTAGAGCTGGCCCCAGCTCTCGTCGAGCTGGTCGGAGGGTGCGTTGCGCGGCACGTCGGTCACATTCGAGACCGCCAAGCGCACAAACTCACCGTTGGGCGACAGGTAGCCGTACTCGACCAAGTAGTAGCGATCGGCTGCGGGCGCCTGGAAGTAGAAGTCGCGCGCCGCCTCGTCAAGGTCGATGTCGAAAAGATGCGTGTGCGCCCCCAGTTGGTCGGGCGTCGTCTGACTCACATCATGCAGACGCAGGATCCGCCGCCAGCCGCGGGTGGGGTCGGCCAGGCCCGACTCCTGGACCATGGCCCAAGTCTGCGCCGAAGTGTCCCAGTAGGCGTAGAGCCAGTGCGGGTCGCGCACCAGCAGCACCGCGCGGTCCACCCCGTAGCTGGGCGGAAAGGCGAACGGCGTCTCGCTCACCGGCGGCGGCGCGGGCGCGGGCGGCGGCTCAGCGCTCGAAGACGCCAAACTCATCGATCGCCTCGTGGAACGCGACGATGTTCTCCCACGGCACCTCCGGTTCGAGCACGTGCGTCGGCGCGAGGACGAGGCCCGGCGCCATCAGCTCGATCGCCCGGTGCACGGCGGCGCGGACGTCGGCCGGTTTGCCCCAGGGCATGACCTGCTGGGTGCCGATGCAGCCCCAGAAGCAGAGCCGGTCGCCGTACCGCGCGGCGATCTCGGCCAGGTCCATCGACTCGGGCTGGACGGGGTTGAGCACGGTCACGCCGACCTCGATCAGGTCTTCGATGATGGGCCGGATGTCGCCGTCGGAGTGGTACCAGACGGGCAGCTCGGGGTTGACCGCGCGGGCCGCGGCGATGACCCGCGCCAGCAACGGCTTGAGCGCCGCGCGCCAGGTCTCGGGCCGCATCACCAGCCGGTCCTGCATCCCCACGTCGTCGCCCAGCCGCAACATGTCGATGCCCGCCTCGGCCATCCGCGCGGCCTTGAAACAGTTGTCCTCGCAGATGCGGTTGAGGACGAAGGCGGGGATCTCGGGGTTCAGGACAAGGTCGGCCAGGGTCCGCTCGTAGCCCAGGATCTGCCAGCCGGTCTCCCAGATGTGGCCGGCGAAGGCGCTGACGTGGTAGCCCTGAGCCTGCAACTCGGCGGTCTGCGCGGCGAGGTGTTGCCAGCGCTCCGGTGGGGTGAAGTCGGGCCAGGGGTAGGCCTCCAGCTCGGCGAGGGTCGTCGCGCGTGCCAGCGGGAAGACCTTCGCCGCAAAGTGGTGGAACGTGCCGGGCACCTCGCCCGTGCCGTAGTCGGGGTTGATCTGGACGTCCGTCCGCCCGGGGTAGTAGGCGGCGAACTCGCCAGGCGCCGCCGGGCCGCGAAAGCCGATCTCGCGCGTGTCCCAGCCGAAGTACTCGTGTGGGCTGACGTCGGGCCCAAGCCGCGCGCGCACCACCTCCCAGACGGCGGGCGTGAAGCTCATCTCCTTGGGCACCCGGTCAACCGGCCGCCGGCGCACCGCGGCATTGACGCGCTCGCGCGAGGTCATGGCGCGCTCCTCCCTCACCCGCGCATTGTGCCCCGCCACCCCCTGCGTGTCCAGAGCCCCACCAAAGCCCCAACCGAGCCGCGCACGAAGTAAGCGGACCAGGGCCAGCCAACCCATCTGGCCACCCCCGACCATCCCTGCCCCGCCGCTACGGCCCGCTTACTGCGTGCGCGGCTCGGTTGGGTTCGGACCGTACTAGCCCCGTGCACTCCGAGTCCGCGGCCGGCGGGCGGGGATCTCGCGCGCTTGACGAACGACTTGCATTAGTTGGACGGATGTGCTACGGTCCGCACTAAGAGGTAACCAAGGCCACGGGAAATGGCTTCACAGCTAGGGTTCGGACCCCGTGGTGAACGGAGGGCGAGGTCATGCTGGCGCGATGCTGGGTTGGGTTGGTGCTGGGGGCGGTGCTCCTGGGTGCTGGGCCGAGTCGGGGGCAGGGGGCGGCGGCGTGGCCGGGGGTTCTCGCGGAGGTTTCGGCGCTGCGCGAGGCGGGGGCGCTGGACGAGGCGG
>DHNJ01000133.1:708-11697 GCA_002409445.1 Armatimonadetes bacterium UBA5419 | reverse complement strand
GGGGGTTGTCGAGCAGTTTTTGCAGCGGCATACGGCCCCGGACGTGACCAGCGTGGAGGCGATCACCTTCATCGACCAGACGCTGTGGCGGGTGGGGGGCGCGGAGGGTAAGCTGCCGTTTGGCCGCCGCGCGGCGGCACAGACCGCGAACCTCCTCTATCAGGTTTGGGGTCACCATATCATCGCTCGCTACGAGCTGGGCCCGGGCGGGCGCCCGCAGGAGGCGTTGCGGCGGGTCGAGGGGGTGATGGCCGAGGTGGGCGAGCGCCTGCCCGAGTGGTGGTACTTCACGGCCGCCCTGCACGCCGATCGGCTGGAGGCGCTGGGCGCGTTGGAGCGGGGGGCGGAAGCGTTGAGCGCGGCGGGCGAGGTGATCGAGCGGTACCCGCGGGTGCTGACCAACTTCGACTTCCTGCGCACGCTCACGCTGGTCGCGCGGGGCGCGGGCGACGGCGCGCGGGAGCTGGCGGCGCTGGCGCAATGGTACGCGCTGGGCGATTTCAACGAGCAGGCGCTGCGCGAGCAGACCGAGCGGATCGGGGAGGCGCTGTTGCGGCTGGAGGGCCCGGGCGCGGCGCTGGCCTTCGCTAAGAGCCAAGAGGACGCCAGCGCGGCCAACCCGCTACGGGCTGCGCCAAGGCTCGCCGCGGGCGACCCGGCGGTGGTGCAAGCGGCGCTGGGCGACCCGCTGCCCGACGAGCAGCGGACACCCCAGCTTTTGGTCTACCTCTGGGCCCAGCAGTGGCCGGAGGCGTTGGCGTTCTGTCGGGACGAGTTGCGCCGGGCGGGGGACAATCTGGAGTGGCAGGCGAACGCGGTGGCCTGGGTGGCGCGGCTGTTCAAGGCGCACGACCTGAACGTGCTGCGGGCCAACCAGTGGCTAGACTACCAGCGCAGCGGCGAGGGCGAGAACCCGCTGCCCGCGCTGGTCGCGGAGTTGGCCGGGGAGGGCGGGCCATGATCGGTAGCGCCGACGCCCCCGCCGGCATGGTTTCGTGCCCCCACGGAGCGCGGACTCCAATCCGCGCCACACGAGGAATGCGTGCGCGGCTCTGTTGGGCCCTACTCCTCCTGCTCGCGACGGCGCTGGGCGCGCAGCCCGCGCCGAGTTTCGAGGAGCCGCTGGTCGCGCGGGGTGCGCTGAGCCCGACGATGGCGGCGCGCCTGACGCCGGTGCCGCTGACAGGCCTGGCGGCACGGCTCTTCGCCGAGGCGGCGCCGCTGCCCGACGGGCGGCTGGGCTGGCCGATGCTGCCCGCGCCGATCCGGATCGCGGGCGAGAGCAGCCCGGCACTGGTCCTGCTGCGCCTACAAACGGAGCCGGACGCGGCGGCACGCGCGGCCTTGCTGGCGGCGGCGAGCGATGAGGCGCTGGCCCAGATGGTGGCCCAGGCCCCGCTGGACCGGCCGCGCCACCCGGACATCGTGCCGGGCGACTCGGCGCGCAATGTACGGGTCCTGGATGAGCTGCTGGACGAGTTGATCACACGGCGTGGGCAGGCGTACTACAGCGAGCTGCTAACGGGCTTCGCGGCGCGGCTGCGGGTCGCCGACTGGCTGCGGCGGCGAGGGGACCGGAAGTGCGTGGGGGTCTACGAGGAGTTGCTGGTGGAGTGGGGCCAGCGGCCGGGCTGGTGCGAGCCGTTGTACCGGCTGGGGCTATGGTACAGCGAGCAGGGGGAGACCGACGAGGCGGTGGCGACCTGGGAACGGGGGGACGAGTACAGCACGGATCATGGCGCGCATTTTCTGATGTATGCCATGCGCGAGGCTCAGTCTGGCGGGCTGGTCGCGCAGGCCGATGAGCTTCTGGCCCAAGTGCTCGCGGCCGGCGAGCAGGCCGAGGATGTCTGGCTACAGGCGTTGGCCCGCGTGGCGCTGATCCAGCGTGCCGAGGGTCCGACCGCCACGGAGCAAGCGGTGGCGTGGGCGGACGAAGCGCACCGGCCTTGGCGAGGGGCGGTGACGCCTGCGGCGCGCTACATCGTGCGGCTCGCGCTGGCGGGTAGTTACCTGTACCAAGGCCATGATTTCGACACCTCGATCGAGGGCTTGACGCGCTGCCTCGCGGAGCTCGAAGCGATGACGCCCGAGCTGACCGCCGAGTTGCGGGGCGAGGGGCTCGGTCTAGCGTTCGAGGACGCCGCGCACTACCGCGAGCATCTGCGCCTCTGGTCGCGCGGCCCGATCCGGCCCGCGACGGCGCTGCCGCGCTGGCGCGAGGGCGCCGATGGCGATTGGACCACGGAGTGGCGGTTGCTGCTGTGGCGACCGGCGGCCCTGGAAGTGTCTTGCACCGTGCCCGACGTGCGGGTGGAGCTGGAAGCCCTGCCGAGCGAGGGCGGTGGCGTGGGTCAGGCGATCGTGCGGCTCCATGCGATGCCGTCAGCAAATGTCGTAGCACCAGGTGAGGGTCATCTGGTGGTCACCTGCCCGGCGTGGCCGGGCCATGTACTCGATGAGACAGTGCGGGCCCCAGGCCCGGCTAGGTGAGCAAGGAATCACGGCTGTTGGTGATGCGAACGATCCCAGTGGTCGTGGACACAAGCAAGACGACGCTGGTGTTGGACCGGCGCCTGTTCGGGAACGAGGCGGTCACGAGCCGTCAGGAGGAGTCGATCATGTTGCGCATCGTACGATGGATGGTTGTGGTCTGTGTGGTGCTGTCGGGCTTGGCCGAGGTTTCCTTGGCGACGAACTTTGCGACACAGCAGTATTGTCGGACAGCCGAGTATTGGGACTGTGCAGAGCCGTGCGTTGACTCTGCAATCGGTGTGGAACTCGGTCCGTTAGGCGGCGTCGGCGTGGGCTGGTCCACACGGACATATGCCAACGATGTGTTCATCCACCCGTGTCGCCCTAGTTCCGACCCACAACAGGTCTGCTGCAAAGAGACAGTGCCGTGCGGATCGGAACGCTGGTACATGTTCAAGGGATGCTCTGTGATCGTGTGGGCACGGGCGAAGCAGGGGAACCGGTGCTGGGCCAGCGGAAGCACAGCGAATCCTAGCCCATGCCCACCGCGGTAGCCGCAAGCACAGCGAAAAGGATGGGAGAGATGGGTCACCGTTACAACCACAAAGCCGGATGCACTGGCGCGGCCGGCGCACTCCGTCGCTCCGGCGCAGGGGCCGTACTGCTACTACTGGTAGCGGTGGTATGCGGCTGCACTCAGAGCGAGATTGGCTTGGATGCCAGTGCTGCTGCCGGTACTTTGCCGACCGATCCGGGCTTCCTTGCCGCCGCCATGGAAGAGGCCAGGAGCGCGGCTGGGGTCGTCCACATAGCGGTACATCGGGAGGAGCGGCTACTGGCTGAACTGATGCCGTTTCTGGAAAGTGCAGAGGCTAGCGCGGCCACCGAGAGATCGAGCCGCGAGCACCCAAGCTTCGCAACCGACGTTACGACCGGTTTGTACTACCGTGGAACGGACTCTAGGGGAGACACCTACGACAACTACGTCGTCCTTCCACCGGTGGGCGGAAGTGACGACAGCCCGGTCGGCGACGCAGTACCCGGTCAGGTCTGGGCTCGTCGGCAGGTTGGGGCCGGAGCGGCCCGGTCGCTAGTTGCGCGTCGACGAGGGGAGCCGACGCAGTCGCATATTGCATTCGAAGGCAGTGTAGTGCCGCTAGACCGAGAGTCCACCACGTACGTAGCAGCCGACGACGAGTCGCCAGCGCATCTGTGGCCCGATATTGCGTGGATCGATCCACGCGCGTCGGGATATGCACCGTGGGCCGGCCAAGCCACCTGGGACCAAGTCATACAGAGGGGCACTGACGGTGTGAACGCGGCAGAGAGCGTTGCACTGTTCGGTGAGTTGATGGCTGTGTTGGATGTCCCCTTGGCCACGGGTAGGTCCAGGGTATGGATCGATCCGGCGCACGGGTACCTGGTCCGCCAGGTAGAGTACTACACCCAACACGGCGAGGCGGGCGAAGTCCTCTACATGCGCATGGAGATGCCCGATGTACAAGGCGTGGCATCGGGAGACCGGGAGGGCTCGTCAGTCTGGCTGCCACGTACCGTTGAGAGGCGCACATGGATGTGGGGTCAAACTGACACGCCTACGCAACGAGCTCTGCCGCAGGATTGGGCGCGCATCACTATACGGGGCCCAGGCAACTGGGTCGGTGTATGCATGATGGAGGAGCAGTGCACATACACCTCGCTCACCGCCGATGAATTGGAGGCGCGACTAGCCGACCTACCTTCGTCCGGACCACTCGCCACGCAGCCAACCGAGTGGTGGTGGCCGGAGGGCGTGATGGTGCGGGACTTCGCGGCTGGCGGTCTGCCGCGACCGATCGACGCGAAGTGACGGCTGGGATCAGCCGTGTCCACCCCAGCACGCACAGGAGGAGGTTGTGGCCCATGGTTCAGAACGATCGTTATGCCATCGTGCATCTACTGATGCTTGTCTGCGTGCTCGTCGGGGGCACGGTGCCCTGTGCGGCAAACTCGGTGAACCTGGCTCTGTTGAGCGACTTCAGCACTCTGATCTGGCGGCCGCTGACACCGACGGAGACCGCGGATCTGGCCTCCGTCGACGTAGGCGACTCGGATCTCGATGCGATGGCAGGCCTCGCCACCAAGGTCGGTATGCCCTGCCACATCGCAGAGATCACACTTGCGCGTCTCGCCGAAGTGGCCCGACCCGCCTTGGCTGAAATGCACCCCGGGGGTGTGTTCGCCTTAATCGTGGGGGTGCAGGGCGACCTCGTTCAGTTGCGAAGTGAGACGGGCGTCGTGGTCATTCCCCTCGATGTGTTCGCCGAGAGCTACACCGGCCGCTGCCTAGTATCGCTTGGTGACTTCGGCGACGACACTGTCCCGGGCCCGCGCGTGCTGCCGGACTCGGTCGACGTCGAACTCGGCCCGGTGCCCATCGGCCAAGCGAGGATGGTTGAGTTCGTTCTTCGGAACGCGGGCACGGTCCCCCTGGAGTTACGCAGCGGCGGCTCGTCGTGTGAAGCGTGTCTCGTCGTTCTGGCGGAGACATTGGTCGTCCCGCCCGGTGAGCAGACCGCCGTGACCGTTCGTTTCCGCGCCACGGGGTTTGGCCGACAGGGCACATTCGCGACTCTGCTGACCAACGATCCAGGCCGTAAGGTGCTGTACTACACGGTGCGCGCGGTCGTTCCCGCAGGCGTGGTCGTGCGGCCCAACGACATCTCGGTGGCCACCTACGCGGGCGCGACGGTCGAGCGGTCGGTACTCTTGCAGCTGCCGGCCGGTGTGCAGGTGACGACCTCATACTCTACCCCGGCTAGCCTCCAGCAGTACACAGCAAGCCGGGCAACCTTGGTGCAAGCCGCCGAGAGCGCGACGGACGACGGGACCGGTAACAACATCGCCGTCTGGGAACTTCGATGGACCTTCACGGCGCCAGATGAAGCCCGCGAACTGCGCGGATCCCTGGTCGCGGAGACAGATAGCACGGCCGTCGGCACCGTCTCGGTACCGATGCATCTTACAGTCCTCTCCGACCTGGAGGCGGTGCCCAAGTCCATCGTCGTGCGAGGCCTCCAGGTGGGCGTGCCCTACGAGACGGCGGTTGTTGTCCGGCACCGCCGGGCGTATCCGTTCGACGTAGTTGAGGTCAGCGCGGACAGGGACGAGGTGACAGTGCTGGGGGTTCAGCCCCTTAATGATGGCGGCTATGAGGTGCGAGTGCGGATCACCGCCGCGCAAGTTGGTCCGCTATCCGCCCACTTGGAGCTGCGCACCAGCCTCCAGGGCGAGCCCAGCCTGCGCGTCCCTCTGTCCGCGTGGGTGCTCGCCCCCGATGCGGAGCCGTAGTTGGCGGTGGGGAGCGGACACCGATGGCACGACACAACTTGGTTCCGGCGCTGGCACTGGTAACATTCCTGGCCTTATGCTGCTCGCCGAAGCCATCTCAGGGTACTGGCGACCTGCCCCCGTCGTCGCCGGGTCCGATCGACCTGATCTTCGTTGGGCCAACGCAGGGCAACCTAGAGCCCTGCCGATGCGGCGGCCAGGTCCGCGGCGGTCTCCCGCGTCGCACTCGGCTAGTTGCATCGCTCGCGATGGCGCGACCGGACGCGATCGTGATCGACGTTGGCGATCAACAGGCGACAACCGACGCGATGCTTGACCTCACGGTGCGCGTGGGCCAGCGCCTGCGGGTGGCGGTTGCTGGCCTCTCACAGGGCGATCTGCTCTCTAACCTGGCGGTTGCCGATCGATTCCTGGCCGCGGGCATCCCGGCTACCAGCCTTGCCGCTCAGGATCCGCGCGCCGAAGGTATCGCCAACGGCATGTGGCTGTCGTCTGGCGGGCAATCGCTGGGTATGCTATGCCTGGACGTTGGCGATCGTTCATTCAGCGAGCTGGCGGTGGCCGCGCAGCAAACTATCACCGCGACACAGCCAAGTCCCGTAGCGCGGGAGCCATCTCCTCCGTGGGTGATGGTCAGTTACCTCGGCTTGCCGTCCACACGCGCCATCCTCGCAGCCATGCCTTCGCGTGGTCTGGTGCCATTGGTGGTACTCGTCGGAGATCAGGACGAAACGCGCACGCCGCTTATCGTGGACGGCGTGGTCTACACGACCCTGACGCC
The DNA here is from genome assembly GCA_002409445.1 of Armatimonadetes bacterium UBA5419. Classification (GTDB taxonomy): domain Bacteria; phylum Armatimonadota; class UBA10988; order UBA10988; family UBA10988; genus UBA10988. Next base: position 5,111 of record DHNJ01000133.1, on the reverse strand, counting down.
GCGTGGCGGGACGGTGGCCACCGTTCGTCTAGCTCCCACTGCCGAGGGCTGGGACGTAACGGTTGAGCAGCGGTTGGTCGACGAGGGACCGGTCGACCCCGTGGTCCAAGCCTGGGTCGACGCTTACCACGCGAGCCAAGCGGTGACCGCCGTTGCGGCCAGCCCGAGCCCGTACCCGCGGCCCAGCGCCTGCCTGCCCTGCCACGAGCCGAGTGTCGCCGCCTGGCGTGCGCATGACCACGGGCGGGCGGTGGCGACGCTCGCGGCGGTGGGGCGGCTGACGCCCGATTGCCTGCCGTGTCACGACGAGCGCTACCGCCGCGAGCAGGTGCGCGCGGCGGCGCCGGACGCGGGGGTCGAGTGCGCGACCTGCCACGGCGGCCTAGACGCGCACCTGGCCGAACCCACCACGCCCCCAACCGCCGGCGTCGACTGCCTCACCTGCCACGTCCCCGAACACAGCCCCGGCTGGGACGCGGCGCGGTACCGCGCGTCAGTGGCGGCGGTCTGCAGCCCAACAGAGCCGCGCACGCAGTAAGCGGACCGCCACGAACCACCTCGGCGTGCGCGGCTCTGTTGGGCCGGCGAGACGCCGGCGGTACCTCGGGGGGCGGCGGCCTGACCGGCCACGGCCGCGCACGCCGTCAGCGGGCGGCCACGAACCACCTAGGTGGCGCGGACATTCCCGTTAGGCCGGCGAGACGCCGGCGGTACCTTGGGCCGGCGAGACGCCGGCGGTACCTTGGGGGGAGCGGCGTGTTAGTCGGCCAGTCCTGGGTCTGCCATGTCGATCCACTCGACCAGGACTCGGCCGTCGAGGGCGCTGTTCAGGTCGCGCTGGGCGCTGGCCCAGGTGCTGAAGGTCGCGCGCTGTTCGAGGCCGGTGAAGCCGGGTCCGTAGGGGTCTTCGGCGAGCGGGAAGCCGTCGCCGCCGATGGCGAGGAAGTCGGTCATGACCACGCTGTAGGTCGCGGCGTCGTCGAGCGGGACGGCGGTCGCGGGGTCGCTGCCGACCAGCGCCGAGACGAGCACTCCGTCGCGGTAGTGGAGCCGCAGGCCGCTGACCTGGAGGAAGCCGCCGTCACCGTATTGGTTGGTGCTGTACTCCAGACACTCGCGAATCTTCGCGCCGGTTAGGTTGACCTTGACCATGAAGTTATCGAACGGTAGCACCGCGTAGAGGTCGCCCGCGGTGACTGGGCCAGCCGCCAGCGGGGCGCGGAAGTTGCCGCCGTTCATCAGCACGATGTCGGCCTCCGTCTGCGTCCGCATCGCGTCGGCGACCAGGTTGGCCAGCTCGTTCTCGCGCAGCCGCACCTCCTCGACCGAGAAGTCGCGCAGCGCGGTCGCCACGACGCGGCCCATCTCCTCCTGCAGCCGGCGGTCGTAGTCGGCGATGAAGGCGAGCAGCCCCTCGTCCTCCGGCAGGTCGGGGCTCATCGGCTGGTACTCGTTCTGGTGGGCGACCAGGCGGAAGCGCTGGGTCTCGTCGTCGCGTTCAAAGATCATGCGCAGGACGCCGAGGTAGCGGCCCCAGCCGTTGGTCTGGGTGACCAGGACGTCGCCGACGCGGGTCGGTTCGTCAAGTTGCGTGTGCGTGTGCCCACCGACGATCACGTCGAGCTCGGGCACGGCGGCGGCCAGGGCGAGGTCGCGGCCGTAGCCCTGGTGGCTGAGGACGATGACGATGTCGCAGCCGGTGCCGCGCAGGTAGTTGGCCAGGCCGGCGACGACCGGCGCGGGGTAGGCGACGATCGATTCCTTGACCTTCGGGTGCGTCTCGCCGGCCAAGGTCTCGGTGGTCAGGCCGATGACGCCGATGCGGTAGGCGCCGCGGCGGATGACGGCGAACGGCTGGGCGACGGAGGTGCCGCGTTCGCGGTCGATGACGTTGGCGCAGAGCAGGCGGAAGTTGACGTCGGCGAAGCGGCTGCGCAGCACGTCGTAGCCGAAGTCGAACTCGTGGTTGCCCAGGGCCATCGCGTCGTAGCCCATCTGGTTCATGCATTCCAGGTCGAGGAAGCCGGTCAGCAGGTTGCTGATCGGCGTGCCCTGGAAGACGTCGCCGGCATCGAGCAGCAGCCACTGGTAGGACGTGTCGGCGCGGTTGCGCTGGATCGCGACGCGCCGGCGCGCCACGCCGCCCCAGCCGTCCTCGCCGTCGTGGCGGAAGGGCATGAGGTGGCCGTGGTGGTCGTTGGTATGCATGATGCCCAGCGCCAGCGTTTCCGCTGGCAGCGGGCTCAGGAGCGTGATGACGAGGGCGAGAGACAGGGTGTAGCGGCGCATGGGCGTCTCCTCCAGAGTGCACGGCGAGCCGAGACTCTAGTATAGGGCAGCCGAGCGCCGCGGGTCTAGTACCCCAGGACCTCGAGCAGCGCCGAAGCGAGGACCAGGTGGCCGTCGGCGTTCGGGTGGACCGGCTCGTTGCCCCACAGCTGGCAGGGGTAGGCCGGCAGCACCGCGTCCCAGACCGCCTGCGTGCGCACATGCAGCGCGCCTAGGTCGCTGGCCACGGCGTCGACCGCGTCGATGTAGTCCTCGAGGCGGACCAGGACCTCCGACTGGCGGGCGTCGGCGTTCATGCTGAGGAGCATGTAGAACGGGTCGATCAGCACCAGCCGGGCGCCGCTGTCGAGCACCTGCTGGCTGAGCTGGCGCAGGTTGGCCTCGTAGACGGGCGGGGGCAGCTGCTTGACGCCGTCCAGGTCGCGGTGGAGGTCGTTGATGCCGATCATCACCGTCACCCAGTCGGGCTTGTAGGCCAGGACATCGGTCTGCCAGCGGCCCAGCAGGTCATCGGTGCAGTTGCCGCTAATGCCCGTGTTGACCACGTTCAGCAGCCGCTCGGGGTACCGCGCGCGGACCAGGTGGACGACCTGGCGCACATAGCCATGGCCCAGACCGATCGGGTCCTCGCGCCGGCCGCAATCGGTGATGCTGTCGCCGGTCATGACAATCGTCTGGTCCGCGGTCCACAAGAAACTGCTCATCGGTACCTCCGTCGGGTCAACGGGTCAGTGTAGCCCTTGCGCGGGTCGAGCGGTAGGGGCTAGTCGGCCAGCGGCTTGGTCATGAACAGCGCGCCCCCCAGCGGCGTCGCCTCGCCCGACGGCCGGAAGCCCGCCGCCCAGTAGACGCCGAGCGCACGCGCGTTGCCCACGTGGCATTCGAGGCTGACCTTGACGCAGCCGCGCGCGCGGGCCTCGGCCTCGACGCCGGCGAGCAGCACCCGGGCCAGGCCGCGGCCGCGCCAGGCGGGCTGGACGCAGAAGTCGTGGATGTTGAGCAGCGACGCGGCGGCGAAGGTCGAGAAGCCGAGGAAGCAGGTCGCGTGCGCGGCGGCCTGGCCATCGATCTCGCAGAGGACGATGACCGTCGTCGGCAGCGCGCGCAGGGCGGGGATCAGCCGCGCGGCGACCGCGGGGTCGAGCGGTGCGCCCTGGCCCAGCGGGTCGGCGGCGTAGCCTTGGGTCAGCGCCAGGACCACCGCGGCATCGACCGGGTCGTCGAGGTTGGCCAGGCGGCAGGTCGGCTCACTCATCGCAGGCAGCGCCGCGGCGCTAGTTCGGGTGCCGCAGGAAGCTGGGGATGTTCAGGTCATCTTCAGTGCCGCCACCAAACGACTGGCCACCCGCGCCGCCGGTCGCCGGCCGGCTGCTCGGCGTGGTTGTCGCGCGGCGGGACGGGGTGGTGGTCGTGGTGCGGACGGGCGGCGCCATGGTGTCGTCGCCCAGGTCGAAGCCGGTGGCGACGACGGTCAGCCGCAGCTCGTCCTCCATCGCGTCGTCGAGGACCACGCCGAAGATGACGTTGGTGTCGTCCAGCCCGGCGTCGCCGGCGATGCGCTTGGCGGCCTCCTCGGCCTCGGACATCGCCAGGTCGTAGCCGGCGGTGATGTTGAAGAGGATGGAGCGGGCGCCACGGATGTCGCCTTCGAGCAGCGGGCTGCTGGTCGCCATCTGCGCGGCGGCCCCCGCGCGGCCTTCGCCGGAGGCCGAGCCGATGCCCATCAGGGCCGAGCCGGCATCCTTCATCACGGCGCGCACGTCGTTGAAGTCGAGGCTGATCAGGCCGGGGGTGATGATCAGCTCGGCGATGCCCTGCACGCCCTGGCGCAGGATGTCGTCGACCATGTGGAACGCCTCGATCAGTGGGGCGCGCTTGTCGACCACGTGCATCAGGTTCTCGTTCGGCACGGTGATCAGGGTGTCGATGTGGTTGCGCAGCGCGAAGAGGCCCTCGCGGGCGACCTCCTGGCGGCGGCGGCCCTCGAAGAGGAACGGCTTGGTGACCACGGCAACGGTCAGCGCGCCGGCGCGGCGGGCGGCCTCGGCGACGACGGGGGCCGCGCCAGTGCCGGTGCCACCGCCCATGCCGGCGGTGACGAAGACCATGTCGGC
>DHNJ01000133.1:0-540 GCA_002409445.1 Armatimonadetes bacterium UBA5419 | reverse complement strand
GGCGCCGTCGACGATGGCCTGAATCTGGTTGATGTCTTCCTCGGCGGCCTTCTGGCCCATGGCCGGATCGCCGCCGGCGCCCATACCCCGTGTGGTGCTGTCGCCGATCTGCAGGCGGATATCGGCCAGCGAGGTCGCCAGCACCTGGGCATCGGTGTTGATGGCCACGAATTCGACGCCCTGCAGCCCGGCCTCGACCATGCGGTTGACGGCGTTCCCGCCGCCGCCACCGCAGCCGATGACCTTGATTCGCCTGATATAGTCCGTGTCCGACTTGGCCATGCTCGCACCTCCCGGCCCGTCTGGAGCGCGGCTCCACCCGGACGTAGCTAGCATCGCCCATGGTAGCAGAGCAACCCAGCGTTCGCAATCTTTTCCGCCCGGGCTGCCCGCGACCGGCCGCGTCTGCTAGGATCGGATTACTGGGAGGCCGCGCTTGAGACTGACCCGCTGGTCGGTGCTGGGATTGCTGCTTGTCGCCGCGCTGGGCGCGCGCCCGCTGCCGCTGGTGCCGCGCGTCCTGCAGCTCGACGCCGCGAC
>DHNJ01000041.1:5661-46647 GCA_002409445.1 Armatimonadetes bacterium UBA5419 | reverse complement strand
GACGGGCAGCAGCTGGTCGCGCGGGCGGCCGCGGCGCACGAGGGCATCACGCGGCGGCTGGTGCTGCGCTACAAGTACCAGCGGCGCCATACTGCCGGGGCTGCCCTTGGGTTGTTGTGGGCGGCTTGGCTCGCGGCAGATAGTGAGGCCGTGGCGGCGTTGGGTCTCACCGATGCGCTGCTCGTGCCCGTGCCGCTGCATCGACGGCGCGAGCGCTGGCGCGGGTTCAACCAGGCGCTGTCGCTGGCGGAGTCGTTGGCGGCGGTGTGCGACGCACCGGTGGTTGAGGCGTTGGTGCGCACCCGGCCCACACGGCCGCAGGTCCGGCTGAGTGGCGCGCAACGGGAGCGAAACGTGAAGGGTGCGTTCAATTTGGCGGAGGTTTCGCTGAACCGCGCGCGAACCTATGTGCTCGTTGATGATGTCTATACGACTGGCGCTACTCTGCGCGAGTGCGCGCGTACCCTGCGGCGAGCGGGGGCGAGGGAGATCCGCGCCGTGACCGTGGCGCGGCCGGTGAGCGCCGAACTGGTCGAGCTGGCGCGGCGGTTGAGCGAGGGCTCGGAGGTCTACTCCGGGACTAGCGCCACTAGTGTAGGATCGAGCCCGTGAGTTCCGACACCGCCAGCCCGCCGACGCCTCCTGCGCCCCGCCGGCGGCGCTGGCCGCGTGGGCGCTGGTGGCTGCTCGGCCTCGGCCTCCTGGTGCTGCTCGCCGGGTTCATCCCGTTTGGCCCGCTGCACGGCACCTTACGTGTGCAGGTCGCGCAGTTGCTCGCCCGCCAGACCGGTCGCGAGGTGCGTGTCGGCCGGTTGACCGGCTCGCTGTGGGGCGGGCTGCTCGCCGAGGATGTCGCCGTTGCTGGTGTCGGCGGCTTTGGCGCGGCCCAGCGCAACACCATCCTGTCTGTCGAGCGGCTACGTCTGCGCTACGGGCTGGGCACGCTGTTGCGCACGCGCGACCCCCTCGCATCGATCCGCTCGGTGACCATCGAGCAGCCGCGGGCTATTGTGACGCTACGTACCGACCACACGCTTGATCTGCTCGAGCTCTTCCGCTTCCGCCGCTTCGAGCCGCGCGAGGCGCCGACGTTCGTTGGCCGCGTGCGGCTGATCGGCGGCGAGGTCGTCTTCCTCGACGAGCTGCATCCGGTCGACGGAGCGACCCGCCGCACCGACCTGCGGGCATTGAACGCCGACCTACGCTTCCGCCGCCGCGGCGACGCCACGGTCACGGCCGCGGCGCGGGCGCCTGGCGTGTTCGAGGCGCTGTCGGTCGACGGGCGCGTATTGCTTGACGGCGGCTGGTCGTTCGATGGCACGACCGAACTGACCGAGGCCGACCTGGCCCGCCTAGCACCGTACCTCAACCCGGTCCTGGAGCCGAGTCTGTCGCTGCGCTCGGGCCTGGCCTCGGCCGCGGGTCAGTTGCGCTTATCGCGGCCGCGCGACGAGCAGTTGCCGTTTGACTCTGGTTTCGACCTGAACGTCGATTGTTTCGACTGTTCCCTCGGCACCGCCGCGTTGACCGCCCCGCTGAATGGTGTGACCGGTCGGATCGGCGTGCGCATGGCCAGCACAGCAACGGGCGAGCCAGACCCAGGTGACATGATCACCCTGCGTGGCCTGCAGGCGACGGTCGCCGGCGCGACGCTGCGGGTCGACGGGCGCATCCCCAACCCGAAGTCGCCACAGCTGGACCTGCGCCTGCGCGCCGAGTCGCTCTCGCCGCGGCAGGTCGCGGCAATACTGGCGGACCCTGGAATCCTTGCCGGCTTCGCGGGCGAGGGCAACATGCGCGCCGACCTGCGGCTGCGCGGGCAGGCCGGGAGCTGGTCGACGGAGGGCTGGTTCGAGCCGCGCGGGGTCGGCTGGGGCAGCTTGGTCGAACTGCAGGGCGGCCGCGTCCTCTTCGCCGCGCGTCAGTCTGGGCCCGGCCTGGACGGCTGGGCCGGCAGTGCGACGCTGACCAATGTCGATGCGGTCTCTGATCGCCTGAGCGAGCCGCTGCGGGCCTGGTACGGCCGCGCCGTGCTTGACGCGGGGCGGCTGCGGCTGGAGAAGGTCGCTGGCCGCATCGGCGCGGCACAGGTTGCCCTCGACGGCACACTGGACGACTTAGCGCCGCGTCGCCAGCCGACGGCCGACCTGACCGCCACGGTGCGCAACCTCAGTCCGCTGGCGCTGCGCGCGTTGCTACCCGCCCGCTTCCAGCCGCGCAGCGCCCAGGGCAACCTCAGCGGCCAGGTGCGGATCATCGGCGCGCTGTCCGCACCGCGGCTGGTCGGCCGGCTCACACTGCCGGCACTGACCGTCGCCGATGGTCAGCTGTTCGGCGGCAGTACGTCCTTCGACCTCCGCCTCGGGCCGCGGGCGACGGGTTGGGCCAACCTGGAGGGTCTGGGCCTGCAAGCCAGCGTCTACCCGCTGCCCTTGACGGGGCTGCAGGGGCGTATTGAGTTGGACCGCCGCGACATCGTCGTGCGGCGATTGCGCGGTCGGCTGGCGGGCGATGCCTTCTCCGTCGACGGGCGGGTGCGCAACGACCTGTCGTCGCTCGACTTGCGCCTGGCGGCGCCGAATCTGGATGTGGGCCGGGCGCTGCGGGTGGCGCGGGTACGCGGTTGGTCGGGCTCGGGGCGCGGCGCGGCAGACCTGCGCATCAGCGGCAGCCGCCAACGTCTCCGCATCGCCGGTACCGCGCGCGTACCGCGGGTGGTCGGGCCGGACATCACAATCGACGGCGCGCAGGCACGCCTGGACCTCAACTTGGTGCCCAGCCGCGGCCTGGCCGGGTTGCAGGGGCGGGTGCGGCTGAACGAGACGCGCTTGAGCTTGGCGCAGTTGGACGCCCCGGTCTATATCCGCAGCGCCGACCTGCGGCCGGCGGGCAGCCGGCTGCGGGTCGAGGAGTTGCGGGGTGAGCTGGGCGGCGACCCGTTCGAGGTCCGCGGCGAGCTGGTCGGCCTGCCGCGCGTGCGATCGATGGATCTGCGACTGACCAGCAGCAGCCTGAGCCAGGGCACGCTGCGCACCGTCTCCGCCGACCTGCCGCTACGCCTCGACGAGCCGGCAGCGGTCGATCTACGGCTGCATGGCGCCTGGCCGACACCGCGGATCGAGGGTTGGCTGGTGAGCCACGGCGCGACGCTGACCGGCGACCAGGAGGTCACCTTCCGCGGCCGCGCGGAGCTCGACCTGCAACTGGAGCCGACCCGGCCGACCGCGCCGCCGCTGCCGGTGACCGGCGTGCTGGGCCTACGGGACGCGACCGTCAGCCTGCCGGGCGGCGAGACGACTCTGCGCGACGTGCAGGGCTGGGCCCGCCTCGCACGCGACGGCAGCATTCGGCTGGTCGAGGCGCGCGACAGTCTGCTGCCAGGCCGGTTGACCGCGCAGCTGGGCGACAGCGAGATCGGCCTGTCCGGCAGCGTCATCGTCCGCCGCGACGCCGAGCCGGTGTTGGACCTGCTGCTCGATGCACCGCAGCTGCGGCTGGCGGATGTGCAGGGCGCGCTGGCCGGGCTGGACGACCCGCCGGAGCTTAGCGGTGAGGGGACGATGGCGTTGCGCGGGCTGCGCGTGCAGGGTCCGCTCGATCGGCTGCGGGTGACCAGCGGGCCGGACGAGGCCGACTGGCTCGACCTGCCGGCGTACCTGGCCGTCAGCGGCTACGAAGTGCGCGGCGGCCAGGCGCGGGTCGATCTGTTGCTAGCGCGCGAGGACGGCCGCTGGCAGCCGGAGGGGCGGCTCGATCTGCGCGACGCATCCGTCGCGGGCGGCGGGCTAGGACGGTTCGATCGGTTGACGGGCACGCTGCGGCTGGCAGACGGGCGGCTGGAGCGGGCCAACCTCGACGCCTCGGTCGGCAGCGGGCGATTGCGGGTCGATGCACGGGGACAAGGCGACGCGTTGGCGTCGCAGATCCAGGCGCGGGACGTGGATCTGGCGGTGTTGATGCCCAGTCTGGCCGACCTGGCGGGCGAAATCGAGCAAGGGCGGCTCGACTCGGATCTGACGATTGAGGGCACGCTGGACAACCTCGAGGTCCGTGGCTGGAGCACGGTGCGCAGCGGGTGGGGTGCGGCACAGACCCACGCGGCGCTCAGCCTGCGCGTGCTTGAGGACGCGGAGTTGCCGGGCCGGCAGATCTATGGTGCGGCGAGGCTGGCCGGTGGCGACCTGCAGTTGGCCAGCGTCGCTGAGCCGCTGCGCGACCTGCGCGGCGAGGTACGCTTCACGACCGATCGGCTGGTGTTCGACGAGTTGAGTCTGTTGGTTGCCGAAACACCGTGGCGGCTCAACGGGCAGCTGACGGACCTGCCGCGGGGGCTCTTCGACCTGACGCTCAGCGCGGACGGCGTCGACTTCGGGCGGCTGGCCTCGAGCGTGCGGGTGGCGGTGGACGAGGCGGAGGGTGGTGGCCGGCGCGCGTTGTTCGACCAACTTGGCTGGCCGCGGCTGCAGACGGCGTCGACCGGCCGGGTGCAGGTCGCGCTCAGCGGCCCGCGCGACCAGGTGGTCGCCGACATCGAGCTGGACGTGCCACGCGTGGGCCTACCGGCGGGCTGGGCAATCGAAGACGTGATCGCCGAAGAAGGTGGGCTGGCCACCTTGGCCAGCGGCCTCAAGCTGCGCGGGCGGGCGACGGGCTCCTTGGGCGAGCGACAGTTGCCGAACGGCGGCGAGGCGGCGAACGCGATCGCCAGCCTGGCGGGGCTGGACCCGGTGGCGGACGAGGTGGACGATAGGGTGGCTGCGGGCAGCCTGTTGGACGGCTTCACGCTGGACCTGGAGGGCCAGCTCGCGGGGCTCCAGCCGCGACAGGTGCTGGCGCTGCTGCCGGCGGAGACGCGGGCGGAGTTGCTCGATGGGTTGGTCGGCGATGCCTACGCCTACGAGCCGGCGACCGTGAACCTGCACGTCCTGGGGCCGGCGACGGCGCCGGAACTGCAGGCGGACCTGGCCAGCGAACGGTGGATGGTGCGCCAACTGCCGGTGCGCGCGGTGCGGGCGGCGGTGCGGCTAACGGGCGACCAGGCCGAGCGGCTGCTGGTCGTCGACAGCGCGGTGGCGCAGATTCGTGGCGGCGCGTTGCGGGCCGAAGGCACGACCGTGTTTCGCGAGGGTGCGAAGCCGCGCGGCCTCTTCAGGGCGGAGGCCGAGGGCCTCGAGTTGAGCGCGCTGGGGGCGCTGGGCCTGACCACGGCCGAGCCGGAGGGCGTGGCGAGCGGTGACTTCGTCGTTGAGCTGGTCGAGGGTGAGATTGCCGCGAGCGGGGTCGCCGACGTCGCGCGGGTGCGGCTGGCGGGGCGGCGCGTGGGCGACGTGCAGACCAAGCTGGCGCTCGCCAACGACGAACTGCGCATCGAACAGATGACGCTGCGCGACGAAGAGACCAACGCGTTTGCGCGGCTGAACGGTAGTGTCGGGCTGGATGAAGCCGGCGCACTGGCCCTGGCCGCGGATGTCCGCGGCTTCGACCTGGAGACGCTGGCACCGTTGTTTGCCAGCCAGAGCCAGGCGGCGCGCGCGCTGAGTGGGCGGCTCGATTTCGCTGGCGCGATCACTGGCACGCGGCAGATTCCGTTGCTCGATGGTGTGGCGAACGTGGCCTTCGGCAGCCTCGGCGGTGTACCGTTCATGCGGTTGGGGGTGCGCGCGGAGCCGGTCGGTCCGGGCGAGATGATTTTGCGCGCGGACCTACGTGATGCAGCTTATCAGGGCGAGCTGGTCGGCCACCTGCGCGACATCGACCTGGAAGCCGGCACGCTGTCCTATGAGATCACCGGCGATGTGACGGGCCGCGACCTAGGCGCGGTGGCGCCGCTGGTCGGTAACGGCTCGTCGGTACTCGCTGATAGCTCCGGCCAGTTGCTGGGTGAGGTGGCGCTGACTGGGCGGGTCGCGCGGCGGGTGGGCGACGACGGCGTGGAGCGGCTGAACCCGCTGGTCGACCTGACCGGCACAGCCAACCTGCACCTGACTGAGAGCGAGCGCTCGCCACTGCGCGTCGCCGGTCTGCCGCTGGATGTGGCGGAGATCAACCTGGTCGCGGGCGCGAACCAGGTGCGCTTCGACGAGTTAACGATCGGCCTGGGCGAGACCCAGTTGGCGCTCGACCCGAGCGCGCCGAACGTCATCAGTGACCTAGACACCGAGCCGCGGATCGACCTGCGGCTGACCAGTGATGAGGTGCGCTACGAGGACCTGGTGCCCCTGACCCGTGTGCCGCTGACGACCGAAGGCTTCGTCCGTGCCGAGGCGGAGGTGACCGGACCGCTGCGCGAGGTACAGGCGGACGTGCGGCTGGCGACCAGCGGCCTGGTGGTCGAGGGCGAGGCGATTCCTGACCAAACGTTGACCCTGCGCGCGGGTGGCGGACAGTTCGTGCTGCTCGAGCCGGCGACGCTGGACCTGGCCGGGCTCAAGGTGGAGGCGAGCGGCGGGTGGACCCGCGGTCAGCCCACCGGTGACCTACATGTGGTGCTCGAGGACCCGAGTCGCCTGCGTGAGGTGCTCGACCTGGTCGCCGGCGGCAGCAGCGACTACCGTCCGCGCCCCTGGCAGACCCAGCTGCGCGGCGCCTTGCAGAGCGTGCCGCCGCTGGCTTCCGGGCGGATCGAGCTACAGGCGAGCCTGAGCGAGGGCGTGCAGGGACCGGTCGGCACGGTACGCTTGCTGACCAGCGACCTGGCCGCCACGAGCGACAACGGCGTGCGGCCGTTGCCGCCCATCGTCGCGGACGTGGCGGTCGGCAGCGACGCGGCGCTGCCGGTGGCAAGCGTGCTGGGTGGGCCGGACGGCGCGCTGCGAATCGTCGGGACGGTCGATCTGGGCACTGGCTGGCCAGAGGCGACGCGGTTGCGAGTCTCGACGCGGGATCTGGATTTGCAGGACTACGCGGGGTGGGTGCCGGCGCTTGAACGGTTCGCCGGGACGATTGACGCGACGGCTGAGATCACGATGCCCGCGGGGCGCGTGGAGGTCAGCGACGGGCAGCTACTGGCCAGTGGGTTGACGGTCGGCGACTTCCGCGCCGCCTCGGCCCGCGCGCAGCAAATCTCTTGGCGCGGCTCGGTCCTCAGTTTCCGCCCGCTGGAGCTTGAAGAGCGCAGCCTGTTGGCGAGCATCAGCGGCAGCGTACCGCTCGAGCTGGTGCAGGGCCGGGTGCGGCTGCGGGACGACCCATCGCGACCGGTCGATGTGCGTGGAGGCATCGACATCTTCGACCTGAGCGAGTTCGAGGGGACGTTCGGCTCGCTGGGTTGGTTGGAGGGCAACGCGAAGCTGGAGCTGATGGCCACCGGTCGCGCGCGTGAGGCCCGTGTGATGGGCGCGGCGACGGTCCAGCTGCCCTGGCTGCAGGTGGTGCACCGGCCGAAGGCGCCCCGTGTGGTGACAGCGACCCCGGTCGTGGTCACAGAGGACGACGTGGCTGCGGCCGCCGCGCCCGAGGAGCCCGTGAAGGTCGTCGACCGTCAGGGCGAGGTCGCATTGCTGGCCGACACACAGGTGCGGATGACCGTCGACCACAACGAGCTGCGCATCGAACAGTTCGAGGGACTGGTCGTGCCACCTGACTACCCGGTCGACCGTGCCCTCGACACTAGCAACTACGAGCGCGACCTTGCGGCCGGCCGTCTCGGTAGCTTCAGCATCAGCGAGCTAGACCCAGCGGGCGGGGGCGAGGCGCCGCCGGCGGTCACCCTGCGCTATCTGGATCGCGCTCGGTGGCTGCACAATCCGGTCAACCTTGAGGTCCTGCTGGGCAACATCACAGCGAACCATTCGCTGGTGCAGTTGCAGCGCTACAACCTGGCGCTCAGAGTTCAGCCGGCGGTGGTGGGCGGCCGTGGGCTGGTCAACGAGGTGCAGGTCAATTCAGCGGGTTGGCTCAACCATGGCTACGCGCAGGCGGCCGGGACGATCCTCGCGCGGGTCGGTGATCCGGCGCGCTGGGCGGAGCAGGAGTACCACCTGCGCGTGACCACACCGCCGCTGGATCCGGGCGCGGCGGCCGATTCGCCGACGGGACGGGTGCTGGCGCAGGTGCCCGATGGCGCCCGATCCCAGCCGACTGGCGACGGTCAGATCATCTACCCCTTGCAGGTCAGTGAACCGGCGGTCGGACAGGCCGGGCTGGCCCTCGATCTGGGCCTCGATTCCCACACCCGCGAATACGGGCCGTTGACGCTCTGGGGCAAGGTCGTGGCCACCCACATGGCGGTCCGGGAGGGGTCGCTCGGACTGCTCGTGGCGGATCCGAACAAGCCCCGCGCCGCGTGGCCGGCGGCGCCCGTGCTACGGGTCGCATTGAGTGCTCCGGATCTGCAGCGAAACCGCGTAGTTATGCGGGTTCCAGCGGTCGACGTGCCCTTCGTGGCGAACCTGAATCTGTCCGAGACACCGCAGCGGTTGCGGGTCGATGGCTCGCTAGACGTAGCCTCGGGGTCGTTGTATGCTAGCGTGCTGAGGTCACCGATCGAAGTGCAGTCAGGCACGGCGACCTTGCGGGTCCAACGCAACCCGCAGACCGGCGCCTTTGAGCCGCGCGCCGAGTTCGACAGCCGGTCGGAGACAACGATCCGGGCGCCGCGGACGACGGGTAACGGCGATACCACCGACTACCGAGTACAACTGCGAGTCCGGGGCACCGTGCGACCAGGAGTAGAGAAGCCAGAGACGGAGTTCCGGGTCGATGCGCGGAGCACGCCGCCGTTGCCCGAGGAGGTGATCTTCTCGCGGCTAACCACTTCCGGCGACTTTGCCACCGCCCTGGAGGAAGGGACCATCGAGTCGTTTGTGCGCGACGAGTTGGCCAATGCTGCCCTGCAGACGGCCCTGTCGTATGCGCTCACGCCGATCTTTGACGAGATCCGCCGGAGCATTGGACTCGATGAATTCGCCATCATCTACGAGTTAAACCGGCCCTTCGAGATGCGCGCGGGCAAGTACCTGCTCAAGAATCTGTACGGGAGTCTGAGAGTCAGCATCAACGAACGGGGCGACCTGCGCCAGGTCGTGCGGCTGAGCTACCAAGTCTCGCGATGGTTTGCGGTTGGCGCGCAGTATGATTCTGAAGATGACACGCGGGTGACCGTGGAATACCAGTTGGGGAACTGAGGCAGACGATGACGAAGTATGGAACAGGGCCTGGAGCCCGGCTGGCATGGCGCGTGTGGTGCGGTTTGGCGTTGGGCGTTGTCGCCTGGGGCCTGGCCGGCTGTGGTTCGGGCGACACCGGGTTCGGTGGCAGCGTCGATGTGGATCGCCTGGGGGTGCGCGACATCGCGGTCGACGTGACCGACACCACGGCGACCATCACCTGGACGACTCGCCGCGCGCGGGCCAGCACGGTGACCTACAGCACCAGTAACGCGCTGGATCTGAGCAAGACCGGCAAGGTCACGGGCGGCAAGCCGGACACCCCGTCGGGCGTGCAGCATGAGGTCCAGCTGACTGGTTTGAAGGCCGACACGCGATACTTCTTCCGCGTCGATGGGCGCAAGACGACGATGCGCTTCAAGACGATGGGCGGCAAGCGCCTCCGCTTGGCATTTGTCAGCAGCCGTGAAGACGGGCGTCGCGAAGTGTACCTCGCTTACGAGAACGGCGAGAACGTGACGCGCGTGACGAAGACCGGCGGCTGGAGCCCGGCGCTGAGCAACGACGGTACGAGGCTCGCCTGGGTCACCTGGCGTGCGGGCGGCGGGACGGACGTGTGGACTGCGCAGCTCGACGCGAACGGGTTGGTGGCTGGTTCCGAAAAGGCGCTGACTGACAGCGCCGGGCGCGACGAGGCGTCGCCGACCTTCACCACCGATGGCAGCGCGGTGACCTGCGCTGTGCAGGGCGGCCTGGTTACGGTGCCACTCGATGGCTCGGCCGAGGTGCCGCTGCTAACGACGCGGTACGCGGTCAACGACCCGAGCTGGCGGCGCGACGGCGGCTCGATCACCTTCACCAGCACGCAGCGCAGCTCGGTCATCCAGTTGAGCAAGCGGCCAGTGGTCGACGGCAGCATCTCGATTAAGGTCGATGATGACCTCGACACACCGCTGGCCGCCGAACGGTGGGAGGTGGTCGATCTCAACAGTGGTGTGATCGACATGAGTGCGGCGGGGGTGGGCCAGAAGCGGGTTCTGGTGACCTACCAGTCCGGGACTGAGACGATTGAGAACGAGCGGATCGCCGTGCCGACGCCGCAGGCGTGCGTGCACGTCATGGCCCCCGATGGCAGCGGGCTCCGCCGGCTGACCAGCTGGGAGAACGCGACCTCCGGGCCGGCCTACTCGGCCGATGGCGGGCAGATCTTCTTTGTTCGCGAGGGCGATGGGCGCTCACTGCTGTACCAGATGAGCGGCGACGGGAGCAATGTGCGCGGTCTGACGACGGGCAGCTTCGTCGATCGCGATCCGGTCGTTGCGCCCGACGGATCGGTGGTCATGTTTGCCTCGACGCGCGACGCCGACGGCCTGGTCAACATCTGGGGCCTGCCGTCGGGCGGCGAGGCCTATCCGGTGACTCTCTACAGCACGGGCGAGAGCGAACCCGCTCTGTCCGTGGTACCCTAGGCGGGCGGAAGGAACAGGCATGACTTGGTTACGGCAGACCCGGCGCGCGATGCTCGTGGTGGTCGGCGCTAGCTTGCTGGCCGTGCTCAGCGGCTGCAGCTCGGGCCAGGCGACGGACTTCGTCTGGGGCCGCACTCCGTCGATCACGCCGGATGGGCAGACTCTGGTCTTCTGCCAGAACCTCTCCACCCCAAGCGACCAGTTGACCACGACGGTCTCGGTGCTTGATACGGGGGCCATCTGGACCTCGAAGCTTGACGGCACGCAGGCTAAGCGCCTGACCCCGGACGGGCGCGGGCCGGACTTCTACCCGACCGTTTCACCCGATGGCAAGATGATCGCCTTCGTCTCGGCCGAGGACCGCCAGTTCGACGTGTGGGTCGAGAACCTGGACGGCTCCCAGCGGCGCAAGGTTACCTTCGACCGCGCGGTCGACACCATGCCCGCCTGGAGCCCCGACTCGACGCGGCTCGCCTTTGTCAGCGACCGCTCGGGCTCGTCCGACATCTGGATTGCCAACGTCGGTGGGTCGGGCCTGCAGCAGGTGACGTCGACCACTTCTGAGGAGGCCTCGCCGGCGTTCAGCCCCGATGGCAAGAAGCTAGTCTTCGGCTCGAACCGCGACCGGGGCAACTTCGACCTCTGGATCCAGGATCTGGCCACGGGCCAGTTGACCCAGTTGACGAAGAAGGATGAGGAGCGGTCGCGGCTTGGTGACGGGGGACCCCAGTGGTCGCCTGACGGCAGCTCCATCGTGTTCAACCGTTGGGACGGGCACTGGGAGGTCTATAAGATTAAGGCGGACGGTACCGGCCTGACGGCGCTGACGTCGACTAAAGATCATTCGGGGGACGCTATCTACTCGCCGGATGGCAAGACCATCTACTACACGTCGTCGCGCACCGGCTGGTGGCAGATCTGGGCGATGAACGTCGACGGCAGCAATCAGCGCCAAGTGACCGGCAAGGGCTAAGTGGCGGCGACGGAATGGCCAGTAGGAGTTGGAGTGTGCAGCCGATGAGGGATGCGTCCCGCGACATACCGGTAGCGGACGACGATCAGAACTTGACGTTCGACGAGTTGGTCGAGCGCTATCAGCGGCGCGTCTTCAACCTTCTACTGCGCATGGTCGACGACTATGAGGAGGCCTCCGACCTGACCCAGGACGTCTTCGTCCAGGCTTATAAGGCCTACGGGCGATTTCGGGGCGACTCGGCGGTCTACACCTGGCTGTACCGGATCGCGATCAACCGTTGTCGCAACCGGATGAAGCAGATGGGTCGCGAGTCGCGGCTAGTCGCGGGTTCGATCGACGACCCGATCGATGGTGATGAGGCCTTGACGCGCGAGTTCCCGGACCTCTCGATGGCACCAGAGCCGCATCTAGATCGTCTGGAACTGCGCCAGGTGCTGCATCGTGAGATTGCCGCTCTGCCGCATGACTTCAAAACTGTGGTCGTCCTCCGTGACCTACGCGGGCTGAGCTACCGCGAGATCGCCGAAGTGGTGGGCATCACGGTGGAGGCGGTCAAGAGTCGGCTGTTCCGTGCACGGACTCAGTTGCGTGAGCGCTTGACCCCGTACCTGCGCGGCGAGGAGGTTCCACCTCCGCCGCCCAGCCCGCGCCGTGGCCGGCGCTAGAGTGACCGTTTCGCAGTGTTGAGGTGAGCCGTGAGAGTAACGACGCAGACCTATCGTCGCTGGCGCTGGCTGGGGCTAGCGGTCGTCGCCCTCTGCGGGCTGTCGGCAACCGCCGCCCCGCGGACAACTCAGCTCGGTCCCGCGGGCCAGGCCCGCCGTGCGGCGCAGGCGGAAGGTGGTGGCGCCCAACTCGCGCCCGCCGTACCGGTCATCGCCGCGATCGACGTGCAGCCCGCACGCTACGAGTCGCTGGTCCGTGAGGCCATGCGGAGCAAGGTTGGCGAGCCTTACGACGAGGCGGTCCTCCAGGAGGACGTCAATACGCTCTTCGAGCTGGGCTGGTTCAAGTTCGCTGGGCCGGATGAGGTCGGCGGCTCCCAGGTCGTCAAGCAGGCCAACGCCGCGGGCGAGATGGTCATCAGCGTCAACCTGGTCGAGAACCCGATCGTCGCGGGCATCACCTTCCACGGCGTCGAAGCCGAGCAGCAGCCGACGGCCGAGCAGCTCAACACCGAGGTCGGCTACCTGCGCGTCGGCTGGCCGCTCAATACTAACCGCGAGCGCGTTGACCGCGGCATTGTCGCACTGACCAATCTCTACCGTGACGTGCTGGGCATCCCCGCGACGGTCAGCCTCTTGCCCGCCGATGTGGCGCCCGGGCCGTTCGAGGCACTGCCTGACAACCAAGTCCAGATCCACGTCTTGGTTGACACGACGGCGGCTCCTGAGCCGGCGGCACCTGCCGAAGGCGAGCCGGCGGAAGGCGAGCCAGCACCCGCGACGCCGACCGAGGGTGAGCCGGCACCGACTGAGCCCGACGACACTACGGCGCCGGCCGAGGGCGAACCCGCCGAGGGTGCGCCGATCGAGGGCGCGCCGCCGGCGGACGGGACGGAGCCGGCAGTCAGCGTGCCGCCGGCGGGCACGGGGCCGGCGCTGCCGGACCTGCGCATGCGCATCACCGCGATCGAGATCCGCGGCTTGAAGACCATCGCCGAGGGGCTGGTCCGCGAGACCATCACCGCGCGCGAGGGCCAGCTGTTCGACCGGGTCAAGGTCCAGGAGGACATTGACCGGCTCAACTCGCTGGGCTTCTTCTACTTCGCCTCCGAGCGCGACCTGCTCAATGAAATCGGCTACCCGCTGCCGCCGCTCTCCGAGCGCGGCTCGCGCGTCGAGCCGACGCCCGATCCCGATGGCCAGGGCCTGACCCTGGTCTTCCAGCTCGTCGAGCATCCGACGGTGCGTGACGTTGAGTTAGTGGGCAACACGCTGTTCACGACCGAGGAACTACTCGCGCAACTCAACCATATCGTCGTCGGCCGCGCTTTCCGCGCCCAGGCGGACACTATCGAGCGCGACATCGCGCGCATCAGCGATGTCTACGCGGCCAAGGGCTACCAGGTCGGCATCGACTACGGTGCCGGCGGCCGGCCGCTACTCAGCCCGTACGAGGACGGTGTTCGCGTTTCGCTGACGATCCATGAGCTGCGGGTTGGCACGATCACGTTCAATTACCTCGGCAAGCGCAAGACGAACCCGCGTGTCTTCCTCGGTGCGATGAAGACGAAGACTGGCGACTTCTACAACCTGCCGAAGATTGGCGAGGACCTGCGTGAAATCATGCGGTTGGACGTGGTTGACCGCATCGAACTGTCGCGTGAGACCACCTTTGACCCCGAGGACCCAACGCGGCTTAACCTGACCTTCGACGTGACCGAGAAGCGCACGCTGAACTTGAACGCGGGCGGTGGCGTCTCCTCGCGCTACGGTCTGGTTGGCTTCGGCGAGGTCGCCGAGAACAACCTGTGGGGCCTGGGCCACCGTGCCTCGCTCCGGCTGGACGCCGGCGGGCGCTTCTCGGCGGAGACGTCGTACTTCTACCCGTTCAACGACGGCCACGGCTCTGAGTTGAACCTACGGCTCTACAACACCGACGACCGTACCGGTGCCTCCGGCCTCGGCGCATTCACCAACCGGCGCCAGAACTTCAACCAGACCCGCCGCGGCGGCCTGTTCATGTTCTCGCGGCGGCTGGGCCCGGGCCTGCGCGGCTCGGTCGGCTACAAGCTGGAGAACGTCAGCACCGCGCGGCGCGGCTCGCTGCTGCCGACCATGCCGCCGTTCCCCTTCCAGGACGTTGGCTCGGACACGACCAGCTCCATCACCTTGATGATGAGCCGCGACGTGCGCGATTTCCCGATGGACGCGACGAACGGCAGCCTGCTCTCGGGTAGCCTCGAGTGGGCCGGTCTGGGTGGTGACAGCAACTTCCAGAAGTACCGGCTCGAGGCGCGCAAGTATATGCCGCTGTTCAAGCAGACGGTCTCTTCTGGGCGGCAGCTGCCGCGGCCGGCGTGGGTCCTGGCGGGCCGCGCGCAGATCGGCTTGAGCACGGGCCGCTTGCCGTTCAGCCAGAGCTACTTTATCGGCGGCGCGGAGAGCCTGCGCGGCTACACCGAGGACCGCTTCTTCGGCAACCGGTCGGTGCTGTTCAACCTCGAGCTGCGCCGCGCCCTGCCGAACAACATCCAGGCGGTGTTGTTCTTCGACGCTGGCCGCGCCTGGCGCCACGGGGAGAACATGGACTTCTTCTCGAACCTCGCCACGTCGATCGGTCTGGGTGCGCGCGTGGCGACGCCCCTCGGTCCGATCCGCCTCGACTACGGCTGGGGTGGCGAGGGCGGCAAGCTGCATTTCAGCTTCGGCCAAGCGTTCTAGGCACGAGCGACGGCCGCGATGATGGAACCATTGGGCGTGTTCGCGGCGTCATGAAGAGACTAGTGAGGGAGAAGAGAATGGCGCAGCAGCTGCGGCGAATGATGATGTTGGTGGTTCTGGCGGCGGCCTGTAGCGCGGCCAGCGCACAAACGATTGGCTTCGTCCGGTGGGCCGAAGTCCGCGCCAAGTCCACCTATCTCATTGAGCGCGACCAGCACCTCAAGAACCTCGAGAACCAGTTGGTCGAGGACTTCGAGACGCGGCGCACGAAGTACCCGCTCTTGCTGGACGAGGAGTTCAACCGCTTCTCCGCCCTCCGGCGCAAGGATCCGTTGTCGGCCGACGAGCAGCGCGAACTTGAGTCGCTGCACCGCCTGAACAACGACCGGGACATGAACCTCGCGCGCCTCGAGAGCCTCGATGACGCGACGATCACACCGGAGCAGAAGGCCGAGCGCCAGACGCTGCTCAACGTCCGCGCTCAGTGCCAGGCCCAGATCCGCGCGATGAGCGACAACGCGATCAAGGTTCTCGCCGATGAGGACGCGAAGGTCTTCGCCGAGGTCTCGGAGCGCGTCGCGGCGGCGGCCAAGGCACTCGCCGAGGAGAAGGGCCTGGCCATGATCCTGCGCGACGAGACCATCCTGTTCGGTGGCCAGGACGTGACGGCGGACTTCATCACGAAGCTCAACGCGACGCAGTAGCCGCTGCTCGTTGTTAGTTCAGCCCGACCCGTCCTACCCAGCGTGGGGCGGGTCGGTTGCTTAGGTGCGCCAGGCGTCGGCACTGGGCCCTAGCCAGGTCAGATGCGCGCGACAGCCGGCGCGGCAGTCGGATGATCCGAAGCCCGTCACCGGCTGGTTCGCGCCGGGCAGGGCGGCGGTCGCCTGCGCCACGGCGCACTCTCCCGCAGCTAGCGGTAACAGCCGCACCTCGAGGACGCCGACGCGGCTGGTCAGGTGGTCGATGTGCCAGTGCAGCGGCTTGTCGGTCGCCTGGTGCCGCGCGACTCGGGCCGCCAGGCCGCGTGCGGCGGATCCGGTGTAGACCCAGTAGCCAGCCGCCAGCCGTACCTCGCCGAGCCGGCCGACGACTAGTGTCAGCGGCTCGGGCAGCCAGAGCAGGAGTTGGTAGATGCCTGCGTTAGGCGGGGCCATCGGGCAGGACTTGCGGCGGGCGCCAGGCGGTGTAGAGGAAGCGCAGGCCGAAGGCGAGCAGTGTCAGGCCGCAGACGGCGATTAGCAGGCGGAACGGGCCGTCGCCGAGCAGGTTCTTGCCGTTGGCGATGAGGATGGCCACTAGCGAGTACCAGACGAGGTCGGAACTGAAGTGGGCGAGGTAGAAGGCGACCAGGCCGCGGTTGCCGCGGGCCGCCTTGGCCGGCGCGAACTGGCCCAGGCCGATGGTCGCCCACCAGATCCAGAAGTAGGGGTTCGACAGGCTGAGCATCGCACCGGCGGCGAACGGCGAGAGCCGTTGTTCGGTCGCGGCGACGGTCGCGAGCGAGAGGTCCGGCACCTGTCGCAGCATGTCCCAGCCGGTCAGCAGTAGCGCCAGCCCGCCGATGCCCGCGACCCAACGCACCAGCGGCGCATCGGGCCGATCCAGCCAGCGGGCGAGGCCACGAGCCAGGGCGATGACCAAGGTGACCTCGAGGACGAGGTGCCCCAGCATGATCGCCACGCCAGCCCAGGCGCCCCAGGGGCCGGCGGCGTAGAAGATGGTCGCGGCCAGCACCGGTCCCGGCATGGCGGCGCCGGAGAACCCAGCGATGAAGGCGGCACCAGCGATCTTGGCCAGACTCATGGGCTGAGTCTATCATGCCGTCGCGCGACTCTTGACCGCTACCAAGCCGCTGCGACAATGGTTGGCGGCAACAGGAGAGCCATGTGCTCAGCACGTCACGGTCACGCGCCGTCTTCGCGATCGGTACGCTGCTGTGCCTCGGCGCGACCGCGCTTTGGGCTCAGACCAGCGGTGGCGGCGGGGAGGCCGCGGCCGGCGGGCATAGCGACCCGGTCACGCCGATCCTCTTTGACCTGATCGCGCTGTTACTGGCAGCCAAACTCGGTGGGGCGATCTTCCTGCGGCTGGGCCAACCATCCGTTCTCGGCGAGCTGGTGGCTGGCGTCGTTCTGGGCAACCTCCTCCTGTTCCCCGGCTCCCAGCCTGGCTTGGAGGCGTTCGTCGCGCGCGTGCTGGAGCATGGCGGGCCGATCGACATTCTGGCGCGGCTGGGCGTGATCATCCTGCTGTTCATGGTCGGCCTGGAGTCCAACCTCCGCTCGATGATGCGCGTCGGACTGCCGTCCTTATTCGTTGCGGTCATCGGCGTGGTGGTGCCGTTCCTGCTGGGCTGGGGCGTGTCGGCCTGGTTGCTGCCGGGCGAGGGCCACGATCCGCTGGTCTTTGTCTTCATCGGCGCGACGCTCTGCGCGACCAGTGTGGGCATCACCGCGCGCGTGCTGAAGGAACTGAACCAGCTCCACCGCGACGAATCGCGCATTGTCCTGGGCGCGGCGGTCATCGACGACGTGCTGGGCCTGATCATCCTGGCCGTGGTTTCGGCGATGATCGGCGCCAAGGCGAGCGGCACCGCGGTCGGCCTGGGCAGCGTGGCGACGCTCGTCGTCGTGGCGGTCGGGTTCTTGGTCGCCTCGGTGGTCGGCGGCATCTGGCTAGCGCCACGCGTCTTCCGCCTGGCCAGCCGCCTGCGCGGCGAGGGCCTGCTGCTGATCACCGCGCTGCTGATTTGCTTCGGCCTAGCGGCGCTCGCGGGCCTGGTCGGTCTGGCGCCCATCGTCGGCGCGTTCGCCGCTGGTCTCCTGCTCGACGAGGTGCACTACCGCAGCCTGACCGACGTGGGCGAGACCCATGCGCTGGAGCACCGCATCCAGCCGCTGGCGGACGTGATGGTGCCAATCTTCTTCGTGCAGATGGGCATGACTGTCAAACTCAGCGCCTTTGCCGAGCCCGGTGTGCTGGGCTTCGCCACACTGCTGACGCTTGCCGCCATCATCGGCAAGCAGGCCTGCGGCCTGGTTGTCGACAAGCGGCTCGACCGCACCTCGATCGGCATCGCGATGATCCCGCGCGGTGAGGTTGGCCTGATCTTCGCGGCCATCGGGCACTCGATGGTGCTCAACGGCGAGCGGGTCATCAGCGATCTGACGAACGCCGCGGTGGTCATCATGGTCATCGTGACGACCATGATCACGCCGCCCGCGCTGGCTTGGTCGTTGCGTCATGGTGAACGAAAGCTGGCCGCCGCCGGCCACCCGGTGCGGCCGCCGTACGACCCGTCGCACGAGCTCGATGCAGACGACTAGGCGTCGCGCAGCGTCTGGGCGACGACGTCGCGGTGGTTGCCGACGCGCTCGGGGGCGTGCGCGTCGCTACCATGGACCAGCTCGATGCCGAGGTCCAGCGCGTGCTGCAGGTACGGCGCCGGCAGGTAGGTCTCGCCGCACTGCTCTTTGTCCAGGCCGGCCGTGTTGTAGTCGAGTTGCAGCCCCTCGGCGGCGATCCGCTCCAACAGGCGCAGCACCCGCTCCTCGACGCGCTCGGGCTCGGCCAGGGGCAGGGCACGGATGAACTTGCGCGGCAGCGTCAGGTGGCCGATGCGCCGGGGGCGCAGGTCGCGGCGGCCGACGGTCCACGAGGCCCGCAGCGCCGCGTCCAGCGCGTCGTAGTAGGCGAGGTGGTAAGCGTCCGGCGGCTCACCGGGGGCGTAGGCGAGCGACAGGTCCGGGTTACCGTCGACGATAGTGCCGCCGATGAAGTGGACGCTGAGCAGCGTCGCCTCCGGGGCCAGGCGGTCCCAGATGCTGTCGAGTTGGGCCAGGGTCGCCTCGTGCCAGCCGCCCTGGGCCGAGCCGAGCCAGTCAACCTCCGCACCGACCAGCACCTCGAGGTGATCGGCGAACTCGGCGCGCAGCTGCTCGGCCTCGTCGAGGTAGGGCAGCAGGTCGGCCGGCGGCATAGCGCATTGGAAGGGGCCCATCGGGTCATGGAAGCCGTCCGGCAGGGGCAGGTGCTCGGTGATGGCCAGGCGCGGCAGGTCGCACTCGACCGCACGTTCGAGGTAGCGCCGCGTTGGCTGGCGGTCGCCGTGCGGGCAGAAGCTGGTGTGGGTGTGCCCGTCTATGCCGGGTGCGAGGAGCGGGTGATCCATCCGACGACTCACTTGGTGCGGGCGATGACGTACTCGGCGAGCGTAACGAGCGCGTCACGCTCGACTTGTCCGGCGTAGTCGGCGAGACAATCAACGGCTTCGGCGGCCAAGCGCTCGGCCGCCCGGCGGGCGTAGTCGATGCTGCCGCTGGCTTCGAGTACCGCGCGCAACGCCGGTAGGTCGAGCTGTGTTGGGTCCTTGGCGCAGACGAGGTCACGCACACGCTCGGCGGCGGCGTCGCCCTGGCGCAGTGCGTGGATCGGCGCCAGCGTCAGGCGGCCGCAGCGCACATCACTGCCGACGGGCTTGCCGATGGTCTCTTCGTCGCCGGTCAGATCGAGGAGGTCGTCGACCACCTGGAACGCGAGGCCCAGCTTCTCCCCGTAGGTCTCGCAGACGGCGATCGCGCGCTCGTCACCGTCGGCACCCTCCGCCCCGAGCCGCGCGGCCAGCGCCAGGAGCGAGGCGGTCTTGTCACCGATCATCCGGTAGTACAGGTCCTCGTCGACGTCGACGCTGCCCTCGTGGTAGACCTGGCAGAGTTCGCCTTCGGCCATCCGCACGACCGTCACGGAGAGGTTGGCGATGGTCTCGATGTCACAGACGCGCGCGAGCAAGTGCACGGCGGTCGCCTGCGCGAAGTCGGCAACGAGAACCGCGTTCTTGTTGCCCCAGATGCGGTTGGCGGTCATGCGGGCCCGGCGCATGTCGCTGTTGTCGACCACATCATCGTGGAGCAGCGAAGCGAGGTGAATCAACTCGACGGCGACAGCTCGGTCGTAGGTGGTCGGGCCGATACCACCCATGAGGCGCGCACAAAGTAGTGTCAACGCAGGGCGGATGCGCTTGCCCCCCGCCTCGACGGTGTGCAGGTAGACCTCGGGCACAACCGCCAGGCGCGAATGGACCACCTGACGCAGGCGGACCTCGATCAGGTCTAGGTCGCTCTGGATCGCGGGGAACAGGCTCTCCACGTTGGCCGGGACGGTGGGCGAGGGGCTCATGGCCGCTGCCCCCTGTGCAAGGTGGCCAGGCCGCCAGAGAGCGGCTGCCAGGAGACCTGCTCGAGCCCGGCGCGCCGACAGTGCTCGGCGACCTGCGCGGGCGAATCGAAGTCTTGGATGGTCCGGGGCAGGTACGTGTAGGCCTCGCGGTTGCCTGAAACTAGCCAGCCGACGAACGGCATCACGTGGTTCTGATAGAGGCGGTACATGTGGGCCAAGGACGTGTTTTGGGGTCGGGTCAGCTCGAGATTGACGACCCAGCCGCCACGTCGTGTCACGCGGCGCATCTCGCTCAGCGCGTGCTCCGGCGAGGGTACGTTGCGTAGGGCGAAGGCCATGACCACGGCATCGAAGCTGCCATCGGCGAACGGTAGGTGGTCCGCCTCGCCCAAGGTTAGGCAGATCCGTCCCGGCGCTTGCTGCCGGATCTTGGTCTGGCCGATGCGCAGCAGGGGCGCGCAGAAGTCCGCGCCGACCACCCGGACGCCGCGCCGTGCCGCGGCAAGTGCAACATCGGCGGTGCCGGTGGCTAGGTCCAGGAGACAACAGCCGTCGGTCAGGCAGGCTGCATCAAGCGCCGCCCGCCGCCAGCCGCGATGGACATTGGCGGAAAGGACCGTGTTAAGCAGGTCATAGGTCGGCGCGATCTGGGCGAACATCTGCCGCACCATCGTTCGTTTATCTGCCGCCACATCGCGCTCCGCCGTCTTCATTATGCCACGAGCGCGGCAGACCGCCGAATTAGGTGCCGGCAGGCGCCGCCGGAGCCGCTGCCGGTGCAACCGTCGCAGCCTGGGGCGCCGGGGGTGCGACGCGGTACAGGGCCTTCTGGCCCTGGCGCAGCCAGTCAATCGCCTGGGCCAACATGCGCGCCGACTCCTGGGGCGCATGGAAGCCCATCGAGTTCTCGCTGACCACTAGATCGATGAAGAATGACGCCTTGCGCTGCATCTCCCACGGACCGCCGGGCTGGCCCAACTGCTCGTCGGTGATGCCGGCCGCGCGGGCCGCCTTGACGTCCTCGATCAGGTCGACCAACGCATCCAGCGCAGTCGACTCGAGCTTGTCGGTGCGGTCCTGGATCAAGTCGACACGCGCCACCAGCTCTTCCTCGCTGCCCTTGTGGCAGGTCTGGCAGGCGCGGTTGACGTTGAGCAGCGGGCTGCGCACGTGGTGGTCGGAGACCTTCTGCGCACCGACGCGCTCGTACGGCATGTGGCAGTCGGCGCAGGCCACGCCGGCCTTGCTGTGCGTGCCCTGGCTCCAGGTCTCGAACTCGGGGTGCTGGGCCTTGAGCATCGGCGCGCCGGTCTCGGCGTGGGTCCAGTCGGTGTACTTCTGAGCGTCGTACCAAGCCAGCATCTCGTCGGCCGTCGTCCCGCCGTGCCAGGGGAAGGTAAGGCGCTTCTCCTCACCGGCGAAGTGGTACTCGACGTGGCACTGGGCGCACACGTAGCTGCGCATCTCCTGGCGCGTGGCGTCGCGGTTCACGTCGTAGTTCTGGAAGCCTTCCTTGGCCTTCAGCGCCTTGATGCCCTCCATGAAGCCCGGGCGCGTGATGCGCAGGGCCATGGTCTGGGAGTCGTGGCAGTCGATGCAGGAAATCGGGTGGTTGACGTGCTTGACGGCCTCGGCGTAGGGCATCGGGTTGAGCGTCTCGAAACCCTTGGTGACGTCACCGTTGCCGGCCTTCTTGTACGGCACGTACATCGAGCCGTGGCAGTGGAGGCAGGTGCCCGGCTGGCCGACCTTCTGGCGCTGGGTGTAGAGCTGGTCCTCCAGCATGTAGGCGTGGCCGCGGCGCTCGCGGTAGTCGATCGCGAAGGCATAGCCCGCCCACATCGACTTCAGGCGCGGATCCTCGTCGATGCGCGAGGTGCTGACCACCGTCCGCGGGTCGTCGCTAGTCGGCTCGCGGCGCACGGTCTCGCTACCACCGAAGCGGGTCGGGCGCATCTCGGAGGTGCGCTGGTAGCTGTCGTACTGGATAGGGAAGTTCTTACCCCAGACCGCCGGGTCCTCGGTGTCGTCGGTCAGCTCGACGACGCGGAAGAACGGGTTGGCCTCCTCGGCCTTCTTGCCTTTGATGTCGAAGAGCAGCGCGGTGACCGCGACCGTGGCGATCGCCGTGGCGACCACGGCTAGCAGGAGGGCCATCCAACCGCAACCACGGCTGCGCGGCGGCGCGGCAGCGGGCGCGGGCTGCGGGGCGGGCTCGGGGGTAGTGCTCATCGATCGTCTCCGGTGGTATCAGTGCAAGTGGCCTACGTTGCGGTGGCAGCGGATACAGTCCATCGGTTTGCCCGCGTCGGCATGGTCGATCTGTGCGACGATGTCCTGGTGGCAGTGACGGCAGGTGCTCTCGGTCACGCGGCGGTTGCGCGGGGTCATCTGGATTGGCTCGTGAAAGCCGCCGAAGGTGAACTTCACCGAGTGGTTGTAGCCATTGAGGGCCTTGGTAAAGTACTTATTCACCAGATTCTTTGGCGTGTGGCAGTCGTTGCAGACGGCGACCGCCTTGTGGCTGGAGTGGTTCCAGCCGTCATACTGCTCGCGCATGATGTGGCAGTTAACGCAGGCGCGCGGGTCGTTGGTTAGGTACGACAAACCCTTGGCGTACCACAGCGTGAACCCGCCGAGGCCGGCCAGGATGCCAACCAACACCGCCAAAGTGACCCACAGACGTGACACAGCAGTCCTCGGACTGACAGGTCTGCAAGCCATTCGCCGCACGTCGCAGGCCACCGACGGCGGCAAAATACGACATGAGTAGCGCGAGGTGGTGGATTGTGCGGCTAGATCACCGGCACGTCGGGCGGGCACGGTGCGTGCGAGAGGACGTCGACACCGTCCGCGGTGACCAGGCAGAGCTGCTCTAGGCGCACACCGCCGTAGCCCTCGACGTAGACTCCGGGTTCGACCGTGACGATCTGGCCCGTCTGCAGCGTGTCGGTGCTGCTCGGGCCGAGGCGCGGGTTCTCGTGGATTTCGAGGCCGACGCCGTGGCCTAGGCCGTGGCCGAAATCGGGGCCGTGGCCGCGGGCGGAGATGAGGTCCCGGGCGGCCGAGTCGACTGCCTGGCCGGCGCGGCCCGGGGCGACGGCGGCGAGGCCGGCCTGCAGCGCGTCGTAGACCACGCTGTAGATGGCCTGCGCCTGGTCCTCGGCGTGGCCGAGGGCGAAGGTGCGGGTGATGTCGCTGTGGTAGCCGTTGACGACGCAGCCGAGGTCGATGACCAACAGGTCACCCGCGGCCAGCGGGCGCGGGCCGGGTTTGGCGTGGCACATGGCGCTGTTGGGCCCGCCGCCGACGATGATGTCGAACGCGGTGCCCTCCGAGCCGATCTCCAGCATGAAGGTCTCGAGCCCGACGCGCACCTCGCGCTCGGTGCGGCCGATGCGCGCGACGTGCGGCACATGCGCGATGACCTGGTCGGCGAGGGTGGCGGCGGCGCCGATGCGCTCGATCTCGGCGGCCGACTTGATGCTGCGAAGGTCGCCCAGCACGTCGTTGTGCGGCACCAGGTCGACGTCGCCCAGCAACTCGCCGAGGCGCCGCGCGGCTTGCCAGGTCAGGTGGTTGGCTTGGCAGGCCAACTCGTCTAGGTGCAGCCCAGCGGCGAGGCGGCCGATGGCGGCGTGCAGGGACTCGCCGGTGTCCTGGAAGACCGGCGCCCAGGCCGGCGCTTCGAGGCCGACCTGGGTGCGGTAGCGGAAGTCGGTGACGACCCAGTGGTCTTCGGCGGTGACCAACAGGGCGCCGTTGCTGCCGCGGAAGCCGCTAAGCCAGGCGATGTCGAGCGGGTCGGTGACCAGCGCGGCGGGCACGCGCAAATCGGCGAGCCGGGCGCGCAGAGCGTTCAGACGATTCATCAGCGCCACCTCCGGGCGATCACGTCGCGTGCTGCGTAGAGCCCCAGCAGGTAACTGCTGACGCCGAAGCCGGCGACCTGGCCGACACAGACCGGCGCGGTGCAGCTGTGGTGGCGGAACTCCTCGCGCGCGTGGATGTTGCTCAGGTGTACTTCAATCGTCGGCAGCCGGACCGCCTTGATCGCGTCGGCGATGGCCACGGAGTAGTGCGTGTAAGCGGCGGGGTTTATGACAATCGCCTGTGCCCAGTCGCTGCAACTGTGGATCGTGTCGATCAGCGCGCCCTCGGAGTTGTGCTGTGCGATGCGCACCTCCATGCCCAGCTCCGCGGCCAAACTCTCGATCTCGGCGTTGATCTGCTCGAGCGTGTGGCTGCCGTAGACCTCCGGATCCCGCTTGCCCAGCAGGTTGAGGTTCGGCCCATGGATCACTTGCACCCGCATCATCGTCGTGCCGCTCCGGCCCTTGAAGTTAGCCCTCGCCGCCCTCACCGTCAAGCGGGCGTCGCGGTCACCTTGTCTAGTCCGAACAGATTGTTACACGATGGTAACAACACATCTGTTGACACGCGTCTAGCGAGACTATACACTACGGTCAGTGGTTCGACGAGGATCGAGGTCGGCGAGGCGCCAGCAAGGTAGGGCGTGCCGAGTTTGGCGCGGGCCGACACCTCACCTCCGAGGGCTACCAGGACGTACCGATCCGGCCCGGCCGATCGAGTGGCGAGCACCTGACACGGGGAGCGTTGGGTTTTCGCATCAGCGCTCGACCGGTAGGGCCGGATGTCCTTATAGTGCCTAGTACGAACGCCAAGCTTACGATTTGCGCCACGCCCGACAGCGCAGCCCATGTCGACAGGAGAGTCGGGTGGACCTGAGCAGCCGCGAGGGGCGGCGACAGTTAGGTGAGCGCATCCAGACCGCGGCGGATGCGGCCGGTCTGTCCTTGGCCGAACTGGCGCAGGCCATCGGCTGTTCACGGGCACTGATCTACCAGTACGTCAGCGGCCAAGTCCTCGCTCAAGCCGATCGCCTGCAGGCCATCGGCGACCGTTGCGGCCGACCCCTGGCCTGGTTCTTCGATCTCGAGGCCGAGCCTGCTTCGACGCCCATGGCACCTGTCCCCGCTGCTCCGCCGCCTGTTCGCCGCGACGACCTTCGCGCGCTGCTCGCGGCGCAGTCAGGCCCGGCCGACTTCGGGGCGGCGCAGCGCACCAGCCAGGCCCTCCGCGACCTTGCCGCCGAGAGTGGTGACCCAGCCGAACTAGCCGCCGCCGACTCCGCCCTCGGCCACGCCTCCTGGCAGGCGGGCGACCTCGAGGCCGCGCGCGCGGCGCTGCAGCGCAGCGCCGACGCCTACACGCAGTTGGGCGACGCGGACCGCGAGCTGAACACACGACAGAGCCTCGGTGCCGCTCTGGCTGGACTGGGCGAGCGTGATCGCGCGCTGCGCGAATTCGACCTGGTTACCGCCAGCGGTGATCCGAGCCTCGAGTGGCGTGGCCGCCTGGGCCGGGCCGATGTGCTCGAGTCGCTGGGTCAGGGCGAGGCGGCCTTGGCCGAACTGGATCGCGCGGCCGAGGTTGTTGGGCGTCTGGACGGCGTCGAACAGGCCTGGGCCAAGCTCTACCTGGACGGCGCGCTGACCAACGTCTACCTGTTGCACGACGATTACGAACAGGCTGCAGCGACCGCGCGGGCGGCGGCACCGCTGGCCGAGGAGCTGGCGGCGGTCGACCAGCATCTCGAAGCGCTGCTGAACCTCGCCGTGGTCCACCGCGGCCGCTACGACCTGCCGGCCGCCGCGGCGGCGCTGGACCAGGTCATCCGTCTAGCGAGACTGACAGGTGATCGTGAGCGCTGGGCGGTCGCCTTGGCGCTGCGCGCGGAGCTGGAGGCGACACTGGGCCGAGCCGAGACCGCGCGTGAGTCGGGCCGCGATGCGCTGCGCTTCGGCCTGGAGGTCGGCTCGGTCCGGGCGGAGTGGTTGGCCCACCTGGCGCTCAGCGCGGCGGCACTGGTTGCGGGCGAGGGCCAGGAGGCCTGGCACCAGGCGCAACAGGCGGTCGCCGTGGCCAGCGCCCATCGGCTGGTCAAAGGCGAGGCCGTGGCCTGGCTCGCGGCGGTCGAGGCGCGCTTGTTGCTGGGCCACGGTGCGCCAGCGCTGCCCGATGCCCGTCGCGTGGTGGTCACCGCCGAGCGGCTCGGCGCGCGTACGCTGTTGGGGTGGGGCCAATTGTGTGCGCTGCGCTGCCAAGGTAGCGCGGAGGAATGTGACTGGAAGGCGCCGGCGCAGTGGGCCGACCAAACCGGCGCGGCGGAGTTGGCCTGGCGGACAGCGGCCGAGCGCGCGGTCGCTGTCAACGATCCCTCGGCGGCCGAGGTAGTTATCCAGCAGGTGGCTGCCTGGCGCGAGACGTGGTTGGCGGCTGGCCTGGAGGAAGCCTGGTTGGACGACCGGTCACGCTTGACGCTGGTGCGCCGCTGTCTTACGCTCCTAGACCCGGAAGCCCGCATGCTGTGGCTCGACGCCTTAGCGTGGCCGCCGCTGGCCGACGAGCGGGCGCTGGGGGAGTAGATCTTGCGCCGCGCCCTCGTCATCGGTCTGTCCCTGCTCGCCCTGAGCCTCGTCGCCTGCTCGTCCGGCTTGACTGGTGGGAGCATCCCGCCGGGTGGTGTGGTCCGTACGGCGGCGCTGCGCGGCCGTGTGGTCGTGGGCGACGACGCCGCGATCCCGATGGGCGGGGTGTTGGTCCGGGTCGTGCCGGTGCCCAGCGGCAGCAGCCGGGCGACCAGTGTGCCGCACCCGAACCCCGATGATCCGCCGCCGACCGAGCCGCCCGGCCCCGAGGACCCGCCCTGGGAAGTGCCGACGGGCAAGCTTGACCCGCCGGGCACCGTCCGCGTGACCACCACAGCGAACGGTACCTTCCAGATTCCACGGCTGACCGCCGGGGCATGCCTCATCGAGGTCTACCCCGACGCGAACAGCGACTACGGCATGCTGAGCTACCTGGTTAACGCGGCCCCCGGCGCGGAGCTGTACGCGCGCCTTGCGCCGCTGCCGCGCAAGGTGACGCTGGCGGGCATGTCGGGCATCCTGGTCGAGCCGGCGACCGTGACGCTGTCCCAGGGGGCGGTGAGACCGCTGACGGTCCGCCTGCTCGGCGGTGCACCCACCCCCGTCGTGCCGACCCTGATCAGCACGACCAGCTGTGTGACGATCTCGCACCGCGGCGACATCGTCGGCCTGCGGCCTGGCAGCGGACAGGTCCTGGTCCGCGTGGGCCAGTTTGCCGCTGTGGTCAACGTGCGCGTCCCGGGCTAGTCCTTACCTGCTGCCTCCCCGGCGTCACACTGTCGGCAGAGGTAACGCGCATGGAATGGAAAGACGTTCTGAGCAGCCGGCTCAGCGCCGCCCTGGACGCCGTCGACCGGCTGCTGGCGTGCGTGAGCGACGGGGATCTGGGCTGGAAGCCGAGCAGCGGCGACAACTGGATGACCGTGGGCCAGTTGCTCGAGCACCTCGTGACGATCAACGGCATGACGTTCCAGGGCTTCATCACCGGCGACTGGCCAACTCCCGAGGGCATGACCGCCGAAGAGCTCGAGAACATGAGCATGGAGGAGATGCTGCCACCGGCCGAGCGGATGCCGACGGCGGACTCGGTGGAGGAGGCGCGGACGAAGCTCGCCGCCGACCGCGCGCAGGCGCTGGCCGCGCTGGAGCAGTTGGCCGAGTCGCAGGTCGCCGAGCCCGCACCGGCCGGCTGGGACCCGACGCCAATGCCACTTGCCGAGCGCCTGGTGACTCTGCTGGAGCACCTCGACACGCACAAAGCGCAACTGTTCTATTACCTCAAGCTGCAGGGCCATCCCCTCGGCACGATGGACCTGTATTAGGCTGACGTCGGGCGCGCGGCCGCATCGAGCGCGACCATCGCGTGGCCGCGGGTCAAGCCGTCGGCCGCCGGTGCCTCGACGCGCAGCTCCGCTGCCCACGCCGCCAACTGGTCCGGCTCGACCGGATCATCCAGCCGCGCGTTCCAGGTGGTCACCAGGCCGCGCAGGCCGAGCCGCTGGAGCGCCGGGTAGGCGGCGTGGCCGGGGGCGGCGTCGCGATAGTAAATGAGCACGGCGCCGTCGTCGATCAGTGCCTCGCGAAGGGCCGCCCGGTCGACCGCGCGCACCGTCACGCCGGCGGCGATCGCCAGCGCGGCCGCGGTCCCGGCGGCCTGGCCCATGGCCATCCAGCACGGCTCCATGCGCAGCGTGCTGAACCCGACGTGTGTGCCGGAGACCGGCACCGGCGTCAGCAGCCCTTCCACGCCGAGCGGCAGAATGACGCCGTAGGGCACGGTGTAGGGCTGGGTCGGGTAGCTGAAGAAGCCGTCCAGGTGGACGCGGTTCGGCTCGCGCTTGTGGTGGGCGTGGCTGTCGAGCGCGTAGTGGCTGGCGGTGATGCTGTCGGTGTGCAGCGGCGGCCGGCCGCCCGGCACGGTGGGCAGCGCGTCGTGGGCGGTGAACAGGTACTCGCCGCGCACCCGCCGGCCCTCGCGGACGTAGACCTGGCGGGGGAAGTTGTCGTTGTCGGTGTACTCGTCGGCGGCCAGGCCCCATTCCGAGCAGGTCGCGCGGAAGTCGGCGGGCAGAGCGTCGTCGGTCTGGGCGAAGTAGAGCAGGCCCAGCGTGTAGTCGCGCAGGCGCTGGGCGAAGCGGTCGCGCCAGGCCCAATCGGCGGTCGGCCAGGGCCAGTTCTCCTCCGGCAGGTCGGTCGAGATGAAGGCGAAGTGCTGGTTGTTGGCGTCGGTCTTGCCGTTGGGCAGGGTCACCATGTTCGTCACCCAGCCGATGCCGCTCGGCCCCTGTCGCGCGCCGGTGTGGTGGTTGTTGACCACGTCGTCGACCATGCTGACGTACTCGTCGCGGCGGTACGTCGCCGGCCGTGCGACCGGCGTGCGGTTGTCGGAACGGCGGGTCAGGCAGAGCCGGTAGTTGTACGCCTGGATAGTGTCGGTCGCGGCACCGGTCGAGCCCTCGCCCGGTTCGCTGGCGTTCCACTGGATGTACAGCCGGCCGGCGCGCGGCTCGTTGTACTCGTCGATGCCCTCGCGCCGTGTGTCGAAGTGGCAGCCCGCGGCACCGGCCAGGTCGCCTTCGTACGTCGCGTCGATCAGCACGCGGCCGTAGTAAGTCTCGCGGGCGCCGCTGGCGCGGTCCGTGACGGTGAGGCCGCGCAAGTGCTGGCCCTCGCGGATCAGGTTGGCGGCATCGGCGTCGAACTGGCGGCCGCGTAGCACGGTAACGCGCGACTCCGCGCCGAGCATCGTCTCGAAGATGGCCTCGGCGACCGACGGCTCGAAGCGGTAGCCGTCGGAGCAGTCCTTGACTTGCTGGCTGTCGGCGCCGTAAGTCTGCGCGTAGTGGGCGCGGACTCGGCGCACGAACTCCATGAACAGCCCGCCGGTCGTGCCGCGCGTGTGGATGTCGGTCGCGCCGAGGCCGTTGGCCGGTAGGCCGCCGATATGCGCGGTGCGCTCGAGGATCAGGGCGGTGCAGCCGCGCCGCGCGGCGGCGATGGCGGCCATCAGCCCGCCCGGGGTGCCGCCGAGGACAATCACGTCAAACGTGGGGTGTTCAGTAGCCATGCCGGCGGCTTCGCCGGTCGGGGCGCTTCTCCTGCCAGCCCGGCCCTGGTCGGCGGCGCGTGCGCGTCGTACAATAGATATGTCGCGGGGCCGTCGTCCGTGGCTGCCCACGACGGAAGCCTATGAACTGTCCAGTCTGCGGTGCCGAGAGTCGAGTGCTCGATACCCGCACGGCTGACGATGGCGAGTCCATCCGGCGCCGGCGCGAGTGTCTGGCCGATGCTTGCCGTTGGCGCTTCACGACCTACGAGCGCATCGAGCAGCGCGTGCTGGTGGTGGTCAAGAAGGATGGCCGCCGGCAGGCCTTCGATGGCGCCAAGATCCGGCGTGGGGTCGAGCGCGCCTGCACCAAACGACCGATCTCACCCGAACGCATCGATCGCCTCGTCGCCAACCTCGAGGCTGAACTACGGCGCGGTTCGCGGCGGACCGTCGCGGTGGAGGAGTTGAGCACGCTGGTCCTCAAGCACCTGCGCGAGCTCGACGAGGTGGCCTACCTGCGCTTCGCCTCGGTCAACCGTGAGTTCGACAGCGCCGAGCAGTTCCTGACCGAGGCGCAGGAGTTGGGCGGCACGGAGCCTGAGACCACGTGACCGTCCAAGCCCTCCGCGCCGAGGCGCGCGCCGGTTTGCTGTTCCTCGTTTCGCCCGCCCTGGCCGAGGCGGGCGTGCCTCACGCCTTCACCACGCGCCTGGGCGGAGTGAGCTGCGGCAGCTTCGCCGGCCTTAACCTTGGCCGTGCGACCGGGGACGACCCGCGGCACGTCACGCTGAACCGCGCGCGTGTGGCCGCGGCGCTCGGCTTCTGCCTGCCCGACGTGCGCGCGGTGGCGCAGGTGCATGGGGCGGAGGTGGTCGACGGCGACGTGGCGCTGGCCGGCGACGCGGACGAACGCGAGGGGCCGGCGGCCGACGGGCTGGTGAGCGGTACACCCGGCACCTGGCTCAGCGTGCGTGGGGCGGATTGCCCGCTGCTGCTGCTCGCCGCACCGGGCGGCCGGCGTGTCGCGGCGCTGCATTGCGGCTGGCGGGGGCAGGCGGCGGGCATCATCGCCACGGGGGTGGGGCGCTTGTGCGCGACGGCGGGCTGCGCGCCGGGCGAGCTGAGCGCGGCGCTGGGACCGGGGATCGGCGCGGTGGCTTACGAGGTTGGCCCCGAGGTGGCGCGGCATTTCGACTCGGCGCACGTGCGGCCGGGCCGCGACGATCGCCATCACTTGGACCTGCACGGCGCGGCCATCGCGGAGCTTGCGCGGCTCGGTGTGTGGCGAGTCGACGCGGCCGCGTCGTGCACCGCGGGGGCCTCATCACTGTACTATTCGCACCGTCGCGATGGCGCTAGATCCGGGCGTCAGTGGGGGCTGATCGGTGTGCCGCGCTAGGCGATAGCCGACTCCAGTGGTAGAGTCTGCGGGGTAGCGCGCAGGCAGAGGGTTACGACCCATCGCGCCGCCGTGTCCCCGGACAAGGAAGGAATCGCCATGCCGCGACGCGACGACTTGCGCAAGGTTCTGATCATCGGCTCCGGCCCGATCGTCATCGGCCAGGCCTGCGAGTTCGACTACTCCGGCACCCAAGCCTGCAAGGCCCTCCGCGACCTGGGCTACGAGATCGTCCTGGTCAACTCCAACCCCGCGACGATCATGACCGACCCCGAGATCGCCGACCGCACCTATATCGAGCCGCTCAACCTCGCCCGCCTGACCGAGATCATCGAACTCGAACGACCCGACGCCCTGCTGCCGAACCTCGGCGGCCAGACCGGCCTCAACCTCGCCGCCGAGCTGAGCCGTGAGGGTGTGCTCGAGCGCTTCGACGTCAAACTGATCGGCGTTGAGGCGGACGCCATCGAGCGCGGCGAAGACCGCATCGCCTTCAAGGAACAGATGAACCGCCTGGGCATCCCGCTGCCCAAGAGCGCCCCGGCCTACACCATCGAGGAGGGCGAGCGCATCGCGGCCGAGCTGGGCTACCCGGTGGTTCTGCGCCCGGCTTACACGATGGGCGGGACCGGTGGTGGGCTGGTCTACAACGTCGACGAGCTGCGCACAGTCATGGCCCGCGGCCTGGCGGCGTCGCTCGTCGGGCAGGTGCTCGTCGAGCAGTCGGTCCTCGGCTGGGAGGAGCTGGAGCTCGAGGTCGTCCGTGACGCGGACAACAACCTCATCACGGTCTGCTTCATCGAGAACATCGACGCGATGGGCATCCACACCGGCGACAGCTACTGCGCCGCGCCGATGCTGACGATCTCAGAGGAGACGCAGGCGCAGCTGCAGAAGTGGTCCTACGACATCGTCTCAGCGATTGGCGTCATCGGCGGCACCAACGTTCAGTGGGCGCACAACCCGCGCACCGGCGAGATTGTCGTCATCGAGATCAACCCGCGCACCAGCCGCTCCTCGGCGCTGGCCTCGAAGGCGACCGGCTTCCCCATCGCCCGCGTCTCTAGCCAGTTGGCCGCCGGCTTGCGGCTGGCCGACATCCCGTATTGGCGCGACGGCACCCTCGACAAGTACACCCCGGGCGCCGACTACGTGGTCATCAAGTTTGCCCGCTGGGCGTTCGAGAAGTTCCGTGGCAGCCGCGACGCGCTGGGCACGCAGATGCGCGCCGTCGGCGAGGTCATGAGCATCGGCGCCAACTACAAGGAAGCCTTCCAGAAGGCGATCCGCAGCCTGGAGATCGGCCGCTACGGCCTCGGCTTCGCCAACGACTACCACGAGCAGCCGATCGAGCGACTGATGGAGCTGCTCCGCCAGCCGACCAGTGAGCGCCAGTTCGTGCTCTACGAGGCCATCCGCAAGGGCGCCGATCTCGACGAACTGCACCGCGTGACGCACATCAAGCGCTGGTTCCTGGAGCAGATGGCCGAGCTGGTCGCGCTCGAAGAGCAGCTCCTGGCGCATCGCGGCGGCGAGTTGCCGGCCGAGCTGCTGGCGCAGGCCAAGCGCGACGGGTTCGCCGACCGCTACCTGGCGCAGCTGCTCGACCGCCCCGAGGCCGAGATCCGCGCGCAGCGGCAGGCGCTCGGCGTGGTCCAGGCCTGGCGCGCGGTGCCGGTCAGCGGCGTCGAAGACGCGGCCTACTACTACTCGACCTACAACCAGCCGGGCAACGTTGAGCTGTCCGAGCGGGACAAGGTCCTCATCCTGGGCGGCGGACCGAATCGCATCGGCCAGGGCATCGAGTTCGACTACTGCTGCGTGCACGCGGCCTTCGCCCTGCGCGACGCCGGGCTCGAAACGATCATGATCAACTGCAACCCCGAGACCGTGTCGACCGACTACGACACCTCCGACAAGCTCTACTTCGAGCCGCTGACCGTCGAGGACGTGCTCAGCATCTACGAGAACGAGCAGCCGCGGGGCATCATCGTGCAGTTCGGTGGGCAGACGCCGCTGAACATCGCCGCCGAGCTGGCCGAGGCGGGCGTCACGGTGCTGGGTACGTCACCCGACACCATCGCCATGGCCGAGGACCGCGACCTGTTCCGCCATCGCATGGAGAACCTCGGCATCCCGATGCCCGAGTCCGGCATGGCCAGCACGACCGAGGATGCGCTGGCCGTCGCCGCGGAGATCGGCTACCCGCTGATGGTCCGCCCCAGCTTCGTGCTGGGCGGGCGCGGCATGGAGGTCGTCCTCGACGAGGAGATGCTGCGCGAGTACATGGCCGCTGCCGTCGACGTCACGCCGGACCGGCCGATCCTCATCGACCGCTTCCTTGACGACGCCCTGGAGGCCGAGGCGGACGCGCTGTGCGATGGCCATGACGCGCTGGTACCCGCGGTCATGGAGCACATCGAGCTGGCGGGCGTGCACTCGGGCGACTCGGCCTGCGTCATCCCGCCGGTCAACATCTCGGCCGAACACCTGGCGACCATCGAGGACTACACGCGGCGCATCGCCCTGGACCTCGGTGTCATCGGTCTGCTCAACGTGCAGTTCGCCATCGCTGGTGACGTGGTCTACGTGCTGGAGGCCAACCCGCGCGCCAGCCGCACCGTGCCGCTGGTCAGCAAGGTCTGTGGCCTGGCGCTGGCGCATGTCGCCACGCAACTGATGCTCGGCACGAAGCTGGCCGACTTGGGCCTGACCGAGGTCAAGGTCCCGCATTTCGGGGTCAAGGAAGCGGTCTTCCCCTTCAACATGTTCCCCGAGGTCGACCCGGTGCTCGGCCCCGAGATGCGCTCGACCGGCGAGGTGCTGGGTCTGGCCGATAGCTTCGGGCTCGCTTTCTTCAAGGCTCAGGAGGCCGCCGGCTCGCAGCTGCCGACCAGCGGCACCGTGCTGATCACCTGCGCGGAGAAGAACGATCGCCTCGCCGACATTGGCCGCCGCTTCCGCGACCTCGGCTTCAGCATCCGCGCGACGGGCGGCACCGCCCAGTTCCTGGCCCAGCACGGTGTCGCCACGCAAGTTATCCTCAAGGAGCGCGAGGGTCGGCCGAACATCACCGACGGCATCACCAACGGCGAGATCCAGCTGGTCATCAACACGCCCATCGGGCGCGGTGGCCTCGAGGACGACAGCTACATCCGCAAGCAGGCCATCCGTCGCCGCGTGCCCTACATCACCACCCTCGCCGCCGCCCAGGCCGCCGTCGGTGGTATCGAAGCCGCCGTCCACGGCAAGAGCGGCGTCAAGGCGCTGCAGGTGTATCACGCGGGGCTGTAAGACCGAGTAGCGGCGGTGCTGCTGGTCCCCACCTAGGCAGGACCAACCAAGTGGCCTGCGGCGTAACGGAGCTCCGGCCTGCAAGCTGGCCTTGCATGGCTACGCCTGCGCCGGCTACGCGCCCTGCATCAGTTCCGTCCAGCCGACCTCGGCGACCATCGCCGCCGCGCCGTTGACGTCGAGGCCGCGGTGGCCGGCGGTGTCGGCGGCGGTGTCGCGCGGGTTGGCGCCGGTCTCCGCATAGACGGTGTTGGCGCCGCTGCAGAGGCCGAGTACGTTCGGCTCGTGGACGGCGATGCTGCGCAGACTTGGGCTGGCCTGCATGGCCAGCGTGACCACGGCGACGACCTGGGCCAGGCGCAGTTCGCTGATCTGGCCGTGGACCGCGAGTGGTAGGTTCGGCTGGCAGACGCGGCGCATGGCCGCGTGCTGGAAGCACTCGTGGTCGAGGCCGAAGAACATCTGCTCGACCAGTTCCTCGGGCGTGTGCTCGGGGCCGATGGGCTCGCAGCAGTAGTACCAGTCGAGCCCCTCGTCGCGGAGGGCGGCGATGGTGCTCTTACGCGCGGCGGGGTCGAGGGAGGTGTCGGTGCCCTCGCGCAGGCGCAGGACGTGGTAGGCGCCGGACAGCCCTGCTTCGCGCAGGTCGCGCCAGTACTCGCGCTCGCAGTCGCCGATGTTGGCCACCAGGCGTGTCTGCGCCGGGATGGCCGCGCGGACGGCGGCGACGTCGTCGAGCAGCGCCTCGCGGTCGAAGTCGTGCATGGTCATGAGGAACAGGGCGTAGAGCTGGCCCGAGTCGGCGAAGGCCTTGGAGCGCTGCAGCAGCTCGGCGCGGTCGAGGGCGGTTACATCGAACAGCGCGTGGCCTTGGCCGAAGACGCAGAACCCGCAGCCGCCGGGGCACTCGTCGGTGGCGATGCCGATCTGCCCCAGGAGCATCGCCTGGCCCGCGAAGCGGCGGCGAGAGACCGAGTCGGCCACCGCACGGGTCAACGCCGCCTCGGGCGACACCGCCGGATAGCGCAGCAACTCCACGCACTGTTCGCGCCCGGGGGCGACCCCGTCCCAGGCGGCATCGAGCGTATGGCGGATATGGGCATCGCTCATCGCAGGCGTCTCCCGCAGTCGACCGTACCACACCACCGCATCAGACACCTACCCGAGCCAGGTCACCGGCACCCACTCGCGGACGGCGTTGACCATCCAGAGGCGGTCGACGGCACCGATCTCATCGACCCGCAGCGGCGCCTCGCGCACGGCGCCGGTCGCGAGCAGGTGGGCGCGGAAGACGCCCGGTAGGAGGCCGCAGCGCAGCGGCGGGGTGTAGCGCTGGCCGTCGCGCTCGAAGACGAGGTTGCCGATGGTGAACTCGGTAGCCTCGCCGGCGGTGTTGTGGAGGAGAGCGTCGCTGGCGTCGGCGGTGGCGCGAGCGGCGTCGTAGCGGGCGCGGGCGGTGGTCTTGTGAAAGAGGCGGCGGTCGGCGGGGTCGACCGCTGTTGGCGCTAGGCGCGCGGTGTAGGGCGCGGGCAGTGGCGACAGAGGTGCCGCCGTGACCGTCGGTCGGCCGAGGGCGGTGAGGGTGAGACGCACGCGCTGTGCGGTGGACCACCCGTGAGCGGCGGCATCGAGAGCCCCGGCGATCGTTGACCAATCGAAGACGAAGCTGAGCATCGCGGCGCTGTCGCGCAGCCGGTCCAGGTGGGCGTCGAGCAGGAAGTAGCCCTCGCCAGGCCGCCAGCGCAGTGTCTCCAGGAGGTCAAACAGCTCACGCGACGCGGTGAGCACCGCAGCCTTCTGCGCGCACTCGGCGTATTCGTCCACCGCGGTTGAGTCCCAGACCAGGCCGCTACCGGTATCGAAGCGCAGCGTGCCGGTGCCGCGGTCGATCTGGGCGGTGCGGATGGCGACGCCGAAGGATGCCTGGCGCCCTGGGCCGACCCAGCCGATGGCCCCACAGTAGGCGTTGCGCGGCGTGGGCTCGAGCTCACCGATGATCTGCAGGGCGCGGTACTTGGGCGCGCCGATGACCGAGGCGCAGGGGAAGAGCGCGGCGAAGGCGTCGGCCAGCGAGACGCCGGAGCGTGCGCGGACGGTGGTCGTCTGCTGCCAGACGGTGGGGTAGGCCTCGAGGGTGAACGGCTCGGTCACGCGCACGCTGCCGGGGGTGGCGATGCGGCCGAGGTCGTTGCGGAGGAGGTCCACGATCATCAGGTTTTCGGCGCGGTCCTTGGCCGACAGCGCTAGCTGCTCGGCGAGGCTGTCGTCCTCCGCCGGCCAGCGACCGCGCGGGCGGGTGCCCTTCATGGGCCGAGTGGTCAGCCAGTCGCCAGCGCGCGTGAAAAACAGCTCGGGCGAGGACGAGCCAACGGCCCAGCGCTCGTCGGCAATGTACGCCCCGTAGCACGGGCCGGCGAGCGACCAGAGCTGGTGGGCGAGGGCGTAGGGATCGCCGGCGAACGCGGCGCGGCGCGGGAAGGTGAGGTTCACCTGGTAGATGTCGCCTGCGGCGATGTACTCGCGCGTGCGATCGAAGCGTCGCTGGTAGGCGGCGTAGTCCCAGTCAGGCTGGAGCGGGCCGACCTCAGCGCAGCCGGTCGGGCGGGGCGGAGCAGGCAGCCAGGCGACGTCGCGGTATGCGCGGAACCAGGCCAACGGGAAGTCGCCGCGCGGCCGCTGCAGCGCGCCGGCCAGCGGTGCGAAGGCGGCGACCGCCTCGAAGCTCAGCAGCCCGATCAGCCAGGCACCGCCCGCGGCCAGCCGCTCGGCCTCGGCCAGCAGCGGCGGGACGTCGGCGGGCTGCTGGGCGCGCAGTTCGGCGAATGGCTCTACGCCGCGCAACCAGCGGCCGCGCTCGCGGTCAGCGGCCAGCCACGGCTCGGTGGGAGCGGGACGCAAGCGGCTACTTGGCCGCGGCGGCACGCGCTCGCCACTTGGCCCACAGCGCGGAGTCGTCGAGCATCTTGATGAACACGCCGCCGATCACCGGCCGCGCCTGGAAACCGCGCTGCTTGGCGTCGTTGGTCCAGTACCAATCGGTGAACGGCACGCGGCTCTCGGTCTCCTGCAGCATCAGCCAGATCGGGTCGATTAGCGCGTTCCAGTCGTCTTCGTTGGCGGCCATCGTCGCCACCCAGACCGTCCAGTCGGTCTTGGTGTACAGGCTGCGGTTGTCCAGCGGGAGGCCGTAGGGCTGTAGCTGTGTGCGGTAGTAGGCGATCTCCTTTGCCACGACCTCGGGTGGGAGGAGATCTAGGCTGAGCAGCTTGTCCCAGACGAGGTTGTACTTCATGCTCCAGGTGTCGGGCAGGTCGAAGGCCAAGCGGTAATGGTCGCCATCGTCGCTGGCGGCGAGGACCGACTGCACACCGTCGGCGGCGATCTGGCGCCACTGCTGCGCCTCGGCCGACAGGCCGCGCAGACCGCAGAGCCGCGCGTAGCCGGCCAGCGCGACGACGGCCTTCATCGCCAGGTTGGTGTTGTGCGCCAGGTGGCCGGCGAAGTCGTCGGTGCAGAGCTGATTGCCCGGGTCGATGCCGTTGTCGCGCAGGTACTCGGCCCACTGGGTCAGCAGCGGCCAGTGCTGCTCGGCGTAGGAGGCGTCGCCCTCGGCGTGGGCCAGGGCGGCGATGACGATGAGGAGGTTGGCGCTCTCCTCGACCGGCATCTGGTTCTCTTCGCTCTCCTCGCCGCCGCCGTAGACCTGGCCGTTGGCCAGCGGGTAGGTGCCAATGTCGTGCGGCGCGAAGGGGAACGGCCACTGCTCGCTCGCCGCGTACTCCATCATCGGGTTCAGCAGCGCGCGGGTCAGCGGCGCGGAGAAGAGCAGCGGCAGCGGCGACGTCGGGTAGGTCAAGTCGACGGTCGCGATGCAGCCGTTGGAGTAGTTTTCCTTGCTGAACCACATCGGCGTGCCGTCATTGTCGGCGACGAGCTTGTGGCCCGCGATCGACTGGCGGAAGGCCAGTGCGCAGATCTGCGCGTACTTCTCGCCACCGACGGCGGTCAGGTCGCGCATCAGCTCGGCATCGAAGCGCTCGGCGCGGCGACGGATGGCGCTGTAGTCGTCGAGCGCGGCACGCAGCAGGCCGGCGCCGCCGAGGCCGTTGCGGTTCCAGTAGCCGGGCAGGCGGCGGCCGAGGAACTCGATGCTCAGGTAGTCATCGTAGGCAAACATCATGTGCCGGTCGACGCGGTTGCGGCCGACCTCGCCCAGGTCGAAGGCGAACGCGGCGACCGGCCAGTTGACGCCGGCGGGCCGCGGCTGGCTGGGTGAGACGCCGGCCAGGGCGCCCCGCGCGGCGAAGCTGGAGCGCGCGGTCTCGTGGTCCAGCACACGGGCGTCGACGCGGTCCGGGGTCGCTGTGTAGAGGTAGCCCCAGTCGATGCGCAGGTCGTCGCCCTTGCGGCCGAGCACCGGCTGCGCCGCGCTGCCCATGCGGATCGTCGTCAGCTTCGGGATCTCCGGGTGCGACCAGACGATCTCCTGGTTCTGGTTGTCGATGACCAGCTCGCCCGAGTGGTCGAAGTACAGCTCAACCTTGTGCCGTGCGCCGTCGGTCGCGCGCAGCGTGTAGGTCAGGTAGCCTGTCGGCCGGCTGAGCAGGTCGAGGTCATCGGGGAAGGCCGGGGTCATGAAGACCATCGTGACCTCGATCGGCCCGGCTTGGAGCACGTAGATCGTTCGCGTCGGCAGTACCTCGACCGACAGCTGCTCGGCCGTCTGCATCTGCGGCATCTGACCCATCAGCCGGTACGTCGTCCCGTCTACGCGGACCATCGACTGCAGCGCGTTGGCGCGCCCGGTCCAGTGGCTGGGCCAGGTGTCGTAGAGGTGGTCCGAGGCGGACCAGATGCTGAAGTAGGGATCGGTCGTGATCAACGGCACCGCCGGCGGCCGCAGGGCCGGCTCGGCCAGTAGCGCGAGGCTCAGTGTGGCGACAGTGATGAACATGGGCGTGCTCCCCGGGTGAACTCTCCCTGCCATGGTAGCACGCCGGACATCCGGCGGCCGGCTTGTCCGCGTTGCGGCGGAGGCCATAGAATGCCCGCATGCATGTCTTGCTCAACGCCGGTTCCCTCAGCCCCGATGACCCCCGCCTCGCCGCCGCCGCGCCGGGCGCGCAGTTCACCGCTATCAGCAGCGAGGACGAGATGCACGCGGCGGCGCCGACGG
Organism: Armatimonadetes bacterium UBA5419; assembly: GCA_002409445.1. Taxonomy (GTDB): domain Bacteria; phylum Armatimonadota; class UBA10988; order UBA10988; family UBA10988; genus UBA10988. Next base: position 7,161 of record DHNJ01000041.1, on the reverse strand, counting down.
CCGAGGTCTGCTGGGGGGCGCGGTGGCTAGATGTGCTGCTGGCCGACGCGCCGCGCTTGCGGTGGGTGGCGTCGGGGTCGGCGGGGGTGGAAGGGCTGTTGGCGCGCTTGGCGGCGCGGCCGGAGGTGGTGCTGACCACCGGGGCTGGGGCGTTTGACGTGCCGATTGCCGAGCATGTTCTGGCGCTGCTGCTGGCGCTGCGGCGGGGGCTACACCACAGCCTGCGGGCACAGGCCGAGGGGCGCTGGGCACGGCAGAGCGGGCTCGATGAGCTGCACGGCAGCACGCTGGCGGTCATCGGCCTCGGCCACATCGGCCGCGAGCTGGCGCGCCAGGCGCATGCGGGGTTTGGCCTGCGCATCCTGGCCTACCGCCGCGAGCCGGTGCCCGCGCCGGCGCCGGTCGAGCGGGTCTACAGCGGCCGCGACGGGCTGCTGGCCATGCTCGCGGCGGCGGATGCGGTGGCGGTGACCTGTGCGCTGACGCCAGAGACGCGCGGGCTGCTCGATGCGGAGGCGCTCGACGCGCTGCGGCCGCACGCGCTGGTGGTCAACATCGCGCGCGGGGCGGTCATCGACCAGGCGGCGCTGGTCGCGCGGCTGGCCGACGGGCGGTTGGCTGGGGCCGGCCTGGACGTCACCGATCCCGAGCCGCCGGCGGCCGACGACCCGCTCTGGGGCCTGGACAACGTGATCATCACGCCGCACGTCGCGGGCAACTCGCGCCGCACGGGCGAGCGGCAGGCGGAACTGTTCCTGGCCAACCTGACGCGCTACGCAACGGGTCAGCCGCTCCTCAACCTGGTGGACGCCGAGCGGGGCTACTGACGGTTGATGCGGTCGGGGTCGCCGATGAACATGCGCCGGTCGGCCTCGTACGCCTGGCCGAAGTGCTTGACGCGCAGCTGGTCGGCGGTCGGCAGCAACTCGTCCTCCGGCAACGGAGGGAGCGCTGTCCACTCGTCGTTCGTGTAAGTCAGCTCGAGCTTGAGGTGCATGATCAGCGCGCTGCCCTGCGGGTAGTGCGACAAATAGAGGGCGCGGTAGACGTCGCCCTCATAGGCCAGCCAGAGCCAGCGGTTCTGGTAGCCCTGGGGCGGCTGCAGGTCGCCGGTCAGGGCCAGCGCGTTGGTCGTCCGCGGCTCGGCGGCGGCGGGTCCGAGGTCCTGCCAGCCGTCGGCGGTCAGCCACCAGAGGTGGCCGGTGGGTTCGGCGGGGGGGAGGGTGCGGTCGATGGGCACAGGTGATCTCCTCGGGGCTTAGGTGCCGAGCTTGGGCTGGCCGCGGGCGCCGACAGGCCGCTGGACGATGCGCACGGCCACGGTCCGCTCGCGGCCGTTGCGGTAGATGCGCAGTTGGGCCTGCTCGCCTGGCTTCTGCTGAGCGATGGTGCTGCGCAGTTCGCCCGGATCCTTGATGGGCTGGTCGTTCACGGCGACCACGACGTCGCCCTGCTGGAGGCCTGCCGCCAGGGCCGGGTCACCCTCGCTGAAGTCGACCA
>DHNJ01000041.1:855-5445 GCA_002409445.1 Armatimonadetes bacterium UBA5419 | reverse complement strand
TGGGGAATGACGCCGATCCAGCCGCGGACCACCGTGCCAGTGGTCAGGATCTGCTCAGCGTTGGCCTTGGCCATCTCGGCGGGGATGGCGAAGCCGATGCCTTGGCTGCCGCCGCTCTCGGAGAAGATGGCGGTGTTGATGCCCACCAGCCGGCCCTCCAGATCGAGCAGCGCGCCGCCCGAGTTGCCGGAGTTGATCGCGGCGTCGGTCTGTAGGAAGTCCTCAAATTGGCTGAGGCCGAGGTCGCTGCGGCCCTTGCCCGAGACGATGCCCGAGGTGACCGTCGAACTTAGGCCGTAAGGGTTGCCGATCGCGACGACCCAGTCGCCGACGCGCAGGGGCTCGGCTTCGCCCCAGGCGACGAAGGGCAGGTTGGGGCCGTTGATCTTGAGCACGGCGATGTCGGACTCCGGGTCCGTGCCGACGATGTTGGCGGGGAAGGTGCGCCCATCGGCGAGGCTGACGGTGACTTCAACTTCCGCCGCACCAGGAGGACCGACAGAGACGACATGGTTGTTGGTGACGACGATGCCGTCGGGGTCGACGATCACGCCCGAGCCGAGGCTCTGGCTGGTCCGGTCGCGCTCACCGTAGAAGTACTGGAGCAGCGGGTCGGCGAAGCTGCGGCCGCGGATGGTCGCGGTGGTGCTGATGTTGACGACGGCCGGTGTCGCGGCGGCGGCGATGGCGGCAAAGCTGTCGCCCATCTCGCGCAGGGCGGCCGTTGCTTCCGGCGTGACGACCGGCGCTTCGGCGCGCGGCGCGGCCGGCGCGGGGCCGCCGCGCTGCCAATAGTTGCCGGCCAGCAGGCCCAACAGGAACATGATGATCAGGCCCGCGACCAGGTCGCGCGCGTTGAACCGCTTCATCGGAACCTCCCCCGGTAGTGCCGGGGCTAGCCTTGATTGTAACGCCGGGTGCCCTCTATTCGGCGTCAAGCAGCGCGGCGATCGTCTGGTCGTACGGCGGGTGCACGACGCCGCGCTCGGTGATCAACCCGGCAACCAAGTCCGCCGGCGTGACGTCGAAGGCCGGGTTCCAGACCTCGACCTTCGTCGGCGCCGTCACCGCGCCACCGAAGCCGCGAACCTCCGCCGCCGCGCGTTCCTCGATCGGGATGCCGCGGCCGTCGGCCAGCGTGCGGTCGAACGTGCTGCGCGGGGCGGCAACGTAGAAGGGCAGGCCGTGGTGCGCGGCGAGGACGGCGACGCTGTAGGTGCCGATCTTGTTGGCCACGTCGCCATTGGCCGCGATGCGGTCCGCGCCGACGACGACCGCGTCGATCCGCCCGTTGCGCATCGCCCAGCCGGCCATGTTGTCGCACAGCAGCGTCACCGGGATACCGTCCTGCTCCAGTTCCCAGGCGGTCAGCCGGGCGCCCTGCAGCAGCGGCCGGGTCTCGTCGGCGTAGACGCGGTCGAGGCGGCCCGCGGCCCACGCGGCGCGGACCACGGCCAGGGCGGTGCCGCCGCGGACGCAAGCCAACGCGCCGGCGTTGCAGTGCGTCAGCAGCCGCGTGCCGGGCGCGAACAGCTTGGCACCGTGGGCGCCGATGGCCTCGCATTGGGCGATGTCTTCGGCGGCGATGGCTTCAGCCTCCGCCAGCAGCGCGGCGCGTAGTTCGTCGGCGCTGCCGGTGTGGCGGGCGGCGAGAGCCATCTGGCGGTCGAGCGCCCAGAACAGGTTGACGGCCGTCGGCCGCGTGCGCGCCAGGCGCTCGTGCGCCGTGCGCAGATCGGCGCGCAGCCCGTCCAGGTCGGCGGCCGGGCTGAGCCGCGCGGCGAGCGCAATACCGTAGGCGGCGCTGACGCCGATCGCGGGCGCACCACGGACCCGCAGGACCTCGATCGCCTCGGCCAGCTGCTCGATGCTCGTGCAGTCGATGGTCACCAGCTCGCCCGGCAGGCGCGTCTGGTCGATCAAGCGGACCGTGTTGTCATGCCAGGCGACGGTGTCGATCATGCTGCTCTCCGGCGGCCATGCTACCGCACCGCGTTGCCGGCGGCAACGCGCGACCCGGCTCCGTGTCCAACAGACACGGAGCCGGATGTTGGAGACAGAGCGCGTGCGGATCGAGCTAGCGCGGTCGATGCATGTCGCGGCGATCGCACGGCTGCACCACGCGCACCTCACCTTCCACGAAGCCTTCGACCCTGCCTACCACCCACGGCCCGCGCACCTCTACGAGTCCACCTTCGAGTCGCTCCTGCGCGATCCCAGCAGCGGGCTGCTGGTGGCCTTGGTGGGCCAGGAAGTCGCCGGCTTCTGTAGCCTGCGGCTGCACATGCCCCCAGAGCTGCAGGATCTGCCGCGCTGGCGCGCGCTCTGGCGACAGGCACCACCCACGGCCGAGGTGGCGACGCTGGTTGATCTCTTCGTCGCGGAGGCTCACCGCCGGCGCGGTGTCGGCCGCGCGTTGGTCGATGCGGCGCTGGTCTGGTGCCGGGCGCGCGGCGTGCAGCAGGTCCACCTGGGCGTCATGGCGGGCAACGCCGCCGGCCGCGCCTTCTGGACGGCGATGGGCTGGGGCGAGTATCGGTTGCTGCTGCGGCGCGGCGTGGACTAGTCGACCAGGCGGACCGACGGCACCGCGCCGGCGCCGGCCATGGCGACGGTCGAGACGCGGGCGGCGGTGGCCTGGGCGACGGCGTTCAGTGCCAGGGCCGCGGGCGAGCCGGGCTGGCTGAGGACGATCGGCCGACCGGCGTCACCACTGGCGGGCACGCCACCGTCGAGCGGCACACTACCGAGGAAATCGAGACCCCACTCCTTGGCCGCCGCCTCGCCGCCGCCGCGCCCGAACATGGGGATCGGCTGGCCGTCGGGACCGATGGGGTCGCTCATGTTCTCGACCAGGCCGAGCACGGGCACGTTCAGCTTCTCACACATCGTCACCGCCCGTCGCACGTCATCGAGGGCGACGCGCTGGGGCGTGGTGACGACGACAGCGCCGGTCAGCGGAATGGTCTGCGAGAGGGTCAGTTGGACGTCGCCGGTGCCTGGGGGCATGTCGAGAATGAGATAGTCGAGCTCGCCCCATTCGACCCGCACCAGCGCCTCCTGGACATACTTGCTGAGCATCGGGCCGCGCATGATCATCGCCGCCTCGCGGTCGACCAGGAAGCCCATCGACATCAGCTTGAGGCCCTCGCGTTCGACGGGGTGGATGTCCTCGCCGTTGGGACTTGTCGGCCGCTCATCGTCGGGCACGCCGAGCATCGTCGGGATGGACGGGCCGTAGACGTCGGCGTCGATGAGCCCGACCTTGGCGCCGTGCTGCGCCAGCGCGAGGGCGAGGTTCGCGGCGACGGTCGACTTGCCCACGCCGCCCTTGCCGCTGGTCACGGCGATGGTGTTGCGCACGCCGGGGATCGGATTACCCTCGGGGCGGCTGGCCTGGCCCTGGCGGACTTGGGCGGTCATGCTGACCTCAACCTCGGTGACACCGGGCAGAGCGGCGAGGATCTGCTCGGCCTGGCGGCGCATGGAGTCCTTGGCCGGACAGGCGGGGGTGGTCAACTCGATGGTCACGGAGACGCGGCCATTGTTGACGGAAACCTGCTTCAGGAAGCCTAGACTGACGATGTCGCGGTGCAGATCGGGGTCGATGATCGCGGTTAGCGCCTCGCGCACCTGGGCAGTGGTCAGCTTCTGGTCGGCCATGGGTGAACCTTTCCTCCGGCGCACCAACAGCGTGCCACCGGCAACGACATTCTAGACGCGATCCTCTGATTTGTCTGCCATCGCCAGCGTCTGACGTGGCGCAGTCACGGCCAGGCGCGGCTCGGCCAGGTGGCACGCGACGCCATCACGCAGCGGAGGGTCGTCGGTGGCGCAGCGGGCGATGGCCACGGGGCAGCGCGGATGGAAGCGGCAGCCGGGCGGGACGTCGGCAGGCGAGGGTACATCGCCACCGAGGACGATGCGCGCGCGCGGGGCGTCCGGGTCCGGGCGTGGCACGGCCGACAGCAGCGCCTGCGTGTAGGGGTGGCGCGGATGGTCGTAGACCTCGTCAGCCGGGCCGTGCTCGACCAGCCGGCCGAGGTACATCACCGCGACCTCATCGGAGATGTGCCGGACAACGCTTAGGTCGTGGGCGATGAACAGGAGGGCGAGGCCTAGCTCGCGCCGCAGGTCGGCCAGGAGGCGGACGATCTGGGCCTGGACCGTGACGTCCAGGGCGGAGACCGGTTCGTCGCAGATCAGCAGCTCCGGCTCGACGGCCAGGGCGCGGGCGATGCCGATGCGCTGGCGCTGGCCGCCCGAGAACTGGGCGGGGTAGCGGTGGCGCATGTCCGGTTCGAGGCCGACGAGTTCGAGCAGTTCGCCGACCCGCGCGGCGATGCGCGAGCGCGGCACGCGGCGGTGCAGCCACAGTGCCTCGGCGATGGTCGCCTGCACGGTCAGCCGCGGGTTGAGGCTGCTGAAGGGGTCCTGGAAGACGATCTGCGCGCGCCGGCGGAAGGCCAGCAGCTCGGCGCCGCGCAGCGTGAGGATGTCTCGGCCGCCGATGGCCACGGTGCCGCTGTGCGCCGGCTGAAGGCGGAGGATGGCGCGGCCGGTCGTGCTCTTGCCGCAGCCGCTCTCGCC
>DHNJ01000041.1:0-627 GCA_002409445.1 Armatimonadetes bacterium UBA5419 | reverse complement strand
GCACAGCCAGCAACGGCGCATCGCTCACGGCTTCGGGTGCTCCTCATAGAACGGCGCGAGCACGCCCGCGTCATCGGTCGAGGTACCCTCGGCGACGAGCTTGTCCTCGTAGGCCGCGCGTGCCTTCGACCAGGCTAGGGCGGCGCGGCGCAGGCGGTAGTGCCGCGCCGGGGTCAGGTCCCACTGGTGGGCGGCCGGCAGCGCCTCGGCGACCTGCGCTTGGTAGCCGGCGATGTTGACTGAGTCGGGGTGTTCGAGGTCCCAGGCGCGCTGGTAGGCGTGCCAGGCGAGGCGGCGGAAGCTGGCGGCGGCGAGCAATTCGGCCAGGGCGTAGTAGGCCTCGGGTTCATCGTCGCGGGTCAGCTCGAAGACCCCGAGCAGCCCCTCGAACGGGGCGGCGGGCAGGTTGAGCCGCTGCCAGAGATTGGCTTCGTGCGACGTCTCGCGGCCCAGCTCGGCGACGATGACCGGCGGCTGGACGCGGAAGCGCGGGCCGAGGATGCGCTCGACCTCGATGCCCAGCAGCCCGAAGAGGTAGCGGCTCGGCTCGCGCGCGGTCAGCGTCGGACCGGCCGCGGCGGCGTGTGCCTGCCAGGCCCAGACCGCGCGCGTCGGCTCGGCTGCCGC
>DHNJ01000280.1:1245-6197 GCA_002409445.1 Armatimonadetes bacterium UBA5419 | reverse complement strand
GCGCAGATCGCCGATTCGCTGGACCGGCCCTAGCCCCCACCCGGGCCAGCGCGCCGTCCTCGCCAGCCCCGCGCGCCTGCGGGTGCTCGCCTGCGGCCGCCGCTGGGGCAAGAGCCTGCTCGCGCTGATGGCCTGCCTGCTCGCCGCGCGCCGCCCGGGCGCCCAGATCTGGTACGTCGCGCCGACCTTCCGCATGGTCGACCTCCACTTCCGCACCCTCCAGCGCCACCTGCCCGCGGGCTACCCCGGCGTCATCCGCCGCGCCGAACGCGCCCTGCGCTGCGACAACGGCGCCGAAATCGGCTTCCGCTCGGCCAACCACCCCGACCACCTGCGCGGCGTCGGGCTCGACTTCCTAGTCGTCGACGAGGCCGTCTTCATTCCGCAGGGGGCGGTCGCCTGGCGCGAGGCGCTGCGCCCGACCCTGGCCGACCGCGCCGGCCGCGCCCTGCTGATCAGCACCCCGCGCGGCCACGACTGGTTCGCCGCGCTGCACGCCGCCGGGCTGGAGCTGGGCCAGACCGAGATCGCCAGCTTCACCTACCCCTCGGCGACCAACCCGCACCTGCCGCCCGCCGAGCTGGAGGCCGCCCGCCGCGAGCTGCCCGCGCGCATCTGGGCCCAGGAGTTCGAGGCGCGCTTCCTCGACGACGGCGGCGGCGTCTTCCGCGGCGTCCGCCGCGCGGCAACCGGCGAGCTGCGCGAGCCCTACCCGGGCCGCTTCGCCGTCGGCGTCGACTGGGGCAAACGCGAGGACTTCACGGTCTTCTGCGTGCTCGATACGGAGACCGGCGCGGTCGTCGACCTGCGGCGCTACCGCCAGATCGACTACGCCGTGCAGACCCAGCACCTAGCCGACCTGTGCGCGCGCTGGGCGCCGGCGGTGGTCCTCACCGAGCGCAACGCGATGGGCGAGCCGCTGCTGGAGCAACTGGTCCGCGACGGCCTGCCCGTGCGCGGCTTCCTGACCACCGCCGGCAGCAAGGCCCGCCTCCTCGACCAGCTGGCCCTCGCCTTCGACCGCGACGAACTCTCGCTCCCGCCCGACCCGGTCCTGATCGCCGAGCTAGAGTCCTACACCCTCGAACGCACCCCCGCCGGCAACTACCGCTACGGCGCCCCCGCCGGCGGCCACGACGACTGCGTCATCGCCCTCGCCCTAGCCTGGGAAGCCCGCGGCCAGGCCGCCATCGGACGGCTGGCGGAGTTTCTGTAGGGGGCGGAGCTGGCCGCGCAGGGACCGCACCAGGCGAGGACGGCTGCTGCGACGGTGTACCGTGGCACTGCCGCCGCCCTACGGCCCCAACGCTAGCCCATGCGCCGGCACCGTCACGCCGCCTTTGGTCCGCGGTTCGTTGTTCTGGTTGAGCCAGAGGCGGCCGTTGGACAGGTGGGTGACGTAGCAGAGGTCGTAGGCGGCGTCTTCAATTAGCTCGGGCGCGATCGCGTTGAGGATGGTTAGCCAGCGGCCCTGTTCGAGGCGGCCTTGGCGGCTGAAGGGCAGGCGATAGACCATACCGCGGCCGACCGCCGTGCCTTCGGGCAAGGCGCCGCGGTAGGCCCACAACACGCCTTGGTTGACCACCGGTGTGGCCGTCGCCGGCGCGCCCGCCTGGCGCGCGGTGACGCGGCTGACCGCGACGCCGAGGACCCGCGCGTCGCCAGTGCCGTCACGTTCGGCGGGCACCCAAGTCGGCACGTCGATCGCCAGCCGCGCGACCGGCTCCGTGACCCAGCTCGCCGGCAGCTCGAACTGGGCCCGCTGGAAACCCTGGACCAGCGTCCCTAGCCGCCGCCCGTCCCAGCTGACGACCACCTCGCCGCCGTCGGCCAGCGAGTGCCCGCTGACCGCCGCCTCGATCGCGAGGGTATAGGCGCGCCCCGGCTCGACCGGCACGCGGATCACGGGGTCCGCACCGGACCAGCGCTTGCCCTGAGTACCCTGGGGGAACTCGGCCGCGGTTTCCGGGCCGTGCCAGGTGCCCTCGAGGAACGTGTCGTCGCCAGCAACGCCCAGCACCGCCTGCCAGACCGCCGGCGCCGTTCCGTCGCGCTCGGCGACCGGCGGATCCCATCGCGCGTCATCCGCGGCGCGCACGACCAGCCCGCCGCCCTCCGTGTAGCGCCGCAGCGCCGCCTCCGCCTCGATCTCGCCCGGCGTCGGCACGACCAGCAGCTGGACCTGGGCTAGCGCCCCATCGCGCACGCTGTCCTCGGTCACCAGGTCCAGGTCGCAATGCTCGCGCAGCGCCCGCACGACCGCGTACGTCGCGTCGAGCGCTGGCCGGTTGTCGACCCAGTGCTCACGGGCGATGTAGACGGCCACGCGCGGCGCGCGCGGCTGGCGCGGTTCGAGGAGCTTGACCCAATGGGCGAAGTTGGCCAGCGCGGCGCCCGAGTCGAAGATGTTGCCCAGGTAGAAGTGCAGCTCGCGCGCGCCGCTAGCGGTCGCGTTGTAGACGCGCGGGGCGATGCCGTCGGCGGTCACCTGGCCCGCGGGCTCGAAGCCGGCGAAGGTGCCGTAGAGCCGCGTCGCCGTGGCCACCTCGCGCGTCACCGCGTAGTTGTGCGGGTACGAGCTGGCCTCGTTGGTGATGCGGATGCCCGCGCCGTAGCGGGCGATGACCTTGGCCTGGGCGGTGAAGTCGGCGCCCAGCTCGGGCTCGCCGGCGCCGCCGGTGCAGAGGTAGATCTGCGTGTCACCCATGATCCGCCGCGTCGTGCCGACCCACCAGCGCGAGAACTCCGTCATCGCCGCGTGGTACCAGCGCACGAAATCGCGCCGCGCCGTCGCGCTCGGCGCCTGGGCCGGGGTGAACGGCGGGATCTCGTCCCAGGCGGCGTAGCGCGTGGACCAGGCTGCGTTCAGCCGCGCCAGCGTCTCGTAGCGCGCCCGCAGATGCGCGCGGAAGGAGCCCTGCGCGTGGCGGTCGCCGGCCCACCAGCCGACGCCGTTGTAGTAGTCGCCGGTGATCTCGGTGGTCCAGCCCCCGGACGGCCCGGCGGGGTAGATGCTCTCGCCGTAGGTGCCGGTGATGCCCAGCAGGACGCTCTGCAGGATGCCGCGATCGCCATATCGCGCCCAAAACGCGCGCAAGAACCGCTCGATCTCGGGCTTGAGGTGCGGGCTCCAGAGCGACTCGATCAGCGTCTCGCGGCCCGTTGCCAGGTCGACATAACCTACGTGCTGCTCAGACTCGCGGTACCACTTGGGCGTCGCGTAAGCCGGCCCGGCGATCAGGAACGGCATCCACTTGAGGCCGGCCTTCTCGAGGATGGCCACCTGCGCGTCCCAGCGCGACCAGTCCCACTGCCCGCGGCCGGCGTCCTCGACGGTCTGCCAGGTCACGTACGTTTCGACCGCGGTCACACCGAGCAGCGCCAGCGCGTGCGCCGTGGTCTGGTCGACATCGTTGCCGACGGTCAGCTGCTGGCCCGCCGGCAGCCGGTGGCGCAGCGGCTCCAGGCCACTAACATCGTTAGATTCCGCCTCCCAGCCGGCGGGCGGCTCAGTGGTCAGCTCCAGCGCGCCGACGGCCACGCGGCCGGCCAGGCGCAGGCTCGCGCCCTGGTTCTGGCGGCCGGCCAGCGCCGCGCCCGGCAGCCGCACGGTCCGCTGCACCCAGCCGCCCGCGCCGAGCAGCAAGACCGCCTGCTCGGCTTGCGTGTAGCGGGTGGTGATGGTCGACTCGGTAACGTCGGCGTCGTACTGCACCCGCAGAAACACCGGGTCGTAGTCGTAGAGGGTCATCGTCAGGTAGTAGTCGCCCGCGCGCCCCTGCCACTCGGGCGCATCGACCCGCACGTACATGTAGCCCGAGCCGACACTGACGAGCCGCGCCGCTCGGCCCTCGTACACCACCGGCTCGTTCACACCGTCGCCCGCCGAGGGCACCGACAGGCCCAGGTTCTCGTTGACCGGGCCCAGCACCACCCGCGGCTGCGCCACAGCGGCGCCAGCTAACAGTGTTAGACACAGGATTCGCAGCATCATCGCTCGTCTCGCTTCCTGAGCCACCAGAAGACGCGGTTGGTCTCGGCGTGCGGCTCCTTGCGCGTGTAGCGGTCCTCCCACCAGGCGACCTTCAGCCCGGCCGCGCGGACCGCCGCCTTGACCTCGCCCTCGGCGAAGCCGCGCTCCTCGTGCACCTCGTCGAACCGGTCCCAGCGCCCGTCGGCGCCGCGGGTGAAGAAGGTGACCTCCAGGCGGCTCTGCTGCGTGCGCGGGTTCCAGTCGGAACGCCAGATACTGCCCATGTCGGCGCTAAGCATCGACTGCACGTTGTCGCGCCAGAGGGTCGCGTAGCAATACGGCGTGATCAGGTCGATCACCAGATAGCCACCGGGCCGCAGGACGCGCGCCGCCTCGGCCAGCGCGTCGCGCAGGTCGTCGGTGCTGAGCAGGTAGTTGAAGCTGTCGTAGAAGGAGACGGCGACGTCAAACTGCGCGTCGGCGAAGGGCAGGCGCCGCAGATCGCCCTGCGCGGCGCGGCCGACCGTCGCCGGCGCGCCCCACAGCAGCATCTCGCGCGAGAGGTCGGCGCCAACCACGCGCAGCCCGTCCTCGGTCATCGCCACCGCCGCCGCACCCGTCCCGCAGGCCAGGTCGACCGCCGTCCGCCCCTGCCAACCTAACGATGTTAGACGCTCGCGCACATACGGCCACGCGCCGCGGGCGAAGCCGGCCTGACCGGTCTTGTCGTAGAGTTGGGCATAGCGCGAGTAGCGCGGCACCTGGCTCAACGTGTTAGTCCACGCTTTCGGGGCTCAACAGCCCGCCCGCGCGCAGCTTACCGTAGGCCGCGAGGAGGATTTGCCGGATCCGCTCGCGGGTCAACCCGTACTTCTCGCCGATCTGCTCCAGCGTGTGCGCCTGCCCGTCCTGCAGCCCGAACCGCAGCGCCAGGACCTCCTGCTCACGCGGCTCCAGCAGCGCCAGCGCGCGGTCCACC
>DHNJ01000280.1:789-1141 GCA_002409445.1 Armatimonadetes bacterium UBA5419 | reverse complement strand
GCAGCGCCAGCGCGCGGTCCACCTGGTGCCGCAACAGCCCACGCGAGGCCGCGTGCAGTAGGTCGTCGCGCTCGGAGCCGGGCAGCCGGTCAACCAGCCGCTCGCCCTCGCCGTCGACCGGGTGCAGGTCCAGGCTGGTCGGCTCCGCACCGGCGTTCAGCAGGTCGGTCAGCTGCTCGGCGCTCAGGTCGAGCCGCAGCGCTAGCTCGGTCGTTGACGGCACCCGCCCTAGCTCCTGGGCCATCTCGGCTTGAATCCGCAAGGCGCGGCCGAGGTTGCAGCTGAGGTAGACCGGTAGGCGGATCGTCCGCGATTGGTCGGATAGGGCGCGGGTAATCGCCTGGCGAATCCA
>DHNJ01000280.1:0-643 GCA_002409445.1 Armatimonadetes bacterium UBA5419 | reverse complement strand
CGGGTAATCGCCTGGCGAATCCAATAGGTCGCATAGGTGCTGAACCGGCAGCCGTGGTCGGGGTTGAACTTGATCACCGCGCGCATCAGCCCGACGTTGCCCTCCTGGATCAGATCGGACAGCGAGAGGCCCGAGTCCGTCTGCCGCCGGTAGCCGCGCGCCACGCTGACGACCAGGCGCAGGTTGGCCTCGGCTAGGTGGTGGACCGCAGTCAGGTCACCCGCCTGCACCCGCCGGGCCAGCGCGATCTCCTCGGCTTCGGTCAGCAGCGGGGTCAGGCGCAAACGCCGCAACCACAGACGGATCGAGTCGTCGACCGCCGTCGCGTCGTCGACCACCTCCGCGCCAGCCTCGACCTCTAGGTCGGCCGGCTCGGGTTCAGTTTCCAGCCAGGCTCGGTTGGTGCTCATGGATTGTCCGCCATCGGATATGCAGTGTTTTCGCCACCCCGCACCCCACTCCTTCCCGCCCCCGCCGCCCGGGAAACTCGCTTGCCGTGCGCCCGCCCAGGCGGCACACTAGCCACCCATGGACACCATCACCAACCCCCGCGACCCGCGCCTGCTAGCCGTCGCCGGGCTCGAGTCGGCCGCCGCCCGCGCGCGCGACGGCCGCTACCTGGTCGAGGGGCCGCGGCTGGTGC
>DHNJ01000002.1:2072-25225 GCA_002409445.1 Armatimonadetes bacterium UBA5419 | reverse complement strand
CACGCCGCCGCCCGCGGCCCCTGCGCCGCCGGCCGACGCGGGCCCCGCGACGGGCGACGACCTGGACATGCCGACCTTCGTGCGCCGCAACCTGGAGCGCCGCCGGCGCGATAGCTAGATGACCGCACTGCCCACGCTCGCGGCCTTCGATCTCGACGGCACGCTGCTCAACAGCGCCAAGGAGATCACCCCTCGCACGCTCGACGCGGTGCGCGCCCTGGCGGCGACCGGCTGCGTCTGCTGCCTGGCCTCGGGCCGCATGTACCGCGACTGCATGGACGGCTACGCCGCGCAGCTCGGCCTGCCCAGCCCGGTCATCGCCTACAACGGCGCGATGATCCTCGGGCCGGACGGCGAGATCTGGGACGAGACGAGCATCCCCGCCGAGCTGTGCCAGCCGGTGCTCGACGAAGTCATCGCCCACGACCGCCACCTCAACATCTACCACCGCGACACGATGTACTGCCGCCGGCCGACGGCTTGGGGCGACCTGTACATCGAGCGGACGGGCGCGCGGCCGGTCTATCGCGACGACGTCTACGAGTGGTTCGCGGGCAAGACGTCGACCAAGTTGCTGATCGTCGATGCGCCGGAGACCATCAGCCGGCTGCGCGAGGAATTCAGCGAACGCTATGGCGGCGCGCTGTACATCACGATCACCGAACGCGAGTACCTCGAGTTCATCCACCCCGACAGCAATAAGGGCCGCGCGCTGCTGGCTCTCTGCGCGCACTTCGGGCTCGACCCGGCCGACAGCGTCGGCTTCGGCGACGCGCCGAACGACATCCCGCTGCTCGAACTGGCCGGCCGCGGCTACGCCATGGCCGACGCGCGCGGCTCGGTCAAGGCCGTCGCCGACGCGCTGGCGCCGAGCAACGACGAGGACGGCGTGGCGCAGGTCATCGAGGGTTGGCTGGCGGCGCGCTAGTCTGGCGGTCGGTGTAGACCCGCAGGCCCAGCAGGAGCCCGCCGCAGACTGCGGCGGCGATCGGGAAAGCCGCCGCGCCGGTTCCCCCGTAGATGATGAGCAGGAACAGCGCGCCCGCGCCAGTCAGGAGGGCGGCCGTCGTCTGGCGACCGAGCACCAAGTGCAGCCACTGCCCCCAGAGGACGCAGGCTAGGGCGACGATCAGGCTGTTGGGAATGGGGTGGGGCCAGTGCAGGCCATCGAACATCGGCCCGGAGAGCGCGGCGGCCACTCCGGCCAGGACGACGAGGAAGGCCGGTGCGCTGGCGGGCGCGTGCCGCCAGATCTGCCACCAGCGGGTCGGAGTGCGGCCGAGATCTTCGCCGCCCAGCAGGACCATCAAGGCCACGAGACCGAGCCCGCCCAGCACCACGAGCGGCTCGACGAGCTCCATACTGCGCGAGCGCATGGCGATGGCGATGGTGATGACGGCCAGCAACCACCAGGCCCGCGGGCGCCAGGCGACCGTGCCGTCGGTGGTCAGCGCGATCCGGCGGCCGAGGATGTCCGCCCACGCCAGGGCCACGCCGAGCAGCGCCAAGGCAGCCCAGAGCACGACCGGCAGGTACGAGCGGCTCGGGCTCTCCGTCGGCGTGTGCTGCGCGGCGATGCTGACGATCGCTCCGCCGAGGCCGATCAGCAGGCTGACCCCGCAGGCCAGAACCAGCGCTTGACCGGTCGTGCGAGCGTAGAGGCTGCAGCCCACCGCCGCGACGGCGGCCAGCAGAACGCAAACCGGCAGGAGCGCCAGCACCGCCGCGTATTCGCTGGGGTACACGCCGCCCAGGAGCCAGGCCGCCGCGTAGAACGGCAGGCCGAGGATGAACAGGGGCACGGCGGCGACCAGCGCTGCACCGACCTGGCCGAAGATGACGCCGCTGGGGTTGCGTTGGGCGGCGTAGAGGCTGTCCAGCGCCTGCTGCTCGCGCTCGCGGGCGAAGCTACCAGCCCCGCGCAGGGTCACCGCGGCGACGAGCAGGAGCACCTGCGAGGTGACCCAGTAGCCGACAAACGTGGAGGCGAACGCCGGCCGTGCGTTACCTAGTAGGGCGTCAATGTCCACGGGTCGGGCGCTGGTCCAGGCCCAGGCGAAGACGGCGCCGAGCGCCAGGGCGTAGCCGGTGTAGGCCCAGATGGCGCGATTGCCGCGCAGGCTGCCGCGCAGCTCGCGGGTGATGATGGGGTTGTCGAGGCGCATCGGGCCGGCTCCTCTAGGCCACCTGGCCGCGGGTTAGGCGCAAGAACAGCCCCTCCAGATCGCTCGCGCCTTCCACCGCGCCGGTGACCTTGACCCCGCCCTGCAGGAGGGTCAACAGGAGGTCGGGCACGTCGTCCAGGGTGCCCGCGAAGCCGATCCGCGCGGTGTGCGCAGCGAAGTCGACGACCACGTCTTGGACGCCGTGGCGCCCGGCCAGCAACGGCTCGATCAGCTCCAGCCCGGCGGTGGCGGTGATGGCGAGGGTGCGAGTCAGGCCGGCGGCGGCGATGATCTCCTCGGTGGTGCCCGCGGCGACCAGCCGGCCGGCCTCGATGATGCCGACCTTGGTGCAGACGTCGGCCAACTCGGAGAGGATGTGCGAGGAGATGAAGATCGTCTTGCCGGACCGTTGCAGGCCGCGCAGCAGGTCGCGCAGCTCGAGCCGCGCGCGCGGGTCGAGGCCGGAGGCCGGCTCATCGAGCAGCAGCAGCGGCGGGTCGTGGAGCAGCGTCTTGGCCAGGCAGAGCCGCTGTTTCATGCCGCGGCTGAGCTCCTCGACGAACGCCTCGCGCTTGCTCGTCAGGTCGGTCAGCTCGAGCACCTCCTCAATCACCGGGCCGCGGCGCTCGCGCGGCAGGCGATAGGCGGCGGCGAAGAAGTCGAGATACTCCCAGACCTTGACATCGTCATAGACGCCGAACGTGTCGGGCATGTAGCCGATCAGGCCGCGGACCTGTTCCGGCTGCGTGACGATGCTGACCCCGTTGACCAGCGCGTCGCCCGCGGTCGGGCGGAGGAGCGTGGCCAGCATCTTGATGGTCGTGGTCTTGCCGGCGCCGTTCGGTCCGATGAAGCCGAACACGTCGCCCGGATCCAGGTGCAGGTTGAGGTCCGAGACGGCGGTCAGGTCGCCATAGACTTTGGTCAGACCAACGAGGTCAAGCATCGACATCTCCAGGGGTCGGGCGGGCGGAACGGAAGCGGACGGCGCGATCAAAGAGGGCGAGCGCCAGCAGGTACAGGGCGACGGCGACCACCAGTTCCACGGTGGCGATGCGCCAGACAAAAAGGTTTGGGGCGTGGGCCCCGATCCGTTGTAGGGCGAAGGTCGGCAGCAGCCATTCTACCGGCCGAGCCCACGGCCCTGTGCCGTAGCCGTGCATGGTGGGCACGATGACCAGCACGACCCAGGCGGTCGCCGCGGCGGCGAGCCGCGCGGTGACGGGGTGCCGCAGCAGGACCGAACAGAGCAAGCCGATCGAGATGAGCAGCGGCACAAGGCCGGTCAGCACGAGGAGCAGGGTGCCGATGATGGGCGCCGGTGTCCGGGCCAGGACCGCCAGGATCGGGAGGGCCAAGCAGACCACGGCGAGGGGGACCAGTAAGTTGCTGAGCCACTTGCCGGCGAGCAGCGTCTGGTTGCGCAGCGGTGTGGTCAGCAGCAGGTCGAGTGAACCTGCCTGACGCTCGCCGCTGATCGCGCCGGCGGCCAGCAGCGGCACGAGGGCGAGGACGATCCACAGCACGCCGTGGGCGACTGACATCGCGAAGTAGTGGCCATCGCTGTGCGGCTCGAGCTCCTTGAAGTACGCCGCCGTCGCGGCCAGCGCGCCGCCATAGGCGATCGCGAACAGGACCAGGACGAACGCCTGGCCCAGACCGTCGCCGGCCAGCCGCCGGCGCGCGCGCCAGAGGCGGCGCAGCTCGTGGACGAGCAGCGGGTTCAGGCGGAGGGCATCCGTGGCGGGTCTCATCGCGCCGCCTCCTTACGCTGGTCACGCCAGACGACGGTCAAGACCCCGTCGGTGTACTGATCCGGCTGGTGGAGCCGGTCCATCGTGGCCTCCGTCAACGGCTCGAGCCGGCCCTCCGCGGGCAGCCACAGGTCGGTCGGACCCTCGTTGGTCTCCTGGTGCCACCGCGATGCTTCACCCGCCAGGCGGATCGCCTGGGTGCCGGGCGGTAGCGGCTGGGGAACGAAGAGGCGGTGCATCTGGCTGATGCCGAGGCCGGACTGGTCGCCAAGATGGCTGGTATGCGTGGCCGGCCGAACGGCTCCCTCGACGGCTACCGGGCCGGCGACCTGGAGCAGGGTCAGGTCCACGCTTAAGGGTAGCGGCCCGTCGACCTGGGCGCCACGCAGCGTCGTGTCTAGCCGGGCGAGGAGCAGAACCGTGTCCCCTGAGGGCGGCCGGATTGGTACGCGCGAGGCGTCGTCCGGGTTGGACAGGGACCCCGGGCCCACGAGGTCGACAAGCATCCGGCTTGTGTCCTGGTCAGCGACCGTGGTGCCAGGCGGCAGGCTCAAGGTGGCGCCCGCCGCCACGTCGCCCAGGGCGAGGGCGCCCTTGTTCGTCAGCAGCCATGCACCGAGCAACGGCCAGGGCAGGCCGTTGTGGACCGCACCGCTGATGCGTCGATCACCGACCCGAAGCGCGAGGTCCACCGTGCCGGGCAGTTGCAGCAAGTCCTGGCTGTTCACGGCGCAGGAAGACCGGGCGGGCATCTGCAAGGTCTGCGTCTGGCCGAGCGCCGAGACCGTGACGGTGCGCCCGGCCGTCTGAGACCACCTCGTTTCGGCTCGCGCGGTCAGCGCCCGATGGCTGACGGTTGCCGGTCGGTCGGTGCGCAAGACGGCGGTGGTCTCCATCGCTGCCACGGCGCGGTTGGACTCGGCGCTGATCCGATGGACGAGGACCTTCGTGGGCGCCTGGCGGAAGGCGGTCTCGGCCAGCACGACGAAACCGGCGGTGGCCGCCAGCGCCACGGCCAAGGGCACCAGCCAGCGGCGGAGCAGCGGCTGACGGCGATTGCGCCGGCCGGCCCAGAACAAGGCCAGCGGATAGGCCACCAGGAGCAGCACCAGCGGCCCGAAGCTCGACTTAGGGCGGCCGCTGAGGAGCGCCGCTAGCTGGTTGGGTCCCAGACCGACGCCGCTGTTGTCGGCGGCGGGCCGGACTGGGAGCGCGAGATCGAGGCGGGCCCACTGCTCGGCGCTCGCCGTGGCGGCTGCGTGCCAGTCGACGATCCAGCCATCGCCATGCGGGGCAATATGGACACCGGGCAGGCCGACGATGGGCGTCGTCACCGTGGACAAGTGGGCGCTCAGCTCCGCGCCGAGGCCGGCGCGGCCGCGCTGGGTGACGACCAAGCGTCCGCCATCCAGCAGCCACGCGGGCAGGCTCCCCGCGAGCTCCGGGTGGGCCGCGAGACCCGGCTCGTCGACGACCACCCACCGCCCGCGCGGCGAGCCAGGCACGAGGGGCGGAGCGGTGTCCAGCGTGGCACTGCGGAACTGGCCGAGAACCGTGACGGCGAGTTCATTCGCCCGCGGTGGTTCAAGCGGCGCCAACCAGCACGACGCGTCAGGCAGCGTCCGCGGCGCGGGTAGCCGCGCTGTCCGCCGTGGTCCTGACCCAACCTGGACGACCCGCAGCGCGCCCAGCGAGTCGAGCGAGCCCGCCTCGAAGATGAGCCACGAGAGGCCCGCACCCTCGCGCTGGGCCGTGGCCCGCGCGGCCCAGCGCCGGAGACCCTGACGCGCCTGCAGCGCAATCGTACCCTCACCCGACCAGCGCACCTGCCACAACACCCACGCACTGGCATACGCTGGGTCCTGCCCATCGTAGAGATAGTAGTACTGCTCGACCCGCGGCGGCGCGCCAGCGTGCGCGAGCGCGGCGAGGAGGAAGCTGCACGTCAGCCAGCGCCAGGGAAGCCTCAATTCGCCCTTCCTCCGTCCGACTGTACCCGGGGCCACGTACTCATGATCGTAACGTCTCCCGGGGGCGCTCGCAAGACGTCGCGCGCTCCTGCTGACGCCCGGCGAACAGCGCGTAGCTGACGAGTGGCAGCATGCTGAGCGCCAGGCCGAACGTTAGAACGTACGGCTCACGCTCGTACACTGAGCTGTCGGCCAGCAGCAGGGCAGCGAGCGCGAGAGCCGCGGCACCCGCAGCCTGTGCGTTGCGCGCTGGCCAGCGGCGCCGGAGCCACTCCATCGCACCGGCGAACAGCGCGAACGCCAGGAGGCCGGCGGGCAAGAGGTCAACGCGCCACGTCTCCAGGTAGTGAAACTCCTCGCCCGCGAGGGCGCGGCTAAGAAGCCAAGCGGCGCCGAGCAGGGTGAAGGTGAAGGCCGTCTCGGGCACGTGCCACCAGACCTGCCACCAGGCGCGGCGTTGCCGGTCGGCGGGCCCGGCCGGGTCGGCGGCGACTAGGGCCAGGGCCAGCAGCAGGCTGAGTTGGAGAGCGCCCTCCATCGTTGGCGGCACCGGGCCGGCGAGGAGCGCGACCACGGCGAGCAGCCAGGCGCGCGGCCGCCAGGAGGGGCGGCCGGTGCGCAGCAGCGTCAGGCGCGTGACCGCACCGTCGACGGTCGCGACGGTCGCGACGGTCAGCACGAGCAGAGCAAGCGGGGCGAGGCAGTTGTCCTCGAACGGCGTAAGTGCGTCGATCCGAACGACCCCATACTGGTAGAGCAGGTAGCCGGCGATGAGCAAGCGCGAGGCGTGCAGCAGCCCGACCGGCGCACCGCCGCCGAGGCCCCCACGCAGGCACCAACCGAGCGTGCCCGCACCGACCAGGATGACGAATGCTGATGCGCTAGCGAGCCAGGCATGGACGGACCACGTACCGGCGTTCGCAACGGGATCGGCCAGGAGGCAAACCACGAGCAGGATCAGCGGCCAGCGCAAGGGGGCCACCGCGGCGCCAACCTTGCCCCAGATGATCCGCGCCGAGCTCAACGGGCTGGCCAGCAGGCTATCCCAAGTGCCGCGCTGCCACTCCGCGGCGAGCGAGGCCGCCGGCTCGGCGTGCAACAGCAGGCCCCAGGCGCAGAGGAGGAGCACCTGAGGGCCGATGGCCGAGGGCAGCGCTGACGCGTTGAGCCACCGGCTGCCCGTAGCTAGCTCCAGGACCACGAGGGGGGTCAGGACCGCGTACGTCCGGTCCAGCCAGCGCCAGAAGGGCCGCTGGAGCAGGCTGCGGCGCTCGCGGTCGTAGACCGGGTTGTCGCCTAGTGGACGCCGCGCGGCTTGCCGGCGGGCGCGATGGCGCGGCGCGGCGCGGTAGCGCCAGAGGCGGGCGAAGTTGAGCCGGGCATACAGCAGCGCCGCGGGCAGCACGACCAGCAGCGCGGCCAGCGACCAGGTGGCCGCGAGGTCGAGGACGCTGGGGTCGAGGAGCCCTGGGGGAGGGTACCCACCGCCGCCCGCGGACCAGGCGTACCCGGCCAGCACGTAGGGCACGCATAACCAGCCGAGCGCGAGCAGCGGCGCGACCACGCGCGCTGTGGCGGCGGAGCGTGCGTGCATGGTGGCGAGCAGGCCCAGGGCCAGGCCCGCGGCGGCGCTCCCGAAGACGATGGCCAAGCCGGCGCCGAGGGGTGGTCCGTCGTTGGGCCGGAGGCAGGCGCCGAGCACGATAGGCCCTGCACTGAGGACCACGATGGCCACACCGCTCAGCGCCGGGGTGGCCAGCCGACCCCAGAGCCAGGCGGCGTCCGACTGGGGAATGACCGCCAACTCGTCGAACCGGCCCTGCTCACGGTCGGCGGTTAGCAGGCTGGCATTGAGCGCGGCGAGGCCGACGACACACCAGGTGGCGACCAGCCAGGTCAACAAGGCCAGGAGGTCGCCCCCTTCGCGGCCGCCCAGGCTCGCGCTCAGGCTGCGGAGGCCGCCCGCGTAGGCTGCGCCGAACACGAGCAGCGCCAGTGCCAGCTGCCAGCGGCCGCGGCGGCCTCGCGCCAACCGTGTCGACCGGCGCAGGTCGAAGCGAAGTAGAGGCGGTACCGCCGCCCACCATCGCTCCCAACGTTGGCTCATGCCCGACCTCCGGCTAACCTCCTGGTGCGGTGCCACTCCGTCTCGTTCGGCTCTGGCCAGTCCAACCCTGCACCAGGACGTACCCGACGAACGGCAGCAAGCCCACCGCGCTGCCCTGCAGGTACACGAGGGGCGCAGGCTCCAGGGTGGCAGAGGCAAAGTGGAGGACCGCGACGCCGGTGAGCGGCACGCAAGCCAGCGCGACGACCTGGCCGAGCAGCGGCTGGCGGATGCGGGGGCGCGCCCACTCCAGCACGGCGGCGAACAGTAGGGTGCCGAGCAGTGCCCCTGTCAGCTCCGTGTCGAGCCGCGCGACGAAGGCGTTCGCCAGCGCTTGGGCGGCGCAGACGAGCACGACGAAGGCCAGGCCGGTAGCTGGCGCATGCCGCCAGAACTGCCACCAGCGCGGGCGGGGCGAGAGCCGACCTAGGTCCTCCGCGTGAATCAGCAGGACGGCGAGCAAGCTGCCGTAGGCTGTCAGCGAGCCGGCGAGTCTGCCGAACGGCACCATTGCCGCCACAGCCAGCGCCAGCCAGAGCCGCGGCCGCCAGGCCACGCGGCCGTCGCGCAGCAGGCTGAGCCGGGCCACGCTACCGTCGACCAGGGCCAGGCTAGTGAGCAGCGGCAGGAGCAGACCGAGCGCCCGAATGGCTGGCGCACCCGGGAGACCAAGCACGTCTGGCTCGCTGTCGGCGACGATGTTGGCGGCCAGGAGCAGCGCTTGGACCGCGGGCAGGCAGAACACCGCAATGGCCGCGGCGGCGGACGTGGAGCGGGAGCGCAAGCCGACGCTCAAGCCCACGGCCAGCATGACCGCGAACGTGCCGTAGCCGAGGACGGCGTACTTGGGCCCCGGCAACGTGCCGGGGTTGGCCGCGATCATTGCTGGCAACAGGACCAGGGCGCCGAGGAGCGGCCAGCGGGCCGGGACGAAGGCGGCGGCGATCTTGCCCCACAGAATCGTGCTGGCGCGCAACGGCGTGGCTAGCAAAGCCTCCCACGTGTTGCGGTCGCGTTCACCGGTGATCGAGGCCGCGGCGATCAGTTGGAGGGCGAAGGCCATCACCGAGAGCAACGCCATATGGGCGAAGCCGAGCGTGACCCAGGTCTCCGGGTCCCGCGGGCCGTAACGCACGACGAGCCAGGTGCCGAGGAGCACCAGGGTCAGACCGTAGCTCCAGTCGAAGAGGTGCCGGCGCTGGCGCCCGGCGGCGACTTCGCGGTCGAACACGGGGTTGCGCGTCCGCCCTCCGACGAGGCCGGTACGCACCGTGTGGCCGGCCGCGGCCTGGCTTTCGGGCCGGTAGCGCCAGCGGCGCGCGACGTTGCGGTCGGCGTAGCGGAGGCTCAGCGGCACCATTATCCCGAGCGCCACCAGGGCCAGAACGGTGCTGACCTGGGTTACCAAGCCGAAGCCGGCGTGGGTCAGGCCGAGGATGTTGGTGACGGCCCACGACACCTGCAGCGGCAGGTAGCAGGTCAGCAGGCCCAGGACCAGCGCGACGGTCTGGGCCGGCCCCGGCGCGCCGCAGAGCAGCGCCGCCAACAGGCCGTAGCAGAGCGCCGCCGCCATGGCGCCGGCGACGATCACCACCCAGGAGCCGAGCAGCGCGCCGCCGCCAGCGATGAGGATCGCGCCGAGGATGAGCGGTGGCAGGAAGAACGCCACGACCGCTGCCGCGACTAGAAACGGTGTTGCCAGACGGCCCCAGAGCCAGGCGCGGTCGCTCAGCGGGAGGGTCGCGATGCTCTCGAAGCGCTGTTTGGCGCGGTCCTGGGTCAGAAGGTTGGCGGTGAAGGGCGGGAGCACGACGAGGGCCCAAAAGCTGACGGGCTGGCCGCTCAAGCCCACACTCCGCAGGATCCAGTGATGGTTCTGCAAGGCGAGGTACGCCAGCCAGCCCACGTAGGCCAGGGCCGGCCCCGCGACCAGCAACCAGGCGAGCCCGCGCTGCCGCGCCCGGTGCCAGACGCGCAGCGGCCGGCGCAGGTCGAAGCTGACCATCGGCTCGACCATCGCCCACCACTGCCGCACCCGATGTACCAAGGGCACCTCCCGCTACGCGATCAATGCGGGACCGCCCGTTTCCGTTCGCGACGGGTGCGGCCGGTGTTGCTGGTACATGACATACAGGACGAACGGCACCATGGCCAGCGCGGTGGCCAGCGGCGTCGCGAGTAGGGAGGGCAGGCCGAGACGGGCCTGCAGCGGTAGCGCGGCGAAGAGGGCCAGCAGGGCGGAGCCGGCGGCCAGGGCCTGGGCCGGTACCGGTCGCCGAATGCGCGGTCGGGCCCACTCCAGGGTGCCGGCGAAGACGGCGATCGCGAGCCACGCTTCCTGCGCCCAGGAGGCCGGCTGGGCGCCGAGTTGGCTAGCGACCGCCAGCACGCCGCAGACGACCAGGACGAAGGCCAGCCCCGTCGCCGGTGCGTGCCACCAGAGTTGCCACCAGCGCGGGCCGGGCGGCAGTGGCAGGGCGTCGTCGGCGTGGATCAGGCCGATGCTCAGCAGGATGCCGGCGGGCAGCAGCGCGAACTCGGGCGGGCTGGCGACCGCGGCGAACAGCACGCCGAGCAGTAGCCAGGCGCGCGGCCGCCAGCTGACGCGGCCGTCGCGGACGAGTTCGAGCCGGGCGACGCTGCTGTCGACCAAGGCCAGCGCCGGTAGCAGCGCCAGGAGGAACGCCGCGGCGTGGGCCCGCGACTCGCCGGCGGTGGCGGGATACTGCGCGCCGTACGCCGTGGCCATCGCGACGACCATCAGGCCGTACCACAGGACCATCAAGGTCAGCAGCAGGGTCGACGTCGCCGTGGCGGTCGAGCGGCTGCGCAGGCCGGTGCTCAAGCCAACGGCCACGAGCAGGGCCGCGATGCCCAGCATCGGCGCAGCCGCCTCGGCGCCCAGTGCGTCGGTCGGGTTCAGGTACTGATGGATCGCCACGACGACCAGCGTGCCGAGCAGGGGCCAGCGCGTGGGCAGGAGGATGGCGGCGAGCTTGCCCCAGATCACGGTGCCCGCCTGCAGCGGTGTGGCGAGGAGGCTCTCCCAGGTGTTGCGGTCGCGTTCGCCGGCGATGCTGGCGGCCGCGGCGAGGCTGAGGACCAAAGCCATCGACAGCAGCAGCGACAGGTGCACGATGGTGATGACCAGCCAGACATCCTGCCCATCGGCGGCGTCGCGCGTGGCCAACCAGACGCCGACGCCGGCGAGGGCCAGCCCGTAGAGCCATCCGAACCAGCGCTGTCGGCGGCGTGTCGCCCCGAGTTCACGGTCGACCACCGGGTTCGCGTGCCGCGCGCCGACCAGCCCGACGCGCGCGGCACCGACCTGACGGTCCGGGCGGTAGCGCCAGAGGCGGGCGAAGTTGCGCTGGGCGTGGCGGAGGGTCAAGGGCGCGAGCAGCCCCAACGCCACGACGGCTAGCGCCATGCAGACCAAGGCAGAGCGGGCACCGCTCGCGTCAGGTGGATCGAGGTTGTAGGTGAACAGGTAGACCAAGTACACGGCCAGGAACCAGGTCAGCAGGCCCGCGACCGTCGCCGCGGCGCGGGCCTGGGCGGCCGTGCGGCAGTGCAGCGCGGCGAGGAGCCCGAAGGCCACGGCGGCGGCCGCTGCGCCGGGCACGCAGACGAGCCAAGGCCCGAGCTGCCAGGGTGCGTGGTCGATGTGCCGCGTACCGAGGAGGAGAGGCGGGAGGAGCAGCAGCCAAGCCAGTGTGGCGACCAGCAGCGGCGTCGCCAGGCGGCCCCACAGCCAGTCGCGGTCGCTCTGCGGGATCGTCCCGATCGCCTCGAGGCGTTGCTTCTCGCGGTCCTGGGTCAGGAGGTTGGCGGTGAACGGCGCGAGCCCCACCAGGAGCCAGACACAGGCGGCGGGCCAGCCCCAGGCGAGCACCTCAAGGCGGGTCCAGCTGCCCTGGTCGGGCCGGAGCATGTCGGCGACCCAGTAGGCATACACGGCCACCAGCCCGAGCACCAACGGCCAGGCCAGCCCGCGGGCGCGGGCCGCGCGCCAGACGCGGGCCGGCCGGCGCAGGTCGAAGCGGACCATCGGATGGAGCGCATCCCACCAGCGTTCGAGCCGGGCGGTCATGGCTGGTCTCCCGGCGCCGCGGTGCTGGGCGCTGCGATGGGGTAGAGCGTCGTCAAGACGCCGTCGGTGTAGGTCGCAGGGTCAAAGACATCGTCAGGTGGGGCCGTGCCGAAGGCCTCCAGGCGGCCCTTCGTCGGCCGCCAGACGTAACCACTGGATGGGGGTGTTTGCCCAGGCACGACCATCTGCGCGAAACCGGCCCAGCGCACGTTGGAGGGCAACTGCTGGGGGATGTACTGACGCTCGACCCGCATCCGCGGCAGCCCGGGCAAGCCGACCAGCTCGCTCGTTGTGTGATCGAGCGAGCGCGCGAGACCGGACAGCCCGGAGTAAGCGTGGATCTCGATCAGCGAGAGCTCCGCCGGCGCCGGCAGGTCGCCGCTCAGGCGGGCGCCGCGCAGCGGCGGGTCGAGGCGCGCCAACAGGACCGGCTCGTCGGCATCTGGTCGAACATAGTCCACCGCCGCCAGCGCCGCCAGGTTGGCCGGGGCCAGCTCGCCCAGCAGGTCGGCGAACAGCTGCGCGCGGTCGACGGGGGCGGGCACGGAGCCGATCGCGATGTTGCGGGTCGTCACCGGCTGGATATCGCCCAGGCGCAGGCCCTTGTCGCCGGTCAGCAGCCAGGCGCCGCGCAGAGTCGAGCCGAGTCGGTTGGTGACTTCGCCGCTGAGCCGCGTGCCGCCCGCGGAAAGCACCACCTCCACCGTGCCCGGGAGGAGCATCGTGTCGTGGGTCGTGAACCGGGCGTCGTCGCCCGGCTGGAGCCTGACGGTGCGGACGCGACCGTACTCGGCAAAGAGACCGCGCGGCCCCTCGGTCCGGGCGCGGACCGAGTGGCCGCTGTAGGTGACCGTCGACGCACGGCTCGGCCGCACGATCGCCGCGGTGTCGATGCGGGCCAGCGTCTCGTGTGAATCGGCGACGACCCGGTGGACGAGGGTTGGTGCTGTGTTGGGCCGGCTGTTGGTCGCCACGAGAAGGCCCAGCACGGCGCCGGCACCAACGCCCGTCACCGCGACCGCCAACCATCGCTGACGCTTCGGCCACCGCTGCGCGCGCCAACCGGCCATGGTCGCGAGCGCGACGAACGCGCCGAACACGAAACCCCACGGCAGTCGCGGCGCGGGTTGCGTCGGCGGGGCGAGGGCGGCCGCCAGGGCGTCGGCCTGCAGGCCCGAGTACTCGGTGCGGCGCAGGAAGCCGACGGGCAGGCTCAGGTCGAGGTGGACCCAGTCGGCTGCGGTCGCCTTGGCCGCTCGGGGCCAGTCGACCAGCCAGCCGGCACCGTAGGCGGTGGCGCGGACGCCGGCCGGCGCGGCCAGCTCACGGGTCGGCCGCTCGAGCAGCGCAAGCAGCTCCGCACCCAGGCCCGCGCGCCCGCGGGTGGTGACCACCAGATGGCCGCCCTCCAGGACCCAGGGCAGGACGGTCTCGCTCAGCTGCGGGTAGTTGTCGAGCCCCGGCTCATCGACCACCAGCCAGCGGTCATGCCGCCAGCCGGGCAGGAGAGGCACCTGAGTTGCCATATCGCTCCAACGCAAGCCGTCAAGCAAGCCGTCTTGGAGGATAGTGCGGAGCTGGCTGAACCCGGACGTCTCGTACGAGTCCCCCAGCCACCAGGAACTGGAAGCACTTGCGCCGTCGTGGGGTACCGGGCATATGCCGTACGCGCCCGGCGCGATCTGCACGACCCGCAGTGGCCTGAAGCCGCACCTGGGATCCTGCATAACTAGCCAGGAGAGGCCCGGGCCCTGACGTTCGGCTGTCGCGCGGACGACCCAACCGCCGTGCTCGCCCTCTTCCTGCAGCTCCAGCCGGCCGTCGCCGGACCAGTCCACCCGGCTGAAGCGCCACCTGGGCATCTCGCCGTCGATGGCGAAGGTCCATTCTTTCGGCAGGGGGACTGCCTGTGCCAGGCAGCTGAGAAGGACGGAGCACGCAACCCACCAACAGCGTTTGGGCAGGGCGGTCATGGCTGGTCTCCCGGCGCCGCGGTGCTGGGCGCCGCAATGGGGTACAGCGTCGTCAAGACGCCGTCCGTGTAGGTGGCGGGGTCATAGACGATGCGGGGCGGGCCGTTGCTGAAGGGCTCGAGGCGGCCCTCCTTCGCTAGCCAGACGAAGCCGTTACCATCCGGGAAATAGCTGGAGAATGTAACGCTGCGCACGTTGGTTGGCAGCCGCCGGGGGATGTACTGACGTTCGACGCACATCAGCGGCAGGCCGGGCAGGCCGACCACTTCACTTGACGTGAGGTCGAAAGAAGGGGCCACACCGGGAAGCCCCGAGAAGGCGTGGACCTCGATCAGCGAAAGTTCCGCCGGCGCCGGGAGGTTGCCGCTCAGGCGCGCGCCGGGCAGCGGCGGGTCGAGCCGCGCGAGCAAGATCGCCTCATCCCGTGGCCGCTCGACCTTCACCGCCGCCAGCGCCGCCAGGTTGGCCGGGGCCAGCTCGCCCAGCAGGTCAGCGAACAGCTGCGCGCGGTCGACGGGGGCGGGCACGGAGCCGATCGCGATGTTGCGGGTCGTCACCGGCTGGATATCGCCCAGGCGCAGGCCCTTGTCGCCGGTCAGCAGCCAGGCGCCGCGCAGAGTCGAGCCGAGTCGGTTGGTGACTTCGCCGCTGAGCCGCGTGCCGCCGGCGGACAATTCCACGTCCACCGTCCCGGGTAGCAGCATCGTGTCGCGCGTCGTGAATTGCGCGTCCGCACCAGGCTTGAGCGTAACGGTGCGGGTGCGGCCATAGTCCGAATAGAGGCCGCGCGGACCCTCGGTCTGGGCGCGCACCGAGTGGCCGCTGTAGGTGACCGTCGCGGCACGGCTCGGCCGCACGATCGCCGCGGTGTCGACGCGGGCCAGTGTCTCGTGTGAATCGGCGACGACCCGGTGGATGACGGTTGGAGGCGCATTGGGCGCGGGGCGGTGAACTAGCCACAGGCCGATGAGCACCGCGGCAACAGACCAAACGACCAGCCGCACGAGCCATCGCGGGCCGCTGGCCAGGCGACGCACGCGCCAGTGGAGCGCGAGGGCCAGAGCGAGATAGGCGGGTAGGATTCCGCCCCACGGTTGTTGCGGTAGCGACGGCGGCGGGGCCAGGGCGGGGGCCAGCGCGTCGGCCTTCAGGCCCCAGTCCGCGGGCCGGCGCAGGAAGCCAGCGGGCAAGCTCAGAACGAGATGGGCCCAGTCGGCCGCGGGCGCGGTGGCCGCGCTGGGCCAGTCGATCACCCAGCCGGTACCGTAGGCGGCGGCCTGGACGCCGGCCGGCGCGGTCAGTTGGCGGGTCGGCTGGTCGAGGAGCGCGAGCAGCTCCGCGCCCAGGCCCTCGCGCCCACGCGTCGTGACCACCAGATGGCCGCCCTCCAGGAGCCAGGGCCGGACGGTGTCGTTCAGCTGCGGATAGTTGGCCAAGCCCGGCTCATCGACCACAAGCCAGTGGTCGTTCCGCACGCCGGCCAGGAGCGGTTGTTGAGTCTCCAAGGTGCTCGTCGCCAAGCTGCCTTGGAGGACAGTGCGGAGCGCGTCGAACCCGGGTGCCGGGTCCGCCTGGTCCGTCAGCCACCAGGAGCCGTCGAGGCCAACGTCACTCTCCTCCTGCAGACGGACGCGCCGCAGAGCCGGCCCGACCTGGACGACCCGCAGCTGCGCGTTGCCCTCCCGCAGAGGCTGAATGACCAGCCAGGAGTAGCCCTCGCCCTGCCGTTCGGCCGTCGCGCGGACGCCCCGAACGCCGCCCTCCGCCTTCTCCCGAAGCTCCAGTCGGCCCCGGCCCGACCAATGCACCCGGCTGACGCGCCAACTGGTCGGCGAGGCTTCGAGGGTGACCGTGTCGACCGGCGGCCAGGGGTCGGCCCGGACGAGGCTAGTCAGCAGCAGACAGTACGCAATCCACCAACGGACCATGGTCGTGCCTTTCCGGAGGCGAACGGACCCGCGTGTGCGGTGCTCAGATCATAGCGTCGTGGGGGCCGCGATGCAACGGGTTGTCCGGGCGCCTGGCGCGGCCTAGCGGCTCAGCGCGACGATTGCCCAGAGGCCCAGCGGACCCACCTCTAGGCTGCCGTCGGCGGCCGCGGCGACCTCGCGCGGCTCCGCCTCCGGCGCCCAGACCGTCGCCCGCGCCGCGGCCAGGTCGCCCCGCAGCCGCAGCCGCACCGCGGGCGCCTCGCGCACGCCATCGATGGTCGGGTCGTAGTTGCGGTTGAGCAGGGGGATCCCCACCGCGCCGTCGTCGCGCACGCGCGGCATGGCGACGACACCCGGCGCGCCCTCGACCACGGCGGCGGGCGGGTCGAGCTGCGCCAGGCGCCCCGCGGCGGCGGTCAGCTCGGCCTCGTCCGGCTCGGCGGAAATGACGATCAGCCGCTCGCCCTGGGCTTCGAGCAGCGCGCGCTGCTCCGCGTCGAGGCTCCCCGGCTCGCGCAGGACGATCGCGCGCGCGGCGGCCAGCGCGGCGGGGTCGAGCCGGTCGGGCAGCCAGTCGTCGCCGGCCAGGGCGAGGGCGAAGGGCTGGCTCTGGGCGGTCAGCCAGCCGACGGTGTCGATCAGCTCGCGGCGCCAGTTGCGGAAGGCCGGGTTCGAGTAGACGGCCAGCGTGCCGCCGGGATAGGGGTCGTAGCCGTCGAACAGGTCGCGGTGGGCGCGCACCCAGCGATAGAGCCAGTCGTAGTCGCCCGGTTCGGCGCTGTACCAGTGGGTGCCCAGTTCCGGCGTGTAGCACCACTGCCGGTTCGGCGCCATCAGGCTGTAGCCCAGCGCATAGCCCTGCGCCACCCAGGTGCGCACGAGGCCGGGGCGGTTGTTGGCCTTGACGTAGGCCCAGTCCCAGCCGGAGCCGGTCCAGGCGGAGCCGCGGCCCAGCGCGTCGGTCAGCTTGGCGACGAAGACCGGCGTGTCGGGCACCTTGTCGGCCGAAGCGTGGTGGTCGACCTCGCCACAGAAAAAGTCGAGGTAGGGGGTGATGACCAGGCTGTCGGCGCTCGAGGCGCTCGAGTTGACGCTCAGCAGCACCGGCGCGCCACGCAGTTCCTCGCTGTAGCGCTTGATCTCGGCCACCCAGTCGCGCGCGGCCTGGACCTGGTAGGTCTGGTAGGCGCGGTCGAGCGGCACGGTCCAGCGGCGCTCGCGGGCGGTCTCGGCGGTCACGCCCTCGGCCTGCAGCCAGGCGGCGTAGTCGAAGCCGGCCCAGTCGTCACGGCCCACGCGCTCCAAGTCGGCGGCGCTGCCGTGCTGGGCGAGCCAGGCGGCGAACCCCTCCATGCAGTAGCGGCAGAAGCAGCCGCCGGGGCAGCCCGAGGTGCCGGCGTAGTCGTCGATGTGCAGGCCCTCGACCATCACGCCGTCGGCGTCGCGGACGGCCGCGCGGCGCGCCTGCCAGCGGAGGTAGCGCTGATAGCCCGGGGCATTGGTGCAGAACCAGTAGGCGCCGTGGCCCTTGTGCTCGTGATCCCAGAGCCAGGGCACGAGGATCGGCTCGCCGTCGAGGTCGCGGGTGATCGCGTCGAGGAAGTTCGGGTCGTAGTCGATCATCTCGGCGAAGGCGGTGCGGAAGGCTAGGCCGGTGGCGTAGCGCATGCCGTTGGCGCGCGCCGGGGTCAGCGACCAGCCGGCGAACTCGGCCAGCGCGGCGGCGGAGTCGTTGCGCGCGCGGTCGCCCCAGGATCGGAAGCTGGCGCCGTAGGAGCGGTAGGTTGCCTCATCGGCGCCGTACATGAAGACCACCTCGGAGCGGTCGAGACCACCGGTAGGCGCGGCCTGCAGGCCGAGGGCGAGGACCAGGGAGGTGAGCAACATGAGCGGGGCTCCGGTGCAGCGCCAGTTGGCCACGGCGTGCGCGCCTCCTGCCCGAGCGACGTGTTGACAGCCGGGGCCCGGGCCACGACTCTGTGGGGTAGGAGGTCGTGCTTTGACCGCCCTGATGCTCTTCTGCTGCACGCTGACCGCCGAGCCGGCGGTGCTCGACGCCTGGGCGCCGGTCTTCGCCGCGCAGGGCCTGCCGCCGAGCGGCCCGAGCCTGAACCCGGTCGAGGTCGGCCAGTTCCACGAGGCGACGCACCGGCGGCCGCTCTGGGACCTGCTCGCTGGCGACCCGTTGATGGCGCCGACGGTCGCCGAGACCGGCGCCGCGGGCTTTCTGCGTGACGCGGGCAGCCTGGCGCCGACGCTCGAGCGGCTGGGGCAGCGGCTGGGGCTCGGCGTGACGCGCAGCCTCGGCGGCGGGGTGGTCGCGGGGCTGGAGGCGCGGCTGCGCGAGACGCGGCCAGGCGACGATTTGCTGGGCACGGCGCTGGCGCGTCTGCGCCAGGCCAGCGGCGGCGAGGTGCTGCCGCCGGGTGATGCGCCGACCGACGACCTGCCGCCGGCGCTCTCGCGGGCCATGGGGCTGCTCTTGGCGGCGGTCGAAACGACGCTGGACTGGCGGCAGCGCGCCTTCGAGCAGGCGCCGGGCGGCAGCCTGGGCGGGGCGGTGCTCGACCTGCGGCGGTTCGCGCTACCGGGCGACGAGGGACCCGGCCCGCAGACCTTCGTCCACCAGCGGCGGCTCGACTGGCTGGCGGCGGGGCTGGACATCCGCGCGCTGCACGCCGGCGCGGTCGACCTGTGCCTGGTCTTCGACGCGGTGCGCGCCGACCTGCAGCCGGTCGCCGGCTTCCAGACGCGCCGCTGGGACACGCCACTGGGTGCGGTGATTCTGGCGGGTGATGGCGACGACACGCACCTCGGCGACCCGCCGCTGCTGCTCGTCGACCTGGGCGGCGCGGACACCTACCAAGGCGGCGCGGCGGCGCTGGAGGACCGCTTCCCGGTGTCGATCGTCATCGACGTGGCCGGTGCCGACACCTACCAGGCCACCAGCGGCCTGGGTGCGGCGATCGGCGGCGTGGCGCTGCAGATCGACCTGGCCGGCGATGACATCTACGAGGCGACCGACGTGGCGCAGGGCTGTGGCATCGGCGGTGTGGGCCTCCTCTACGACGCGGCCGGCGACGACCGTTACACCGCCGGGGTCCACGCGCAGGGCGCTGGGGCGTACGGCTACGGGCTGCTGATCGACGGCGCGGGCAGCGACACCTACGTCGCGAACAAGCGCGCGCAGGGCTTCGGCTACACGCTGGGGGCCGGGCTGCTGCTCGACGCGGGGACGGGCACGGACAACTACACCGCCGGGCCCGCGCCGGACAGCGACGCGGTGCTGAGCCGCGACCCGGACGCGGTGGCGCTGGCCCAGGGCTGCGGCTTCGGCCGGCGCGGCGACGGCACCGACGGGCACTCGACCGCGGGCGGGCTAGGCTGGCTGGTCGACGGCGGGGGCAACGACAGCTACACGGCCAGCTCGTTGGCGCAGGGCGTGGGTTACACCTTCGGCCTCGGCTTCTTGACCGACGCCGGTGGCAACGACACCTACCGCGGCGCGGACCGGCGGCTGGGGGCCGGCACGCAGGCGGGCATCGGCGTCGTCTGGGACGGCGGCGGTACGGACCGCTACAGCGGCGAGGACGGGCTCGGTGCGGGGCTCGACTTCGGGCTGGGCTGGCTGATCGATGTGGCCGGCAACGACCGCTACGAGCTGGGCAGCGTCGGGCTGGGCGGGGCGGTGGCCAACGGGCTGGGCTTCGCCTGGGACCTGGCGGGCGACGACACGTACGACGCGAGCGGCGGGCCGGCGCTGGGCCGGGGCGAGACGGCGCCGCGGATCGAGCTGCTGGCGGTCAGCCTGCGGCGCGGGCTGCCGACGGTCGGGCTGTGGCTTGATGGCGGCGGGCGCAATGAGTTCCCCGGCGAGATCGGACCAGTCCAGTGATGACCAGCAAGGAACGCGTCCTGACCACCTTCGCGCGGCGCGAGGCGGACCGCGTGCCGATCAACTACAGCGCCAACGCCGATATCGATGCGCGGCTCAAGGCGCACTTCGGCCTGGCGCCGGGCGACCACGCGGGGCTGCTCGGGCGGCTGGGGGTCGACTTCCGCGGGGTCGGCGCGTCGTACACGGGGCCGCCGTTGTTTGAGCAGGTCGAGGGGCGGCACATCGACCTCTGGGGCATCCACCGCCGCTGGGTCGAGCACCCGACCGGCGGCTACTGGGACTACTGCGACTTCCCGCTGCGCGAGGCGGATGTCGACACCGTGGCCAACTGGCCGATGCCCGACCCGGACCACTACGACTACTCGCAAGTCGCCGCCCACTGCCGCGCGCAGGGCGAGTTCGCGGTCCACGTGGGCGACCCGGGGCTGGCCTGCATCATCAACACGGCGGGCTTCCTGCGCGGCATGGAGCAGGCGCTGGTCGACCTGCTGGTCGATGATGAGGCGGGGCTGCTGCTGGTCGACCGGATGCTGGACCAGCAGTACGAGGTCACCCGGCGGGTGCTCGCGGCGGCCGAGGGTGGGGTGGACTTCATGTGGATCGGCGAGGACCTGGGCACGCAAATCGGCCCGCTGATCAGCCACGACATCTTCACCAAGCACGTCCGCCCGCGCCACCAGCGGTTCATCGACCTGGCCCAGGAGTACGGCCTGCCGGTGATGATCCACACCTGCGGCAGCAGTTCGTGGGCCTATGACGACTACGCGGAGATGGGCGTCGGCGTGGTCGACACGCTGCAGCCGGAGGCGCGCGACATGGCGCCAGCCTACCTGAAGGAGCGCTACGGCGACCGCCTAGCCTTCCACGGCTGCATCAGCACCGCCGGCCCCGTCGCCACCGGCACGGTCGACGAGACCATCGCCGACTGCGAAGCCACCCTAGCGACCATGATGCCCGGCGGCGGCTACTGCTTCGCCCCAACCCACGCCCTACAGGACAACTCACCCACCGAGAACGTCGTCGCCATGTACGAGACGGCGTGGCGGGCGGGGCGGTATGGTTAGGTGTTGCGCAGGTGGTAGTCGTACGACTGCTGGATGAGGTCCATCACCTCGTCGAGTTGAGCCGCGGAGGTGAGGTGGATCTGAATCTCACCGTTCCCGTAGCGGCCGATGTTGCGCACGTCTCGACAGAGGCCGAGTGGGTCGTCAATGACATCGAATGGCATGTTGAGGAACAGCTTGGCGCTCTTCTTCTGCACCTGAACGTCGACGACGTTGGTGTGCAGTTTGTAGGCAATGTACAACTTGAGGGGCTCACAGCGCAGGCCCGCGAAGCGGCTGAGCAGCCGGGCGTCTAGCTCGCGGACGAGTGGGCCAATTGGTCCGTCCATGGCAGGGTAGCTGTCGAGGGTATAGACGCTCTTGGGCGGTTCTGGGGGTGTGTAGCTGGCCAGCGTATCCGCGTCGAGGACGGGCCGCGGCCAGACCTGCACCGCCAGGTCAGCCAGCCGCTGGCCGCGCGCCCGGATCTCGGCCTCGTTCCAGTCAGCCAGCTCGCCAAGGCCGGCATTCAGGCGCAGGGGGCTGTGCCGGAAGCCGCCTTCCATGCTCTGCTTTACGGCGAAGGGCCGGTCGCTGAGTTCGGGGTTGTAGCCGGTGAGGGTGATGTTGCCCAGAGTGTGGAGGTAAGCGCGCTGAATGCTCCGCCAGTTCTCGCCAAGGGCTCGTCGCCACTCTGGCCCGAGGTTTGGGTTCTGCGGCATGATGTGCTCGATCGTATAGTCGCGTGGGTCGGCGTACTCCTTGCGGTCGTGGTTCTCGAGGCGGTCGAGCACGTAGAGGCTGTTCCTCGATGTGTAGCAGTCCCAGGTCTGCAGCGCCGCGTGAAACTCCTCATCGCTGGGGAAGCGTCGCCGGTCGGTCTGGCGCAGAAGGGCCGCCTGGAGGCTCTCCACATAACGCTCCAACTGGATTTCGGTGTTCACGATGGCGAACAGCTTGTCCAGCGCATTAGTGGGGATGGCGCAAATGCTCCGCCGGAGAATGAAGCTTTCCATCATCTCCACCACGGCCACGAACTCCGCCCGGTCCATGGCGCCAGCGGCGTAATCCCCATACACTCGCAGAAGGAGGAGGTAGACGATGTCAGTGTTCAGCGCCTTTATCCGCTTGAAGTGCTTCGCTAGTACGCTATCGGGTTCCTTGCCGAGGCTCATGCGAGCGTAGTAGTTCGCGGACTGATGCAGGTCACCCAGTAGTGCGGTGAGGTCGTCGCCAGTACAAGCGCGCGCGTATACCTTGAACGCCTCGTAGACGCGATCCAGACGCGGCACGGTCCCGGTGCGAAGGGTCAGGTACTCCCGCATGAACCGGTCAAAGACGCCAGCAGGAGCGTCGCGAAAAGCCGCGTCCATCGGCCGCCAGTAGCGTTCGTAGACCTCCTCGTGGTTCTCTGGCGGGAGCTTCATCAGCACGTAGTTACGCACCAGGTCGGCTTGGGTCAGGTCGAGGCCGGTGGAGTTAAGGCTCTCGTAGATCAGCTGGGGGTCGTCCTTGCCGTGCTCCAGCGAGATCTCAACCGCCGTCAGGCGCACCAGGCCACGGTATACCTCATCGAGCGAGTGCCCGCCGCTCGCTAGCAGCGTGCGGAGGAGTTGGTAGTTGTGGCCGACCCGCGACCCGGCATCGTCCGGTGTCGTGCCATTGACGACCTGTTGTAGTGCTCGGCGGTCGGCGGGCCCCAGTCGTAGGCGGTACCGTAGGGCGCCGGTCTCCTCGTTGTTGACCAGGTAGTAGTTGACCAACTTACTCGGTGCGAGATCGCCGCTCAGGCCGCGGTCGGCGGCGAGGTCGGCGAGAGCCCGGATGAGCAGTAGCAGCGTGGTCAGCCGCTGTTGGCCATCGATGACGAGCAGCTGTTGCAGGCCACCATGGAGGTAGGCTTCCGTCTTGAAGTAGACGATGGACCCAACGAAGTGGGTGTGGTCCGCGGGCGCGCGGCCCGCCGCCAGAATGTCGGCCAGGAGTTGCCTGCACTGACGATCGTCCCAGGAGTA
This sequence comes from Armatimonadetes bacterium UBA5419, assembly GCA_002409445.1. Classification (GTDB taxonomy): domain Bacteria; phylum Armatimonadota; class UBA10988; order UBA10988; family UBA10988; genus UBA10988. The sequence goes on along the minus strand of DHNJ01000002.1, from coordinate 2,276 downwards.
GGCCCGCTGGTAGATGGGGATCACGAACTGACCTGGGCTTCTCAGGAATGACAGCAGGTGGACTTGACTAGCCTTCATCGACGGTCACCCTCCCTAGGAGGCCTGAGCTACCGGGTCCCCGGCCTCAGGCGTCGAGTGCGAGTATACGCCGTCGCGGCGGGGCCGCAAGGCTGTGTGCGGTGCGGCCAGCCGCCGCCCGCCTTG
>DHNJ01000002.1:1595-1948 GCA_002409445.1 Armatimonadetes bacterium UBA5419 | reverse complement strand
GCCGCCGCCCGCCTTGACGCCACCGCCCCCCTGGCCCACCATGGGGTGGCGAAAGGATGAGAGATGGGCAAGCTTCTCGAGGGGAAACTGGGGCTGATCTGCAACGTGGCCAATGAGCGGTCGGCGGCTTGGGCGATGGCCAAGTCGGCGGATGCGCACGGGGCGCGGTTGGCGCTGGGGTACTTGGGGGAGCGCGAGAAGGTGCGGGTGGACAAGCTGGTGCCGCAGCTGTCGACGCCGCCGCTGCTGTTCAACTGTGACGTGACCGACGAGCCGCTGATGGCGGAGATGGCCGAGGGCCTCAAGGCCGAGTTCGGGCGCGTCGACTTCCTCGGCCACGCGCTCGCCTTCGC
>DHNJ01000002.1:0-1283 GCA_002409445.1 Armatimonadetes bacterium UBA5419 | reverse complement strand
CTACAACGTGATGGGTGTGGCCAAGGCGGCGCTCGAGGCGAGCGTGCGCTACCTGGCGGCCGACCTCGGCCCCAGCGGCATCCGCGTGAACGCGATCTCAGCGGGCCCCATGCGCACGCTGGCCTCGGCGGCGATCGGCGATTTCGGCAGCATGTACCGCGCCTATGCCGAGCGGGTGCCCCTGCGGCGGAACACGACCCAGGACGAGGTCGCGGACGCCAGTGTGTTCCTCTTCTCGGATCTGGCTCGCGGGATCACCGGCGACGTGCTGTACGTCGACGGGGGGTACCACATCCTCGGCGTCTAGGGCCGGCGGCTAGCGCGGGTGAACTTCGCTGCTCGCGGCGAAGTCGCCCGTGCGCCGCAGCCAGGCCAGCCATTCCTGGGCCTGTTCCAGATCGCAGCCGAGTTTGGTTGCCAACTGCGTGGCGTCGAAGCCGTCGGGCGCGGTGCGCGACAGTTCAACGGCTGCCTGGTAGACAGCGCGCTCGGTCGGTGCGTACTGGATAGCTGCGGCCATGATGGCGGTTCCTTCCCTCTGTCTGGCCGGCGGTTTCACCCGCCTGGCCCAATCTCGACCCGTTGCTTATAGACAACCGTGAATCGAATTTGACCCACGATTCCGCATCGGGAATGTCGCTCGGCGCCTGTCCCCCGCTCCGGTTGTGCATCTTAACCGCATGCTCAAGCGACGTTGACTATACTGCCACATTAGGCCCGGCGATGCTAGTCCACGGTACGCCGGACACCCCGGGCGTCGAGTCGTCGTGCTACAATCGAATCGGCGCCGCCAGAGCGCTGGGGTGTGGTCGAAAACCACGACGGAGAGCCATTTGAGCCAACCATTGCGAGCGTTCATGCTGGTCGTCTGCGGGCCTTCAGGGGTCGGCAAGACCACTTTGCTCGACTCGTTGTTGGCCGCCGAGCCGGACCTCCACTTCGCCGTCTCCTGGACCACCCGACCGGCCCGTGAGGGTGAGGTCAACGGCCGCGACTACCACTTCGTCAGCCCGCGGCAGTTCGCCGCCGAGGCGGCCGGCGGGCCGGGCGTCCTGGAGTCCGCGGAGGTCCACGGCCACCACTACGGCACCCCCCGGCGCGAGGTTGTGCCCTACCTGCTCGACGGGCGGGTGGTGGTCGTCGATATCGATGTTCAGGGCGCCGCCCAGGTCCGCGCCAGCGGCTTGCCGGCGGCGTTCGTGATGGTCTTGCCGCCCTCGCTCGACGAACTCGAACGCCGACTCCGATCGCGCGAGTCGGAGACCGCCGAAACGCTCGCCCGC
>DHNJ01000288.1:1852-12841 GCA_002409445.1 Armatimonadetes bacterium UBA5419 | reverse complement strand
GCCACCGCGGCCGCTGGGTGGCGCGGTGCCGCCGCCCGCGGGCCGGGCCAGCCGCGCGCTGCCGGGCGAGCATCAGTGGCAGGCGCAGGTGATCGCCAAGACGGCCGCCGGCGCTGAGGCGCGGGTGACCTTCGGAGTCGACCGCGGGGCCGCGGATGTCTACGATGGTCGGGATCGGGCGGTTCCGCCGCCACCCCCCATTGACGGCGGGGCCTGGTTGACGCTAGGCTTCCCCCATGGCGACTGGGGCCGGTTCGCAGGTGTCTATGATACGGACCTGCGCAGCCCGACCCGACGGCTGCGGTGGGAGTTGGAGTTGGGTGGTGCACAGGCAGGTGAAGTGGTCAGCCTGAGCTGGCCCGAGCTGGGCGCGAGCCTACCCGCAGGCTTGCGGGTCGTGCTCGAGGACCTGCAGACCGGCCTGCGCCGCTCGCTGCGGCACACCACCGGCTACACGCTGACTAGCGATGGCGGCACGCGGCGGCTGGCGCTGAGCGTCGAGCCGGACGAGGACCGGCCGGCGATTACCGCCCTGGGCTACGCGGCGACGCGTGGTGTGGGCGGCGAGGTGCGCTTCACGCTGTCGACCGAGCTGCGGGCGACCGCGGTGGTCCGTGGCCTGAACGGCGCGCTGGTGCGTACGCTGTTGGCCGACGAGCCGCTGAGTGCGGGGCCGCAGGCGGTCCGCTGGGACGGGCGGGACGAGGCGGGGCGCCTGGCGCCCGACGGCACGTACCGGCTCGAGGTGATCGCACGCTCTGAGACGGGTGAACAGGTCCGCGCGCAGGCGACCGTCACGCAACGCCGCTAGCAGGCGGCGCGACCGGCGCAGACCGCCGGGGCGAGATAGCAAGACTCGAATGTCCGAGGGAGGCGAAGATGAGAGTGGTCAAGCGATTGGCACGCCACCGGCTGGCGCGCGGGCTCGCCTGGTTGGTGCAGGTAGCCCTCCTGGCGGGGATGGTGGCGGTCGCCCCAGCCCCGGCCCAAGCGCAGGAGACGACGGCCAAGCTGGCGGTCGTCCTAGACTTCGGCAACCTGGCCACGGCGAGTCCGCTGGCCGGTGACGAGGCCGCGTCGGCGCTGACGCTGGCCTTGGTCCAGCGCGGCTTCGAGGTCACCCCGCGCGCGGAGGTCCAGGACCGGCTGCGCCAGATCGGCGTGCGCGCCCCCTTCGAGCCGGATGAGGTCCGCCTGATCCGCGACGATCTCGATATCCGCGACATCTACTCGGGCGCGGTCGTCGCGGTCAACGAGGCGATTGGCGCGCAGTCGTCGGTCGAGGTGCTGCTGCGCCTCGAGGCCTACGATGGCGAGACGGGCGACCTGATCAACGGCGCCTATGGCCGCGGCTTCGAGATCCTGGCTTCGGGCGACATCGCCGACCGCGAGGCGGGCCGAGCGAGCGCGATTGAGCGCGCGATCAACCAGGCGCTGACGACGATGGACGCGCGCCAGACGATGAGTGCGGCGGTCCTCTCGTACAGCCCGCCCAACCGCGTGCTGATGAACAAGGGTGCCAAGCAGGGTGTGTCGGAAGGCATGGAGTTCAACGTCTTCCGCACGATCGCCGACCCCGAGAACCCGAACCGCACGCAGACGGTCAAGATCGGCCGGGTGGTGGTGACCAGCGTCAGCGCCGACGATGCGACGGCGCGGCCGATCGAGAGCACCAACCAGGGCATCAACACGCGCGACGAACTGCGCGAGATCTTCCGCCTGCCGGACATCACGCCGGCGCAAGCGGCCGCGGGCAAGGTGCCCGCTCCCTCGCAGCCCGCGCGCGCGGGCAAGGCCGGGAGCGCGCCCTCGCGGCCGTGGCTGGCGCCGACCATCGGCGCGGTCGTCGGTGCGCTGGGGGTCGCCGCGCTGGTGATGATCGCGGGCAACTCGACCTCGGACGCCCCGAAGGTCACCGCGAGCAACGCGTATCTGCGCCAGTCGGCGCCGGGCGCCAACCCGTCGATCGAAGTTGGCTGGGGCGACCGCAACTACGCGCCGCCCAAGCGCTACATCGGTGGTTATATCGTCTACCGTGGCGTGTCCAACGCGTTCAGCGCGTTGCAGCACGAGGCGGTCGGTGCGGTCCCGGGCAGCAACCAGCGCCGGTTCACCGACGACCCGACCTGGAACGACGTGAACGCCCAGATCCCGCTGCGCTACGAGCGGATCGATACGGATGACATCACGGTCGTCAACCAGATCATGGACGTGCGGATCATCCACGAGTCGCCGCAGCCGGGCCGCACCTACTACTACAAGGTGCGCCGGATCGGCCCGCCGGCCCCGGCGACCGCCCCGACGGTCTTCGCCCGCGGGCGCGTGGACGGCACTAGTGGCGCGATGGACCTGGGCAGCCGCGCGGCGCGCATGCGCGCGCAGAGCCGCGGGCAGTTGCTGACCAGCGGGGGCAACATCCGCATCACCAACCTGATGCCCGCGCAGGTCATCCATCGCCAGGTGACGTCGATCCCGCCGGATGCGGGCTACGACGCGACCTTGAATCCGGCCAACGACAACGACATCCCGCAGGACGCCGACATTGGCTTGTCGGACGCCAGCGGCGCGATCGGCCCGGTGACCTATCTGGTGCCCCCCGATCTGCAGGCGCCGGCGAACAACAACCAGGCCCAGCGGGTCGATGACGTGGCCTTCTCGTGGCAGGGTGTGCTCGGTGCGACGGAGTACGTCGTGCAGGTCGCCGGCGACGCGAACTTCTCGTCCATCGTGTTCAGCTCGGCGCCGATCGCCAGCACGAGCTCGGGTGTCTTGTCCTACCGCTACAACGCGGCGACGGCGGGCTACCGCCAGCTCGCGCCGAACAGCCAGTACTTCTGGCGCGTCGGGGTGAAGTCGACGTTCGGTGGGCAGCGCGCGCCGGAGCCCAACGGGTACGTGTTCAGCAACGTCTACACGTTCCAGACCGCGGATCAGCCGCCCACGCCCCCGCGCCAGTAGCGGATGCGGCTGACCGGAGACAAGAGCGAGGGAAGCGGACAGCGGGGCGCGGACACCACGCGCTGAGCGCAACGCACGGTGCGTAGGGCGCGTGGGCGCCGGGCGCGCGGAGCGCGGCGTGAGATAGGTAGCGCGAGGTGAGCGGGCTAGAGGAGAGTAGGATGCGGAAGGCACTGGTCATGGTCTGGGCGGTGGTGGCGCTGGGCGTCGCCAGCCTGCCCGGCGCGGCGCAGACTGCGGCCGAGTGGACCGTTCTGGTCTACCTCAATGGTGAGTCCACCGTGGTTGCTGATAACAACTACGAGGACGCCTCGATCCGCATCTTCAACGAGCTCGAGCAGGTCGGCTCGTCGAACAAGGTGAACGTGGTCGCCCAGTGGGACCGCGGCCTCGGTGATGACGAGCTGACCACGAACTTCGCGGGCGACCCGAACCAGGCGTGGACCGGGACCCGACGCTACTTGGTCATCGCTGACCCGAGCCAGGCCGGCGCCGATCCGGATGCGCTGACGCCGGCCCAGTTGCGGATCGCCAGCCCGGCGCTGGTCGATCTCGGCGAGGTCGACATGAGCTTGGAGAGTTCGCTCTCCGAGTTCATCGCTTGGAGTGTCTCGCGGTTCCCCGCCCGCCATTACGCGTTGGTCCTCAGCGGGCCGGGCGAGGGCTGGCAGGCCGGCCTGCTGACCGACCCGGACCCTGGCACGGTGCTCACCGGCCTAGCGCCGCGGGCCTTGACCACCGCGCTGACCAAGCTGAAGACCGCGCGCATGGGCACCGCGCTCGAAGCGCTGCTCATGGACACCGGTAGCTCGGCGACGCTCGAACTGGCCAACCAGGCGGTCGAACTGGCCGATACCTACCTGGGTGTCTTCCCCGACCGCCAGGCCAACGGTGGTCTCGGCTACGAGGCGCTGCTGCGGACGCTGAGCGCGGACCTGCCCCTCGGGCAGCCGGCGACGGAAGCGTGGCTGATCAAGGTCGCCGGCGCGTACCTGGCCAAGTATCCCGCTGGGTCCACGGCGTACGGCGGGGAGCAGAGCGTGGGCGCGGGCGTGCTGCGGACCGCCGGGCTGCCGGCGCTGGTCACCTCGGCCGATGAGCTGGCGGCCGCGATCACCAGTGACTTGCGCTCGACCGCCGCCGGGCTGTTCCGGGTCCTGAGCCAGGTGCAGCGCGGGCGGCCGGGCGAGTACTCGCAGCAGTACGTCGACCTCGAGCATTTCGCGCGGCTCTGCGCGACCGAGTTTGCCGATGTACCGTCGATCGTCGCCGCCGCGCAGGCGGTGGTGGCGGCGGCCGGCGGTTTGCAGGTGCTCGACACGAATGCGGCGACGCTGGATACGGACTTCTCGTTGGGCAATTTCAACGGGCTGGCGGCCTACTTCCCCAGCACGCTGGACAGCTACGACACGCTCTACCCGACCGCGACCGACTTCGGGGGCACGGGCTGGCCGCAGATGATCCAGGGGGTCTACACCCTCTATTCGGACCGCAACCCGCCGGTGATCACGCTGATCTCACCGACCAACGGGTCGACGATCCAGGAGAACCCGCCGACGATCACCGTCTCGATCGTCGATCCGGACGCGATTGGCGGCGTGGATCCGGACTCCATCACGTTGACCTTTGACGGCCAGCAGGTGGCGGCGACCGACTTCACCTACAACGCGACCTCCGGCCTGCTGCATTACGTGGTGCCGTACGTGCTGGGTTCGACCGGGCACAGCTACACGGTGCAGGCGAGCGATCTGAGCGGCAACGCGGCGACGCCGGTGAGCGGTGGCTTCCGCGTGGCTGTGGCCTCGTTGCAGGCCGGGATCCAGACCTTCTCGCTACCGCGCATCATGGGCCAGACGGGCGGTGACCCGGCGCTGGTCTTCGGCGCGGGCAACTTCTCGCTGGCGCGCTGGGTGCCGGGGCTGGCCGGGGCGGACAAGTACCGCTACTTCCCTGATGGCTTGGCCTCGTTCCTGCCGGCCGATAGCGGCCAGGCGGCGTCCGTGCCGATCGTCACCGGCCCGCCCGCGGGCTTGGGCTACTGGGTGCGGATCCGCTCGCCGCGGCCGCTCGGTCCGCTGCCGGGTCAGCCGGTGACGGCCGCCGAGTACGGTATCCGCTTGGCCACCGACGGCAGCGGCCCGACCTGGAACATGGTCGCCAACCCGTACGACCTGCCCTCGGTCGCGCTGTCGGGCGCGTTGATCCAGCTGGCCGACGGCCGCCGCATCTCGTTCCGTGATGCGGTCGCGCAGCGGCTGCTGCCGGGTGTGCTCTACACCTACGTGCCGAACATCGGCAACACCAACGCGCCGGGTCGCTACGATTACTCGGAGGTGGGCGCGGGTCAGTTGCTGCGGCTGCAGGGCCACTGGCTGAAGACGAATGTGCCGCTGACGATGGTCATCTCGTCGGGTGTCGCCGCGCGGGGTCTGTTGGACCCGCCGCCGGTGAGCCGCGACTTGGCCGCCAGCAGCTGGCAGATCAACCTCTGGGCGCGCGCGCAAGCGGCGGCCAACGAGGCGGTGCCGGGTCGCGGCTACGTGGTTGAGGACCGGCTGACCCTGGGTGGTGGCGGCGCGGCGAGCGACGGGTATGACCCGGGCTTGGACGTCGCGGCGCCGCCGAGCCTGCCCGGCGCGATCACGCTGCGCTCGGTCGCGGGCAACTGGGGCGTCGACTCCGGCCGCTACATGCGCGACCTGCGCGGCGGCGGTGACCGCGCCGAGTGGGAGCTGGAGGTCAACGCGCCGGCGGGCGAGGTGACCCTGAGCTGGCCCGACCTGCGCGCGGCGCCGGGCGACTTGGATCTGACCCTGACGGATCTGACCAACGGGCGCGCGCGGGCGCTGCGGACGACCGGTGGCTACACCTTCGCCCATGCGGGTGGGACGCGGGCCTTCCGCCTGACGGCCGCCCGGCGCGCGGGGGCGCCGCTGCTGGTGACCGCGGTGAGCACCGAGCCGACGCGCGGCGGGGCTGGCCTGGAGGTCGGCTTCACGCTCTCGCGGGAGGCCGAGGTGACCGTGCAGGTGCGCAGCCTGGCCGGCGCGGTGGTCCGCGCCCTAGGTCCGATCGCCGGTGAGGCTGGCCGCGGCCGGCTCGGCTGGGACGGCCTGGACGAGGCGGGGCGCCCGGTGCCCAACGGCATGTATCAGGTGGTGGTCGCGGCGACCGCCGCCGACGGTAGCTTGGCCCGCGAGCTTCGCGTGGTCCGCGTGATGCGCTAGGATGTGGCCCATGAATCGGCTTGCCAATCCCCTCTGGTTGCTGCTCGGCCTGGCCCTAATCGGCCTGGGGCCCACAGCCCACGGATACCCGGAACCGCTGTCGGGCACGGCGATCAACAGCTTCCCCGGCTCCGAGTACACCTCGGTGGCCAACGAGAAGTTGCGGATCGATGTGCGGAACCCCGGGATCGTGCAGACGATCAATCCTGGGACCGGCACGACCGCGCCCAGTATCGTCGGCTATAGCAACTACCGCGGTGGCCGCGCGGTGATCAGCACCGTGATGGGCGACCCGTACACGACGGTCGATGACGACCTGGTGATCACCGACGGTGCGAGCTACAGCACGTGGGCGGGGGTCGAAGTGACCGACCTGCCCACGGCCGCGACCCCGGACCCGGACCCGCGCTACTACGAGGCCGAGTCCACGATGCAGCCGGTGAACAACCCGAACCAGGACATCTTCACCCAGTATCCGCAAGCGGTGGGTGATGAGGTCCGCTTCGGCTGGCAGATTCGCGAAGGCTATCCGACCCTGACGACCGTGCTCGCGGACAACGTGACCAATGCCAACGCCGGCCTGGCGGGCAACACCACGCCGAGCCAGGTGCTGGTCTCGCAGACCTACCGCCTGGTCGACGACAAGGTGCGCGTCGAGGTCCTGGTGCAGAACGTCAGCACGTTGACGCTCAACGTCGGCGGCCACGTCTACATCGCCCCGAACCTGGGGCCCCAGGCCGGCGCGACCGACACCTACCATGTGGACGGCATCCTGGACCCGGTCGACCATGAGGCGCTGTATCCGGATCCGAGCGGCACGGGCCTGCGGACGCTGCCGCGCTCGTACCGTGTGTTTGACAACGAGGCTAGCCCCGGCGTGGTCCTGGGCGGTATCTGGGACGGCGGCGACGTGCGCACCGCGGCGCTGACGGCCGGCCCGCCGACGCAGGCGATGCTGGTCGACCGCAACCTGGTCTCCGGTAGCTGGTTCACCTACACGCCGCTGGCGGGTGGGTTCATCGGCGCCAAGATGGGTGTCCTGATGCGCTGGGCGCCGGCGCTGCTCGCGCCGAATCAGGCGCGCCGCTACATCACCTACTTCGGGCTCGGTGGGGCAGATGGTAACTACGATCCGCCGTATGCCCTGACGGTGCAGGCGCCGTTCAGCCTCGGGCTGAGCACGGGCGACGATCCGACCACGCCGACGACCGAGGCTGCCGATCACAGCTATCGCACGCCGAACCCGTTCGCCGTGCGCGCGACGGTCTACAACTCGAGTGACCGCAGCCTCAGTGGCATCGCGCTGGCGCTGGCGCTGCCGCCGGGCCTGAGCCTGGCCGTCAGCGGTGACTCGCTGAGCAAGACGATGCCGTTGGTGCCGCCGCGGACCGCGCAGACGGTGACTTGGCAGGTACGCGCCAACTCGGCCGTGGCGCCGGGTGCGCGTGAGTTCTCGGTCTCCAGTTCGGGCGCGGGGATCGTCTCGAAGGTGATCGACCGCTCAATCGGCATCCCGGCGCTGCCGCAGCTGGAGTTCCCCAGCCTGGCGCGGCGGCTCGACATGATCTCGATCCCCTACGACTTCGCGAACCGCGACATCCAGCATGTGCTGGGTGCGCTGGGGACGATCGGCGTGACCGGTGGTGGCAACGCCGCCGTGGCGCGCTACAATCCGGCCGCGCGGGCCTATGCGTTCTTCCCCGAGTCGTTCCTGACGAGCATCTACCCGGGTGAGAGCTACTGGTTGTTCAACGGCTCGCTGAACACGCTGACGCTGCCGGCCGACCGGCAGGTGCTCTCGCCGAACCAGAACGTGGCGGGCACGCTGAACACGGGCTGGAACCAGATCGGCTGCCCGTTCACGACGCCGGTGCGCCTGTTCGACTGCTTCGTCGTCGGGGCGGACGGGGTCTCCCGCCGCTTCCTCGACGCGGTCGGTGCGGGCCAGATCCGACCGGTGATCTACGAGTACATCCCGAACGACCTGAACCCGACGGCGCAGGGCACGTACTCGTTCGCGGGCGATGAGCAGACGTACCTGAACCCCTGGCGCGGCTATTGGATCCGCGCGGTGGAGCCGGTAACCATGCTGTTCGTGGCCAGCTCGCAGCTCGGGCCGTACGCCCGGGGCGGGCGCGGACCGCTGGAGCTGGGTGACGGCTGGGAGTTCCCGCTGACCGCCGACTCGGCGGTGCTCGGGAAGCGGCCGGTCTGGCTCGGGCTCGACTCGCTGGCGGCTGACGGCTACGATAGCCGCGATGTGGAGGCGCCGCCAACGCTGCGGGCCGAGGGCGACCTCCGGTTGTCCGTGGTGCGCGCGGACTGGGGTCGCGAGGCTGGGGCCTACATGCGCGACATTCAGTCGGGTGTGCGGCAGCGCAGTGTCTGGCGGGTGGCCGCCGACTGTGACCGGCCGAACGAGGACATCACCCTGCGCTGGAACCTGCGCACGGTGCCCGCGGACGTGCAGTTGACGCTGGTTGACCTGGAGACGGGTGCGCAGCGGCATCTGCGCACGACCTCGGCGTTCACCTTCAACACCGGCGCGAACCCGCGCACGCGGATGTTCGAGGTGGTCGCGACCCGGGGTGGTGGCGGCGGGGTGAGCATCCCGTTCATGGCGGCGACGGAGACGCGTGGCCGGGGCGTGTCGATCGGCTTCGCGCTGACCGCGCCGGCGAGTGTCGATGTGGTCATCGAGAGCCCGACCGGGCGCCGGATCAAGGTCGCGGCGAACGGCATGGCAGCCGTCGCGGGCCAGAACACGGTGGCCTGGGACGGCCTGGACGAGGCTGGCCGGCCGGTGCCAGCGGGGCTCTACCGGTGCCGAGTGTTGGTGGCCACGGACGATGGGCAGAGAGCCATCGCCGAACGGCTCGTGCGCCTTGGGCGCTAGCGCAAGTTGGGAATCGAGCGGAGGGACCTGGGCATGATCAAGCGCTTCTTGAACTCGACCGCGGCACGTCGGCTAGCTTGGCTGACGCTGGTCGCACTAACGGCGGGGCTGGTCGGGCCACTCGCACCGTCGGCCGAGGCCCAGACCGCCGGGCGGAGGGCGTATTTCGTGCCCTTCACCGCGGCGGCCGGTGTCGATGCCGAGATGCCGGTGCGCGTGGGCAACGCGACCGTTGACCTGCTGCAACGGCTGACCGGCGACCGCCGGGCCAAGGATCCGTTGGCGATCCTGCCCGTGGTGCCGGGCATCGACGGCGCGCCCACGCTCAGCCCGACCAACCCGATCGTCCGCCGCGGGCTGACCGAAGGGGTGGTCACCGAGGCCGAGATCGACGCACCACCGACAACCGAGACCGAAGCTACGGATCTCGCGCGCCGGCTGGGGCTGACGCATCTGATCACCGGCTACATCGACGACTACACCGAGACCACGGCTGGCGACACGGCCACCGGTGAGCTGTCCTACACCATCCGTGTGGTCGAAGTCCCGCCACCGGGCGCCTATCACCAGCCGCGGGTGCAGCCGATCAGTGGCATCACGACCTACCGCGCGACGGAAGAGCGCGAGCGCATCATGCTGCGCGACATCATGACCGAGCGCGCCTCGGCCGAGATCGTCTCGAAGCTGATCGACCTCGCGGAGATCATGCCGGAGCCGCAGCCGGAGCCCGTCGACCCCGACGCGCCGAAGAAGAAGAACAACACCGGTCTGTACGCGGCCCTCGGTGCGCTGGGTGTCGCCGCGATCATCGGGATTGTCCTGGCGGTTAGTGGTGGCGGCAGCAGCAAGGACGGCGCGGGCAAGCTGCGCGTCTCGGGCGTACAGGCGGCCTCCGAGCAGGACGCGGTGCGCGTGACCTGGGCGCAGACGGCCGGTGCGGTAGGCTACAACGTCTATCGCCGCCAGGTCGGCAACCAGCCGATCATCTCGCGGCGTGGCCCGGGCCGGCAGGCCAGCGGTGGCTTCACGCTGCTGCCGAACCCGCAGACCAACACCGTGCCCACGGTCGTTGGTGGCAACCGGACCTCCTTCATCGACACCACCGCGGCCAACGCGGTGATCTACGAGTACGGTGTGGCCGCGGTTGACGCTGAAGGCCGGCCGGGTCCGATCGCGACCGCGCAGACCGGTTCGCAGGCGGGCTCGAACATCGGCTCCGCGCCGCAGGTCACGGTGACCGCGGGCAACTCGTTCGTCTCCCTGGCCTGGACCCCGTCCAGCAGCTTTGTCAGCGGCTACAGCGTCTACCGCCGGGCCGGTGGCCGGCCGGACACGTCGACCACGACCGACCGGATCGCGACCAACCTGACGGGTCTGAGCTACGACGACACGACGGCGCGCAACGGCGTGACCTACACGTATATCGTCCAGCCGTTCACGACCGTGGGCGCGACCAAGCTGGTCGGCAACGACTCGGAGCCGGTGAGCATCACGCCGACGGCCGCCGCGCAGCCGCAGGCGGTGCGCAACGTGCAGGCGCAGGCGGACAACCTCGGCTTCGTCGAGGTCACCTGGCAGTTCAACGCCGAGCCGGTCGCTAGCTACGAGATCCTGCGGGCCCGCACGGGCACCGTGGGCCGCGCGACGACCGTGACGGGCCGCAGCCCGTGGACCCGCAGCCTGCCCACCGACCTCGCGTCGCGGGCGGCGAGCAGCCGGGCCAACCCGCGGGACGCGCGCGCCTCGCGCCAGACCGACCTGAGTGGCTACTCGGTCGTCGGCACGGCGACGGCGAGCCAGAACTCGTTCCGCGAGGGCCCGCTGCCCAACGGTGTTTACACCTACGCGGTGCGCGCGGTGAGTGTGGCGGGGGTGCGCGGGCCGGGCGGCCTGAGCAACGCGGTCACC
>DHNJ01000288.1:0-1765 GCA_002409445.1 Armatimonadetes bacterium UBA5419 | reverse complement strand
TGTGCGCGGGCCGGTCGGCCTGAGCAACGCGGTCACCGTCATCGCCCCGCCGGCGGCGCCCCCGGGTGTTACGGCGACCGGCGGCGACGCGCGCGTGGTCCTGCGCTGGCAGGCCGCCGCGGGCTCGGTCGCGGGTTACCGCGTCTACCGCAGCAGCACGCCGATCACCGCGGCGATGACCGGGCCGGCGACGGCGCCGGGCATCACCCGCGTGGCCGAAGTGCCGTCGAACGTGCGGACCTACATCGACACGACCGTGACCAACAACGTGACCTACTACTACGTGGTCACCGCCGTTGGCCCCACGGGCACCGAGAGCCTGTTCGGCAAGGGTACCGCGCCGGACACGGGTGTGATCGCCACGCCGCACGCGGCGCCGACGACCATCACCCTGACCTCGGACCGCCAGATCATGTCGGGTAACGGCCTGCAGACCGCGGCCCTCGTGGCCAAGGTCGTCGACGAGACCAACGCCCCGGTGCCGGGTGTCGAGGTCGTCGTGGTCACCGACCGCGGCAGCTTCCGCAGCCCGTTGCCCGCTGGCGCCTCGTTCGTCGATACGGCGCAGCGCCAGGTGCGCGGCCTGACCGACGCGTCGGGTGAGTTGGCCCTGGCCCTCATCTCCGAGGTCATCACGGCGGCCAACCAGCAGGTCGTGGCCAACATCCAGGCCACCGCCGCCGAGCTGCCTGCGGGCGCGCGGCAAGTCTCGACGAGCATCTCGATGCAGACGTCGCGGCCGGCCTCGCTGCTGCTGCAGCCGGCGCTGGTCACGCTAACCGCCGACCAGGCGTCGACCGCCAACGTCAACGCCCGCGTGCTCGACACGCTGAACCAGCCGGTGCCCGACGGGCACTTCACGGTCAGCTTCACGCTGGGCTCCGATGACGGCGAGATCCGCCGCACCGGCGACATCACGACCTACCCGTTCCAGCGCTACCCGACCGCGGTCTCCGTACCGGTGACGGGTGGCGTGGCGACGGTTATCTACCGCGCCGGGCGCGTGGCCAAGAACGTTCAGCTGAACGCGGCGGTCGCGGGTGCGCCTGAGGTGGCCTCGTCGGCGACCATCCAGCTCAAGCCGGGTGCGCCGACCCAGGTGACCTTCTCCGCGGCCGGGACCACGGTCAATCAGGTCACGATCCCCGTCAACGGCACGCAGAACGTCCAGGTCGTCGTCCGCGACGCCCAGGGCAACCGCGTCGAGGCCGGAGTCAACGTGACCTTCCAGACCGTGCCCGACGGTGTCGTCAGCGCGCCGGCCACCGGCGTGACGAGCGCCACCGGCACGATCGACCTAGCCCTGAGTGCGGGTGATGCTGTCGGTGATGCCGTCATCACCGCCGCCGCCGGCACCACCGGTCAAGGCCAGCTCACGGTCCGCGTGCGCTAGGCACCCGGCCCCAACAACTAGCCCCGAGCCCGGCCCGCAACCGCGGGCTGGGCTCGGGTGTTTGGGTTGGCGGGCGGGTGGCCGGGGGCGTAGCGCCGGCGGACGGCCGGCATTGCGTGGTGTGCGGTGGAGGCACGTTGGCTGCGGACAGGAGTGTCCGCGGTCCCGGGCTGGGCGGTAGGGCGGGTGGCCTAGAAGGAGCGCCGGCCCTTGGCCGGCGGGTTGTGGGCGCTTCGCCCACAACGCTGGGCGGCAGCCCAGCTGGAGCGTACCGCTGCGATCCCCGGCGCTGAGCGGTGCGCCCGGCATGTAGCGCCGGCATATGACCGGCATTCAGCCAATATCTTGCGTCGGCCTCCGCTGCGCTGCGGC
>DHNJ01000205.1:8700-14953 GCA_002409445.1 Armatimonadetes bacterium UBA5419 | reverse complement strand
GTCGCGGGCTGGCAGCCCGCGCCACATGGGGTGGGATCTGGGCGCTTCAGCCGCCGCGTGCCGCCTAGTCCCAGGCCACTTCCAGCCGCCAGTCGCCGTCGTCGCCGTGGGAGAGGTCGAAGGTGCCGCCGGCTTCGACGCGGAAGAACCAGCGCGGGACTTCGCCGGCCCACCAGGCGCTGCCTTCGCGCCAGGTCTCGAGGATCTGGGTGACGCGGTAGGTGTCGTAGCGGGTGGTGAACTGGAGCGGGCGGCCGTCGGCGTCGGCGACCACCTTGATCGTCTGGCGCAGACGGCGCATCGGCGCGGTTAGGCCTGGCCCGCGGCGCGGATGGCCTGCGACTGCGGCGAGTCCGGGTGCAGCTCCATCAGCTCGATGCGGTTGCCGTCGGGGTCGGTGACCCAGTACTGCAAGTTGCCGTCCTGGCCGCGGTTGGGCTCGCCTTCGATCGTCATGCCGCGCTCGGCCATGTCGGCGAGGGTGGCGGCCATGTTGTCGACCTCGAGGCAGAGGTGGCGGTAGCTGGGGCTGGCGTTGGCGCCGTCGCCGCCGCGGCCGCCGGGGAACAGCTCGACGAAGCCGCGCGCGCCCACGTGCAGGTAGACGATCCACGGCGTGCCGTCCTCGCGGTACAAGCGGAAGGCCTCGGTCAAGCCGAGGTACTGCACGTAGAACTCGAGCGCGGCGTCAAGGTCGTCGACAGCGTAGGCCACGTGGCCCAGACCGGTGATCATCGAGACATCTCCGGCCGCTGCGATTCGCCGGCGCGTGGCTGGCTCCTGCCGCCGGGCCGGACGATAGGCAGCACGGGCTTATACTGTAGCCAGAGGTGACCCATGGCTGTCGCACCGCGCCGCCCCGAGTGGCTCAAGATGCCGTATCCGGACGGTGAGAACTTCCGCGAACTGACGCAGTTGGTCGCTGACCAGCGCCTCCACACCGTCTGTTCGTCCGCCCGCTGCCCCAACATCGGCGAATGCTGGAACCAGCGCACCGCGACGTTCATGCTGCTGGGCAACGTCTGCACGCGCTCGTGCGGCTTCTGCAACATCGCTACCGGCCGCCCCGGCACCGTCGACGAGGGCGAGCCCGAGCGGGTCGCCGAGGCGGTCGAGACGCTGAACCTCGCCTATGCCGTGCTGACCAGCGTCAACCGCGACGAGCTGCCCGACGGCGGTGCTTACATCTACGCGGCGACCCTGCGCGCCATCCACCGGCGGCTGCCCACCTGCCAGGTCGAGGTGCTGATCCCCGATTTCCGCGGCGTCGAATCGGCGCTGTATACCGTGCTCGACGCCGACCCGTGCGTGCTGAACCACAACGTCGAGACCGTGCCGCGCCTGCGCCGGGCCGTGCAACCGCAGGCCAGCTACGCGCGCGACCTCGAGCTGTTCGCCCGCAGCCTGGCCTACCGCCCCGACATCCCGGTCAAGTCCGGCCTGATGGTCGGCCACGGCGAGACGTTCGACGAGATCGTCGAGATGATGGGCGAGCTGGTCGAGGCCGGCGTGAGCACGCTGACCATCGGCCAGTACCTGCGGCCAACCGACAAGCACCTGCCGATCCGCCGCTACTGGACGCTGGAGGAGTTCGCGGCGCTCAAGGAGGCCGGGCTGGCGTTGGGCTTTGCCCATGTCGAGTCGGGGCCGCTGGTCCGTTCGAGCTATCACGCGCGCGAGCAGGAGGCCGCCGCCGTCCAGCAGCGCGAGAGCGTAACAGCACATACCCCGCCGGGTACAAGTCCAAGGTAATAGGGGAGCGGAGCCAACTGTGCGGCGATTGACGACGATATTCGTGGGCTGGCTGGTGGCCGGTCTGGTCTGGGCCTCGCCCACCGAGCCGGTGGCCTGGACCGCGAGTCTCGCGCCCGACCCGGTGCGGCCGGGCGAGGTGGCGACGTTGGTGCTGCGGGGCCAGTTCGACCCGGGCTGGCACATCTACGGCGTGACGCCGGTCGAGGGTCCGACACCGACGGGCTTCCGCCTGGCCGAGGAGTCGGCATTGACCGCGGCGGGGTCGCTGGTCGAGCCGGCGCCGCAGCTCAAGCATGACGAGGCGTTTGACGTCACGGTCACCTACCACGAGGGCGCGGTCGAGCTGCGCCAGGGCCTGCGCGTGCCGGAGAACGCGGCGCCGGGCGAGCTGGCGGTGCAGGGTGAGCTGCGCTATCAGCCGTGCACCGATCGCAGCTGCCTGCCGCCGATGAAGTACGCGGTTGACCTGCCGCTGAGCGTCGAGGCCGGCGCGGTGCGCACGGCCTACGAGGCCGAGCCGGAGCCCGCGGAGCCGGCAGTCGTGCCGCCCGCGATGACCAGCGCGCCGGACCAACTGGCTGAACCTGGCGGTTCCCCGGGCGAGTCGGCGGGCACCCCCGGCGTCGCCGACCAGGCGCGCTCGGCGGGTCTGCTGTCGTTCCTGCTGGTGGCGTTCCTGGCCGGGTTCGCGGCGTTGCTGACGCCGTGTGTCTTCCCGATGATCCCGATCACGGTCAGCTTCTTCACCAAGCAGGCGGGCGACAGCCCGAGCCGGCGCGTCTCGCTGGCGGTCTTCTATGGGCTGGGTATCGTCTTGATGTATACCGGCCTGGGCCTGCTGCTGGCCGGGGTGATGGGCGCGACGGGCACGCAGCGAATCGCCTCGAACCCGTGGGTCAACCTTGGGTTTGCCTCGCTGTTCATCTTCTTCGCGTTCAGCTTGTTCGGCTATTTCGAGCTGGCGCTGCCCCAGGGCCTGGTCAACCGTTCGAGCACGATGGGCACGGCTGGCGGGTACATCGGCGCGGCGTTCATGGGCCTGACGCTGACGCTCGCCGCGTTCACCTGCAACGTGCAGTTCGTCGGCGGCATCCTGGTCTGGGCGGCCAACGGCGAGTGGATCTGGCCGATCCTGGGCATGCTCAGCTTCTCCCTGGCCTTCGCCTCGCCGTTCGTGCTGCTCGCGCTGTTCCCCCAGTACCTGGCCTCGATGCCGAAGTCCGGCGGCTGGCTGCACGACACGAAGGTTGTCCTGGCCTTCGTCGAGCTGGGCGCGGCCTTCAAGTTCATCTCGAACGCCGACCTGAGTTGGCAGTGGATGATCTTCAGCCGCGAGCTGGTCCTGGCGATCTGGGCGATCTGTGCCTTGGGCACGGCGATCTACCTGTTCGGCCGCCTGTCCATCGCGGGCACGCCGGCGCCGCTGGAGGTCAGTGTCGGCAAGAAGCGGTTGGGCTGGTTCTTCGTCGCGCTGTTCGTCTGGCTTAGCTGGGGCATGAGCGGGGCCAAGCTGGAGACCAACGTCGAGTCGCTGCTGCCGCCGAGCGAATACCGTCGCGGCGCGCAGCAGGGCGGTGGATGGATGGAGGACCTCGACGAGGGCCTAGCCGCGGCCTCCGCGCGCGGCACGCTGGCGCTGCTCGACTTCACCGGCGTGACTTGCACAAACTGCCGCTGGATGGAGCAGAATCTGTTCATTCGGCCCGAGATCGCGCGGCGGATGAACAACTACGCCCTGGTCAAGCTGTACACCGACCGCGGCCCGCGCGCCGATGAGTACCGCGAGCTGCAGATCGAGCGGTTCAACACCGTGTCGCTGCCGTTCTACGTGCTGATGGAGCCCGATGGGCGGGTGGTCGCGACGTTTGACGGCATGACCCGCAACGAGGCCGAGTTCGCCGCGTTCCTCGACTCGGGGCGATAGGCGGCGCCGACCGCGACCGGCCCTTGGTGAATGGCTGCGGCGTGTGCGGCGTTGCAGCAGAGTGGGACGGGAGGTCACGCGATGGCACGCGGGTGGTGGCTGCTAGTCTGCTTGCTCGGGCTCGGCGCGTGGGGCGCTGAGTTCCACGGCGTGGTGGTCGACGAGGGGGGCCAGCCGGTCGCTGACGCCTTGGTCGCCGCACGCAACCAGCAAGTCTGGCCCGAGGTCGAGCATTGGTTCACCCGGACCGACGCGGAGGGGCGCTGGCGGCTGGCGCCCGAGCGCACCCCGCGCTACGTGGAGACCGAGATCCTCGCCTACGCGCCGGGCCGCTATGGCGCGGCCAACGCCGACTCGCGCAAGTCCGCGACGATCCACCTGCGCGGCACCCACCGCGTCAGCGGTCTGGTGATCGACAAAGCCGGCCAGCCCATTGCCGACGTCGCCGTGCGCGTGCGCGAGCACGGCGCGCCGGCCTGGCACTTCGGGCCCGAGGGCATGCCACCCGACGTGGGCCCGGACGAGGAAGACATGCGGCAGATGCCGTATCCGCGCGGCTGGCCACAGGGCGAGGCCGCGGTTGCCGCTGGCTGGCCTGTTCCCGCGACGACCACCGACGCCGCCGGCCGCTGGACGCTCGACGAGTTCCCCGTGGCCGGCGCCACGCTGACCCTGACTCATCCCGATTACGCGGCGGGCGAGACGGTCGTCGTCGAGGACGCGAGCGAGCCGGCCGAGCCGGCGGTGCTGGCGGCCGCGGCGATCGTCGCCGGTCGTGTGGTCGATGGTGGCCAGCCGGTCGAGGGCCTAGAGATCTCGGCGCTGAGCCAGGATCGCGGCGTGCTAGTGGCGAGCGACACGACCGACGCCGGCGGCCGCTACGAGCTGGGCGGGCTGCGCGTCGAGCCGCTGATGGTCGGCACCTACGACCCGGACGCGCCCTCCCTGGTGCAGCCGCAGCAGGTGGGCAACCTGGCCGCGGGCCAGACCACGACCCTGCCGGACCTGCCAATCGCGCCGAGCCAGCTGGTCACCGTGCGCGTGCTCGAGGCGGGCACGGGCGCGCCGGTCGCCGATCTGCGCCTGATCACCGACCTGCCCGAGTACCCCGTGGCGCTGAACCGCGCGCTGCGGACTAACGACCAGGGCGAGCTGATCCTGCGCGCGCGGCCGGGCCGGGTCGGGCTGTTCCTCGAGCGCGTCGACGAATGGCTCGTGACCGACGAGTCGGACCGGCAGGTCGAGGTCGTCGCCGGCCAGGACCCGCCGCCGATCGTCTTCAACGTTGAGCGGGCGCAGTACATCCCGGGGCACCTGGTGGTCGCCGGCGAGCCGGCGGGCGCGGATTACCAGCTGTACTTCACCGCCCCGGCGATGCAGTCGATGGTCAGCACGGACGAGGGCGGCGGCTTCGAGCTGGGCCCGCTGCCGCGCCGCGGGCAGTTCGAGCTGGTGGTCTCCGACCAGGACGGCTACGAGCTGGCGCGGCGCACTGTGGCGGTCGCTGACCTGCCGGCGACGGGCTGGCAGCTCGGGGTGCCGGACGTGGCGCGCGTGACACTGAGCGGCCGCGTGGTCGATACCGACGGCGAGCCGGTAGCCGGCGCGACCGTCGATGTTTCGGGCCAGGCGGTCAACGGCGGGGGCATGTCGATCATCCGTCAGGTGACGACTGAGGACACCGGCGCCTGGCAGGTGGTCGGCGTGCCCGCACGGATCGACTACCTGGCGACGGCGCAAGCGCCGGGCTATCGCCGGCCGCCCTACGGTCAGCAGTTGCCCGCGGGCGAGACACGGTTCAGCGACTTGGTGCTGCAGCCGCTGACCGCGACGGTGGGCGGCGTGGTGTTGGACGCGGCCGGGCAGCCGGTGGCTGGCGTGCCGGTGATCGTCCTGGGCATGGGCGGGCCCGAGGCGGTCAGCGGCGCGGACGGGCGGTTTGTGGTCGAGGGCCTGCCGCCGGGCCGGCTGATGCTGCTGGCGGGCGACGATGATGTCGCGGCCGGCTCGCGGCTGGCGACGGCGGCGACGCAGACCGGCGCGACGGACGTGCGGCTGACGCTGGCGCCCTGGCGCCCAACCAACCGCGATCGCGAGCTCGAAGTGGCCGAGGAGATGCTCTTTACCGCCTGGACCGAGGCAACCGATGAGGCCTGGTTCGACCGTAGCCAGGTCGCCGCCGAGCTGGCCGAGCTGGACCCGGCGGGGGCGCTGCAGCTGGCGGCTTACCAGCCAGCGGACAAGCGCGCGGGCGTGCTGGAGGCGGTCGCGATCACGCTGACCGAGCGCGCGCCGGCGCTGGTGCTGGAGGCGCTGGGGCTGGTCGACGAGCTGCCGCCGGTCGAGCGCGCGCGGGTGCGGCTGACGCTGGCGCTGCTGCTGCTCGACTCGGACCAGGCGGCCGCCGTGCCCCAGATCGCCACGGCGACGACGGTGCCGCCGGAGGCCGACCCGGTCGTGCATGCAATGGGCGCGCTACTGGCCGCGCGGCTCGAGCAGCCGGGCGCGGTCGAGGCCTGGACCGCAGCCTTGGACCGGCTGGTCGAGCGAGCGGGCGACGGCTCGTGGGCCAGC
>DHNJ01000205.1:7718-8586 GCA_002409445.1 Armatimonadetes bacterium UBA5419 | reverse complement strand
GGGCGACGGCTCGTGGGCCAGCGGGCTGGCGGTGCTCGCCGGCGAGCGCGACGAGATCTGGCAGCCGCTACTGGCGCGGGTGCCGCAGAACTCCGACGTGACCGCGGTGCCGTTTGCCAGCGCGCTGGGCCTGGCGGCCAGCCAGCCGCGGGTCGCCGCGCAGCGCGTGCTCGAGGCGGCGGCGCTGACGGCCGCGGGCGGGCCGACGACGACCTGGGGCTCGTATTGGAGTGCGAAGGCGCCGATCCTCGCGGTCCTCCAGCACCTGCCCGCGGCCGAGGTTGAGCCGTGGCTGGCGCAGTTGCCGCCCGAGTGGGGACCGGCCGCGCGGCTGCTGGCCGCGGCCATCGCGCCCGCGCCGGACGAGGCCAAACTTCGCGCGCTGATCGCGGAGGTGAGCCAGGTGGAGCAGGAGCGCTCGGAGGTCATGGCGCTGCGCGAGCTATGGCCCCTGTTGGCCAAGGTGGCGCCGGCGGTGGTGCGGCAGGTCGTCGCGGAGAACGACGCACCCGAGTTCGCCGAAGCCCGAGCGGCTATTCGACCCGTCGCCGCGCGGCTCGAGCTCGAACGGCAGGGCGCCCCGCAGGTCGAGGACGGCAGCGCGGGGGTCGTCGGCGGCTACTCGCTGGAGGCGATGGTCGACCTGGACCTCGACCGCACGCTGGAGCTGCTCGCGGGCTTGCCCGACAAGTTCTGGCGCCTCGGCCAGTCGCTGGCGATCGGCCGCCTGCTGCGCCTATCGCCGCAAGAACGCGCCCTGGAGCGCTTCGCCGCCCCCGAGTCGATGCGGCGGAACTATCTGCTGTGGATGAATATGGGGATGGGGTAGGGGTGGCGGCGATCTTCCCCTGTGGCGCGGGCTGCCAGC
>DHNJ01000205.1:3813-7521 GCA_002409445.1 Armatimonadetes bacterium UBA5419 | reverse complement strand
CCTCGCCTACGACATGCAGCGGACGACCACCTTTGCCCTAGATTGCCTGGTCAAGGCAGCGGCCACATCAGGGACCCCCCAACGTGCCCCACTGCGGACTCCGTGCTAGACTGCGGCCGGAGGACGAAACCATGGCTTTTGCCGACGATCTGCGCCGCCTGCTGCCGGGGGTGCGTGCCGCCTTCGACTTTGCTCAGACCCAGGTCGAGCGGCTGACCCAGAGCATGCCCGGGGCCTACCCGATGTATACGGTCAACGGGACCTGGAACCACTCGGGCGAGAACTGGACCAACTGGTGCGAGGGCTTCCTGCCGGGCATGATGTGGCTCTTTGCCGCGCGCGACGGCGCGGAGGCGTGGCGGGCGAAGGCCGAGGAGTACACGCGGCCGCTGGCCGAACGGCAGCATGACCGCAACGTCCACGACCTCAACTTCGTGCTGGGCAGCAGCTTCGGCCGCTGGTACGCGCTCGACCCGGAGCCGTGGATCAACGACATCCTGATCACCGCCGGGCGGACGATGGGCCTGCGGTTCAAGGAAAAGGGCCAGTACCTGCGCAGCTTCGTCAGCGACGATTCGCTGTTCATCGACATCATGATGAACGTCGGCATCGTCTGGCGTGCGGCGCTCGAGACCAACGACGAGGCCCTCCTCGCCCTGGCCCGCGCCCACTGCGCGACGACCCGCCGGGTGCTCGTCCGCGGCGACGGATCGACCGCGCACGAGGGGCTGTTCGACCTCGAAACCGGCGAGTTCCTGCGCCAGACGACCCACCAGGGCTACCGCGGCGATAGCTGCTGGGTGCGCGGGCTGGCCTGGTCGCTGTACGGGTTCGGCACGAGCTATCGCTGGAGCCAGGAGCCCGTCTGGCTGGCCACCGCGCAGGCCAACGCCGACTTCTTCATCGCCCAGCCGCTGACCGCCGACGGCGGCGCGACCGGCGTCACGCCGTATGACTTCGACGCGCCCGACGGCCAGCGCCCGGTCGACACGTCGGGCAGCGCGATCGGCGCGAGCGGGCTGCTGCAGCTCGCCGAGCTGACGACCGACGCCGAGCGCGCCGAGGCCTACCGCACGGCGGCCCTGCGCCTGATCGAGCCGCTGCTGGCGCCGCCGTACCTCGGCGCGGGCGACCCGGCGTTCGAGGGCATCCTGAGCCAGCAGATCTACCACCTGGACAAGGGCCTCGGCGTGGGCGGCGCGTGCATGTTCGGCGAGCACTTCTTCGTCGAGGCGCTCGACCGTGTGCTGGCGCTGGGCGACGCGCTCTGATGCCCGAGCGGGCCGCACGGCAACTCGACCTGGGCGGCGAGTGGCGCCTGACCTTCGCCGCCCAGGACCGCCTCCCCGCGCCGGACGACGCGGCGCTACCGGCCGACGCGCCGACGATCGCCGCGAGCGTGCCGGGCAACGTCGAGCTGGACCTGGCCGCCGCGGGCCACCTGCCCGCGCCGCTCGAACGCGGCGAGCACGCCTACGCCGCGGCGGCCTACGAGCTGCACGGCTGGTGGTACGAGCGCGAGTTCGAGCTCGACACGGTGCCGGAGACCGACGCGGCCTGGCTGGTCTTCGAGGGGCTCGACTGCCTGGGTTCGGTCTTCCTCAACGGCGTGTTTCTGGGCCGCGCGGAAAACATGCTGATCGCCCACGAGTTCGACGCCAGCGCGGCGCTGCGGCCCGGCCGCAACCGCTTGTTGGTGCGGATCGACTCGGCGGTCCTGGCGGGGCGCGCGGCCGATCTGCCGCCGATCTGCTACGCGATGACCAGCAACTGGGAGTCGCTGGCGGTGCGCAAGGCGCCGCACATGTACGGCTGGGACATCCTGCCGCGTCTGGTCTCGGCGGGCATCTACCGGCCGGTGCGGCTCGAACTGCGCGCGCGCGCGGAGCCGCGGCTGGAGGTCTACTGGCGGACGCTGCGGGTCGACCCGGCGGCACCCAGCGCGGAGCTGGCCGTCGATTACCAGCTGCTGGGCGAGGCGCCGGCGACCTGGGGTCCGTACTGGAGCGTCGAGGTCAACGTGACGCGCGCGGGCGAGGCTGAGGTCGCTGCCCGCAGCGTGCAGCCGCTGCGCGCGGGGCACGGACGGCAGCGGCTGTGGCTGAGCGAGGCGGCGCTGTGGTGGCCGCGCGGCTGGGGCGAGGCGGCGCTGTACGAGGCGGCGGTCATCGTCCGTGACGGGTCCGGCGTGGTCCGCGCCGAGCACCGTTGCCGGGTCGGCGCGCGGACGGTCGAGCTGCGGCGCACGGAGGTCACCGATGCCGAGGGCAGCGGCGAGTTCCTCTTCGTCGTCAATGGCGAGCCGCTGTTCGCCCGCGGGACCAACTGGGTCCCGCTCGACGCCCTGCACAGCCGCGACCCGCAGCATCTGCCGGTGGCGCTGGGGCGGCTGGCGGCGGTCGGCGCGAACATGGTCCGCTGTTGGGGCGGCAACCTCTACGAGGAAGACGCCTTCTTCGACGGCTGCGACGAGGCCGGCGTGCTGGTCTGGCAGGATTTCTCCTTCGCCTGCGCCAGCTACCCCGACGACGCGGCCAGCCTGGCGGTCTACGCGGCGGAGGCGGCGGCGGTCGTCAAGCGCCTGCGCAACCACGCCTGCCTGGCGCTCTGGGCGGGCAACAACGAGATCGACCAGCTGTTTTTCGGCGGCTGGGGCGGCGACCGGAGCGACCCGAACGCCGACCCGATCAGCCGCGGCGTCCTGCCCGAGGTCTGCCGCCGGCACGACCCGGCGCGCGGCTACCTGCCCAGCTCGCCCTACTACGGTCCGGCGCTGGTCGCCACGGGCGACGCGCGGCGGGCACCCGAGGACCACCTGTGGGGCCCGCGCGACGACTTCAAGGGCGCCTACTACACGACGTCGCCGGCCCATTTCGTCTCCGAGATCGGCTACCACGGCTGCCCCGCGCGCGCCAGCCTGGAGGCGATGTTCGACCCCGAGCATCTCTGGCCGCCGCACGACAACCCGCAGTGGCTGGCCAAGGCGGTGCGGCCGAGCGCCGATATCGACCAGTACGACTACCGCATCCCGCTGATGTTCAAGCAGATCGCGGTCCTCTTCGACCACGAGCCGACGCAGCTGGACGACTTCATCCTGGCCAGCCAGATCAGCCAGGCCGAGGCGCTGAAGTTCTTCGTCGAGCGCTGGCGGATGGGCAAGTGGCGGCGGACCGGCATGCTCTGGTGGAACCTGCGCGACGGCTGGCCGGTGCTCTCGGACGCCGTGATCGACTACTACGACCGCCCGAAACTCGCCTACCACGTCCTCTGCCGGCTGCAGGCCAACCTGCTGATCTGCTGCGGCGAACCCGACGACACGGGCGAACAGACCGTCTGGGCCTGCAACGACGCCCTAACCCCGCACGCCGGCACCCTGACCATCGACGACCTGGCGACCGGCGCGCGCCTCCTGACCACCGACTTCGACGCCCCCGCCAACGCCAGCACCCCACTCACCACCCTCCCCGCCTCGACCACCGCCACCGTCTGGCACCTCCGCTGGGAAACAGGCGACCTAACCGCCACCAACCACTACCTCGCCGGGCCCCGGCCCTTCGACCTGGCGACCGTCGCCGCCTGGCTCGCGGCGGCGGGGCTGGCGGTGGAGGAGAGTGTGCGGGGGTAGGGGCCGAGCACCTGCCGCGGCCCACCCTAACTGGGACCGCGGACATTCTTGTCCGCATCCTTAGACTCGGCCGCAGCGCAGCG
>DHNJ01000205.1:3360-3661 GCA_002409445.1 Armatimonadetes bacterium UBA5419 | reverse complement strand
GCGGAGGCCGAAGCAAGATTGGGCTACTGCCGTCGAGGCGCCGGCGGTCCGTTGGAGCCGCACCGTCAGCGGTTGCCCCACCGCGGACGTCCCGGCTGGGCTGGCGCCCAGCGTTGTAGGCTAGAAGCCCACAACCCGCCGGCTTGAAGCCGGCGCTCCGTCTTGGGCGCCCACGGCCGGCCTCACTGGGACCCGCCGTGTCGGTGCAGTGGACACTCCTGTCCGCAGCAAACGTGCCTGCACGGCTCTGGTTGGGCGAGGGGAGCCCGCCGCCGCTTGGTGTCCTGCATGTCGTAGGCGA
>DHNJ01000205.1:0-3167 GCA_002409445.1 Armatimonadetes bacterium UBA5419 | reverse complement strand
CGGCGAGGGCGCCGGCGCTACGATTCTGGGCCTGGCCCGGCGGGGGTGGGTTCTGGCTGGACGGTCCGGCTCAAAGCCGGCGCTCAGAATGGATGCGGACAAGAGTGTCCGCGGTCCCGGGCAAGCGGGCCCCGCCCCGGCGCCGGGGGCGGGTAGGTGCTATAGTGTCGGCAGGAGAGCTGGGATGGCACGCAAGAATGGCATTCTCGTGGGGCTGGGCGGCGGCTCGGGTTCGGGCAAGTCGACACTGGCCAAGCGCCTGCGTGACCGGCTGGGGGTGGACCGGCTCACGATCCTCGAGATGGACTCGTTCTATCGCGAGGACCCGACGGCCACCGCGCGGGACCGAGCGGCGCGCAACTACGATCATCCGGACGCGCTGGATTGGGAGCTGCTGCTCGAGACGCTGCGCCAGCTGCGCGCGGGCGAGGACGCGGAGATCCCCGTCTACGACTTCGGCGACCATCGCCGCGCCGACTCCACGGTCGTTGTCCCGCCGACGCCGGTGATCCTGGTCGAGGGCATCCTCTGCCTGGTCCACGAGCCGCTGCGGCGCTTGCTCGACTTGAGCGTGTTCGTCGATACCGAGCCGGACATCCGTTTCATCCGCCGGCTGCGGCGTGACATCCTCGACCGCGACCGGAGCATCGATAGCGTCGTCAACCAGTACCTGGAGACGGTGCGGCCGATGTATTCGGAGTATGTGGCGCCGAGCCGCTATCACGCGGACATCGTGATCCCCGAGGGCACGGGTGACAACGAGCTGGGCGTGCCGCTGATGGTCGAGGCGCTGGCGCACCGGCTGGAGACGATGCTCGCCGAGGGCTAGGGTGCGCGGGTCGCGGCAAACGGTTGGCCGAGCGGTGGTTTCGTGCTATGATCGCCGCTATTCCAGACTACCGTCGAAAGCGATCCACGTATGTCCAAGCGCGTGCAGCCCGGCCGGTCCAGCGATTCGCGAGCGGCTCGGTCCTCAAAGTCCAAGTCCGGCAAGCGCCTGACCACCCGCCAGCGGCTGCGCCGTCTGCGGGCCAAGCCGACGATCGGCGGCATGCGCGAGCAGCTATCCAGTGTGCTGAGCGTTGGCCTGTGGGTCTTCGTCGCGATTTTCCTGATCACCGGCATCTGGGCCTTCAGTGAGCCCGCGGCCCCCGCCGAGGGCGAGGAGGCCGAGAGTCGGTCGTTGCCGAATCCGGTCATGCGCGTCGGCCGCTCCGAGCTGGCGCTGCCCGAATGGCAGCAGATGCTCTCGCGCATGGGCCTCAACGACAGCCGTGCGCTGCCCGCGAAGTTTCAGCAGCAGGGCTACATGGCCGACGCCTGGGTCCGCCAGCAGGTCGAGCTCGAACTGGCCCGCCAGCGCGGCCTGAATATCTCGCGCAGCGAACTGAACGCCGAGATCGACTCGCAGATCGACCAGGCGCTGGCCGCCGAGCGGGGCGGTCTCTCGGATCGCCAGTGGGAGTACAAGCTCCAGCGCGACCAGGGCGGCTTGGCCAAGAAGCAGGCCGACCTGCGCAGCCAGCTAACCGCCGACGCGGCCGCGCTGCGCGAGTCGCTGCTGGTCCAGAAGTTGCGCACGGTGGTCCAGGACGAGCTGACCTTGACCGATGCCGACTACGCCAAGGAGCTCGAGCAGATCGGCGGGCGGGTGATCCTCCTGCGCTCCGGCGCGAGCAAGCCGGCGCCCGCGGGCGAGGGCGAGGTCGAGACGCCCGAGCAGCAGACCCAGCGCGCGGAGGCCGAGAAGGCCTGGCGCGAGGGGCTGGACCGGCGCAAGGACGAGGCCGAGAAGCTGCTGGCGCAGCTGCAGGCCGCGCCGACGACCTTCGCCGCGGTCGCCGAGGAGAAGTCCGAGGACTACGCGACCAAGGACAACGGCGGGCAGATGGCCCTGGCCAGCCGCGACCAGACCTATTATGGCGACGACTTCAAGGAGAAGGCCTTCGCCACCAAGCCGGGTGCGTTCGCCCCGTTGATCGAAGGCAACGACGGCTGGATCATCTTCATGGCCAAGGAGCGCAAGGCGTTCCCCGATGACTTCAAGAAGCCCGAGCCGCGCGACTTCGCGGCGGCTGAAGGCATCGCCGCGGACCTCGTCAAGAAGCTCAAGGGCGGCGCCGACTTCGCCCAGGTCGCGCGTGACGAGTCCGACGACCCGGGCAGCGGCGCGCAGGGCGGCGACCTGGGCTGGGTGACCCGCGGGCAGATGGTCGCGCCGTTCGAGAAGATGGCCTTCGCCATGCCCCAGGGCGAGATCTCCCCGCCCTTCCGCAGCCAGTTTGGCGTGCATATCCTCGAGGTGACCGAGCGCGAGCTGCCTGGCCCGGGCGAGACCGCGCCGGCCGAGGCCGAGACGCCCGAGCCCGACCCCGCCGACAAGCGGGCCGTGGCCGAGGCGGAGGCGCTGAAGGTCCTGCCGTTGCCCGAGAAGCCCGCCGCGCCGGCGATGCGCGTCAAGGTGCGGCACATCCTGATCAGCGCCGAGGACCCCGAGCGCAAGATCGAGGACCTCAAGCAGCAGGTCTTGGACCGCAAGCGCAGCGCGCACTACGAGGACGTCGTCCGCGTCGCCCGCCAGGAGGCCAAGAACAGCGGCCGGATCCAGATCCTGGACCCCGAGCTGCGCGCGTTCTTTGACGCCAACGACGGCGACAGCGGCGCCGAGATGGCCAGCCTGCGTGCGACCGTCGCGCAGTGGCCGACGATCCGCCCCGAGGCCAACCTCGAGCTGGCCCGCCGCTACGAGCAGGCGCAGATGTCGCAGGCCATGGGCCCCGAGGCCGAGAAGGACCAGCTGGCCGCCGTGGCCGCGCTGGCTAGCGACCAGGAGGCGATCCCCGGCCTGATCGAGGCGCTCGATTCGCCGCTGCCGGCGGTCAAGATTGCCATCGCCAACGCGCTGGGCGAGATGAAGGCCGCCGCCGCGACCGAGCGGCTGTCCGAGCTGGTCCGCGAGGACTACGACCAGACCGTCGCCGACGCGGCGAAGGCGGCGTTGACCAAGCTCGGCGCGCCAATCCCCGAACGCCACATCGGCGGCACCCCGGCGACCCCGGCGGGCGCCCCCGCCGCGGGCGGCGCTGCCGCGGGCGGCCAGCCGGCGCCGATCACCGTGCCCGTGCCCGGGCCGGCCCCGAACTAACGCTCTCAACCCCGAAAGGCAA
>DHNJ01000265.1 GCA_002409445.1 Armatimonadetes bacterium UBA5419 | reverse complement strand
CCGCCACTCCTCCTGCGGACGGCCTCGGGCCGAGCCAAGGTCCAACCATCGGCACCAGGCCTGGACTCTGACTCGGCCCCGGGTCCGTCTAGTCTTCCTGGACTCGGCTGCGCAGGCTCGCGGACATCAGGTCACGGTTCAGCTTGGCGATGAAGTCGAGGCTGATATCCTTCGGGCAGACTTCGGTGCAGGCGCCGTGGTTCGAGCAGTAGCCAAAGCCCTCGGCGTCGTGCTGAGCTAGCATCCGCTGGACGCGCTCGTAGCGCTCGGGCTGGCCTTGGGGCAGCAGCCCGAGATGGCTGACCTTCGCCGCGACGAAGAGCATCGCCGAGGCGTTCGGACAGGCTGCCACGCAGGCGCCGCAGCCGATGCAGGCGGCCGCGTCCATGGACCAGTCGGCGTCTAGCTTCGGTACGAGGATGACGTTCGCGTCAGGTACCGAACCGGTGCGCGCGGAGATGTAGCCGCCGGCCTGAACGATGCGGTCCAGCGCGGAGCGGTCGACGATCAGGTCGCGGAGCACCGGGAAGCCCTTTGCCCGCATGGGCTCGATGGTCAGCTCTTCGCCGTCCTTGAAGTGCCGCATATGCAGCTGGCACGTGGCCGAGAGGCGCGTGCGGCCGTGCGGCCGACCGTTGATGAGGCAGCCACAGGCCCCACAGATACCCTCGCGGCAGTCATGCTCGAAGGCGATGGGCTCCTTGCCCTCCTCGATCAGCCGCTCGTTGACGACATCGAGCATCTCGAGGAAGGACATGTGCTCGTCGACATCGGGCACCTGGTATGTTTCGAAGCGGCCCTCGGCGTCGGGGCCAGGTTGTCGCCAAACATGGAGTGTCAACTTCATTACTTGTAGCTCCGCTGTGCCGGCTGGACGTACTCGAAGGTCAGCTCTTCCTGGTGGCGGAGCGGCTCAGCCTGCTCGCCCTGCCACTCCCAGACCGCGACGTGCGAGAAGCGCTCGTCATCGCGCTGCGCCTCACCTTCGTCGGTCTGGTGTTCGTCGCGGAAGTGGCCGCCGCAGCTCTCCTCGCGCACCAGCGCGTCGCGGCAGAGCAGCTCGGCCAGCTCGAAGAAGTCGGCCACGCGGCCGGCTCGTTCGAGCGACTGGTTCAGCTCGTTGCCGCTGCCCGGCACCTGGACCTCAGCCCAGAACTGCTCGCGCAGCTCGGGGATGCGCGCCAGCGCCTCCTTCAGTCCTGCTCCGTTGCGGGCCATGCCGCAGTTGTTCCAGAGCAGCGCGCCCAGTTCGCGGTGGAAGGACATCGCGGTGCGCTGGCCGCTGCCGGATAGCAGGGCGGTCTGGCGCGCGCGCACATCTTCCTCGGCTTGCCGGACGGCCGGGTGGTTGGTGTCGATGGGCTCTAGCGGGTGCGAGGCGATGTAGTCGCTGACGGTGGCCGGTGCGACGAAGTAGCCGTCAGCAAGGCCTTGCATCAATGCGCTTGCGCCGAGGCGGTTGGCGCCGTGGTCCGAGAAATTGGCCTCGCCCAGGACGTGCAGACCAGGAACGTTGCTCATCAGGTTGTAGTCGACCCACAGCCCGCCCATGGTGTAGTGCGGCGCGGGGTAGATGCGCATCGGCACCCGGTACGGGTCCTCGCCGGTGATCATCTCGTACATCTCGAAGAGATTGCCGTAGCGCTGCTCGACCACCCGGCGGCCCAGCCGCGCGATGGCCTCGGCGAAGTCGAGGTAGACGCCGCCGCCGCCCGGCCCCACCCCGTGGCCCGTGTCGACCTGCTCCTTCGCGCGGCGAGAGGCGATGTCGCGCGGGCAGAGGTTGCCGTAGCTGGGGTAGATACGCTCGAGGTAGTAGTCGCGTTCGCTCTCGGGGATGTCGCTGGGCATGCGCGTGTCGCCGGCCTGCAGCGGCACCCAGATGCGCCCGTCGTTACGCAGCGACTCGCTCATCAGCGTGAGCTTGCTCTGGTAGTCGCCGGACTTGGGGATGCAGGTCGGGTGGATCTGCGTGAAGCAGGGGTTGGCGAAGCCCGCCCCGCGACGGTACGCGCGCCAGATCGCCGTGGTGTTGCAGGCGATGGCATTGGTCGAGAGGTAGAACACGTTGGAGTAGCCGCCCGTGCACAGCAGCACCGTGTCGGCCAGGTGACTACTGATCTCGCCCGTAACCAGGTCGCGCACGACGATGCCGCGCGCCACGCCTTCGACCACGATCAAGTCGAGCATCTCGGTGCGGGCGTGCATCGCGACGGTGCCGGCGTTGATCTGGCGGGCAAGGGCCTGGTAGGCGCCGAGCAGCAGTTGCTGGCCGGTCTGCCCGCGCGCGTAGAAGGTGCGCGAGACCTGTGCACCGCCGAAGCTGCGGTTGTCCAGCAGGCCGCCGTACTCCCGCGCGAACGGCACGCCCTGCGCCACACACTGGTCGATGATGTTGCCGCTGAGTTCGGCCAGGCGGTAGACGTTGGCCTCGCGAGCGCGGAAGTCACCGCCCTTGACCGTGTCGTAGAACAGCCGGAAGACGCTGTCGCCGTCGTTCTGGTAGTTCTTGGCCGCGTTGATACCGCCCTGTGCGGCGATCGAGTGGGCGCGGCGCGGGCTGTCGTTGTGGCAGAAGCAGGCTACGCGGTAGCCCATCTCGCCTAGCGAGGCCGCCGCGGCGGCGCCGGCGAGGCCACTGCCCACGACGATCACGCTGTGTTTGCGCTTATTGGCCGGGTTGACCAGCTGCATCTCAAACTGGTGGTGCTGCCACTTCGTCTCGATCGGCCCCGACGGCACTCGAGCGTTGAGCTCCATAGTCATTTCTCCTTATGTCGCGCGGTGGCCGCCTAGAGGGTCAGTAGGCCGAGCTGCACGCAGATGGGCATCAAGCAGTTGCCCAGCAGTAGTCCGATCGCGACGATGGCGGCGACGGGCCGGCGCAGGGCGTTGTACCGCGGGCTGTTCAGGCCGAGCGTCTGCAGCGCGCTGTAGATGCCGTGGTACAGGTGCAGGCAGAGCGTCCCCATGGCGATCACATACAACCAGAAGACCGAGCCGCGGCTGAAGCTGCGGACCACGTTGCTGTAGGCGTCACCGTGGACGAAGTTGACCGGATCGGTCCAGCCCCAGGTGAGGTCCATCAGGTGGAACAGGATGAATACCGCCAGCGCCACACCGGTGATGCGCATGAACAGGCTGACTCGCGAGTCGACCAGCTTCGTGTCGTTCACCCGGTACTGAATGGGCCGCGCGGTCTGGCTGAGAACATACAGCTGCCAGGCGATCAACACGTGTAGTGTGACGATCACGAGCAGGCCGATGCGGAAGGCCCAGAGTGCCATCCCCGCCGGCAGGAGGGGCTCTCCCATTGCCCGTAGCCAGCTCGCGTATTCGTTGAAATGCTCGCGGCCCATGAAGATCTTTAGGTTGCCGAACAGGTGGCCCAGGACAAACCCTAGTAAGCCAAGGCCGCACACGGCCATGATGACTTTCTTACCCACCGTCAGCCGCCAGAGATTGGTCACGGCTCTCATCATCCACACCTCCCACTCGTCCGCGATGGCCGGAATCAGTTGATCAGCCCAGGCGCCCATGGGGATCACTGCGGACCAGGTCTATGCCGCCGCACCGCGCGACAGGCAGGACTCGCCCTGGCCGGGTCGAACCCATGTCGGACTGCTTATATTGGAGTACAAGATGATTGCCTCAACGCTGCTAGCGACGCTGCTGCTCGCCGATGGCGTGGGCCAGCGCCCCTATGAGCTTGATTGGGCCGGCCGCACGGCGGACCACCAGCCGGCCCTCGTCGATTTCGAGATAGAGGAAGCTTGGACCGTCGAGGCGAGTAACGCCGAGGCAACCTTTGAGCGCACCCGAGAGCGACAGATCTGGGGAGATTGGGTCGGCAAGCTGACCTACCGAGCGACCGGCCAGGCGCCGCTCGTCACGCTCCGGCCGCCTGCGCCGCGCGCCATCACCCCACCCTTCGATGCCTTGACCGTCTGGGTCCACGGCAACAACTGGGGCTGGGCCCCCGACGTGGCCACGCCGCAGGTCGGCGTGTACGCGCTACTGCTTGATCCGCAGGGCGCCGAGGTGGCCGTGAACATGGGCACGGTGAACTTCGGCGAATGGCACCTGATGCACCAGCGCCTCACGCCGGGCCAGCAGCAAGCGCTGGCCGGCGGCGCGCGGTTCGCCGGGCTGCGCATCGAGCGCGGTACCAACAGCGAGGATCGCACCATCTACGTCGACAGCATTGTCTGTTACCAGGAAGCGCTGGCCCCGCTCAACCTCGCGCCGCGGGCGAAACGCGGGGTAGACCCCTTCCCCGGCCAGGACCCGGGCCAGAACACGGGCGCGGGGCGCCTGCCCTTCCCTACCCGTGAGCAGACGATCCTGCCGCCGGTGCGCGCTGAGCACACGACCAGCGCGCGCCGTGTGGGCCAAGGTGCGGAGTTCACGTACCAAGGCGAAGACGGCACACTGACATACCTCGTCGGCACGGCAAGTGACGGGTTTTCCGACATTTCGGCGACTTGGGCCGGGGCGCCGGCGTTCCAGGTGGGTGTTGACGGCGGAGTCGCCCTGACCGATGCGCAGCGGCCAACATCGAGCGAACTCGTCAGCAGCGAGCTTGCGGGCGACGTGCTGACGCTGGTCTGGAATCTAGCGCTCGACGACGCGAGTTGCCAGGCGACCTACCGTTACCGGCTGTGGGGCAAGAGCCTGGTCGTCGACGTCGAGGCCCCCGGCGGCCAGGTCACCGAGGTGCGCTATGGGTATGCCACAGGCCTAGTTAGCCCCAAACTGCTGCAGATCCCGTACTACAACTACACTCCGGGCCGCCCGCACATTGCGGCCTCCGGTACCCCTGATGCGCCATTGTTTCTGGCGGGCAACACCGACTGGTATCGCTCCAACGCCTCTGGCCTGTTCGGCGCCGGCAGCATCGAGGAGGGCGACGTTACCTACAACGGCGGCGCACGCTACGAGCCGAAGACTGACGGCCAGCGCAACGATGTCTTCGAGCGGCTGTTCATCACGGTCTCACCGCGGCTGGACGAGGTGCTGCCCGTGATCGACAACCCACCGTCGGTTTGGCGCTCGGTTACCGGTACGGGCGTCTGGCTCGCCCACGCGGCGACGGACCGTGAGCGTGATTCCGCGCACTTCCGGCAAGCAAAGCAACGTGGCTTCGATCACCTCATCATCACCGATCACGAGACGATGTGGCGCGACCACGGCGAGAGCTTCACCTTCCGCACCCGCACCGCCCCCGGCCGCGGCGGCGACGAGGTGCAGGAGCGGTACACGCGCCTGCTGATCGACGAGCTGGGCTATACCTACGGTCCGTACAACAACTACACCGACTTCGCACCGGTCAACGAGTTCTGGGACACCGACCATGTGAACCGGCTCAGCAACAACCAGCTCCAGACCGCCTGGATGCGCTGCTATGCGCCCAAGCCGACCTGGTCAGTGATCATGTGCGAGCAGATCGCGCCGGCGATCCAGGAGAAGTTCCACTTCAGCACCGCCTACTGCGACGTCCACACCGCGCTCGCACCGTGGCATCGCACCGACTTCGACGTCCGCGCGCCCGGCGCTGGCACGTTCGCCCAGACCTTGTACGCGTGGGGCGAGATCCTCATGCTCCAACGGCAGGCGTGGGGCGGCCCCGTCTACTCCGAGGGCAACCACCACACCTTCCTCCACGGCGTCGTCGACGGCAACTACGCACAGGACCAGAACGCGCGCCTGCCCAACAACCCCTGGCTGGTCGACTTTGACCTGTTGCGCATGCACGACCTCGGCTGCAACTTCGGTATGGGTTACCCGTCGATGTTCTACGGCGCCGGCGCGACCGCCCCGGGTAGCGAGGACCCTTACCGCTACCTCGACCGGTTCATCGCCGCGACGATCGCCTTCGGGCATCCGGGCTTCCTGGTTGGCGGCTGGGACGCGTCGATGCGCAACTACTTCATGGTCCAGGCGCTCGCCGCGCACTACACGCAGGCTTCGGCCCAGAGCATCCGCTACTTCGACGCGGCTGGCGAGCCGCTCGAGACTAGCACGGCCGCCGTCGGCGACGCTCTGGCTCGGCGTCAGCTGACGGTCACGTACACGGACGGCACGGTGACCGTCGTCAACGGCAGCGAGACCGACCGCCTACAGGCCAGCGTCGACGGTGTGGACATCGACTTGCCGGTCATGGGTTACCGCGGCTGGACGGCGGACGGCTCCGTGCAGGTCTTCTCCGGCGACGTCGACGGCCAGCGGATTGACTACGCCGAGTCGCCCGAGTACCTCTACATCGATGGGCGCGGCAAGTACCGGCGCTATGGGCAGGCCATCTCCAACGGCCCTGCTTCCGCCGTGCGGCGCGATGGCGGCTGGGTCATCTGCCTCGAAGGCGGCGCCGAGGCCGGCTTCAACCTGGGCGGCGAGTACACGGCGACCGCCTTCGCCGCGGACGGCACCGAGGTGGGCCCGGCCGAGGTCCGCGTCAGCCGCGGGCTCAGCTGGGTGCAGCGCGTCGACGGCGCACTGACCTACCAGCTGACGCCAGCGGGGGCCGGTGAGGTTGCCCTGGAAGCTGACCGCTACGAGGTCACCCCCGGCGAGTCCGTCGCGCTCCGCGGCGCGCAGCAGGCCGCCTACGAGGTGCCCCGCGACGCTGTGCCGGGCACGCACCTGTGGCTGGAGGACGACGGGCGCTGGCTGGACTTCGTTGTCGTCCGCGCGGTCGAGGTCGACTCGCAGGTCGCCGATGACGCTG
The DNA here is from genome assembly GCA_002409445.1 of Armatimonadetes bacterium UBA5419. Lineage (GTDB taxonomy): Bacteria > Armatimonadota > UBA10988 > UBA10988 > UBA10988 > UBA10988. The sequence goes on along the minus strand of DHNJ01000265.1, from coordinate 36,634 downwards.
TTCGCCACACTCTGACCTCGGCGTTGCCGACGCCGACGTTCATCAGCGTCGACTGGCGTGGCGAGGTGCAAACGGTTGAGGCAGTGCCTGGTGTGCCCGTTGAGGTGACCTTCACACACGTCGCGCCGACCGCCGAGTTCGAGGTGGTCGCACCGTTGCGCCTGAGCTGGGCCGGCGGCAGCCAGGAGACCGAGCATCTACTGAGCGTGGTCAGCCAGCGCGTTGCCGGGCCAGTCCTGTCGGATACTTTCGCGGCGGGCATGCAGTTGCGCGGGCGGGAGATCACGACCAATGGCCGCCTGCTCAGCGTGCATAACGCGATGATGGTGCCCGCCGACACGTTGAGTTGCGGCGTACCGCGGGAGCGAAAGGCCGGCGAGTTGATGCTCCGTGCGCACCCGCCGTACGGTAACGGCACCGGTGAGGTTTTCGCGCTGCTCCCGCCGATCGAGCTACCGGCCGAGCCGATGACCATCGCTGGCGAGGTCGGCAAGATGGATGGCAGCGACCCTGGCGATGGCATTCTCTATCGGGTTGCCGTGATTGACGGCCAGGGCCAGGAGCACCGGCTCGCGGCGCAGATCGTCACTCAGCACGAGTGGCTGCCGCTGGAGGCGGACTTGAGCCGCTGGGCCGGCCAGACGGTGCGCATCAAGCTCATCACCGACCCTGGCCTGGACGATGAAACTAGCGGCGACTGGGCCTGCTGGGCTGGTTGGCGCCTCCTCAGCCAGCGCGAGATCCCGCGCTACGACCTCTCGCTCTACGACCGTGGCCCCACTGCGGCGCCACCCTTCCCGCTGGCCGGTCTGCGCATCAGCGACCTGAAGACGGCGACCGGCGCGCGGCTGCACTTCGGCGGGTTCGGTCTGCATGCCAACGATCAGTACCACCAAGTCGTCGAGATCAACGGGTACGAGTGCGGACGGGCGCCGGCGGCCAACGGCGACGAGCAGTGGGCAGTCTTCGAGAACGTGACAATGGACCTGCCGGCTGAGGTGGCAAATGTCTTGCGAGCGCGCAATGAACTGGTCTTCCGTAACCCGCGTCGGGACTACTATGCGGCTCAGGACCCCTGGCTGGAACTGCTTCTCGCTGATGGGCGCCGGGTATCGACCCGTGTCGCCAAGCAGACGTTCAGCCAGCCGCCCGAGTGGGCCAACGCCGTGGGCCGCGGGGTGCCCTTTGGCCAGAACCTAAGCTGGGACCTGTGGTTCGACGTCGCCATGGAATAGGCGGCGGCGTGGACCGGACCGGGGTGAGCGCATGGTGACCATCGCGACCGAGCGCCTGGTGCTGCGCCCATTGGTCGGGGCTGACGCAGCGCATCTGCACGCCACCCTGTTCTGCGATCCGGTTGTCTGTCGGCATTTCTGCGGGCCAACGTGGTCGCTAGAAGAGGTCACCAACTGGGTTGGCTACCACCGCCTGGATACGCGCTGGGGTGACATCGGCTACTTGGCGATCGTCCGCCGGGCGGACGATGGTGTCCTTGGCGTCGCCGGTCTTCGTCCATATGTAGCCAACTGGACGGCCCTTCAGGCGACGTCCGGCGCGGGTGTCGCGCACCTTGAGACCGAGCTGTCCTATGCCCTCGGCCAGGACCATTGGGGCCAGGGCTACGCGACCGAGGCTTGCGGGGCGCTCGTTCACTACGCGTTTGAAACGCTAAGACTACCGCGGATCGCGTACGGTGTGCACGTCGACAACACGCGGTCATGGCAGTTGATGAAGCGGCTTGGTTTCCGCTTCGTGCGGCATGAGCAGCCGACCAACTGGGATTCCGTGGTTGGCATCCTCGACCACCCGGCCATGCGGCCGGCCGCGGATTAGGGAGTCGGAGCGGCTGGCGCCGGCGTATCGGCCCCACGCACGGTCAGCGTGCCGACGATCTTGCCGATGCCCGTGCCGACGCGCAACTCGTAGTCGCCCGGGGTCACGCGCACCTCGGCCGCTGGTCCTTCGCCCGGCAAGGCACCTTGGCCGAGCGTGTCGCCGCCGCCTGCGGGCCGTACGGTGAAAGCCTGGCCGCTGGCGGTGTTGTTCAAGGTGATGCGTTGCGCTTCACGACTGCTGCTTGTGACCTTGTAGCCTTCAGCCCCGGTGACCACGATATTCGCCTCCGGCGCACCGACGACCAGGTCACGCCCATCGGCCGAGAGCCAGAGCACGCTGGCCCCAGCCGCCGACGCCGCGGTAGCCGTGGTTGGCGCAACCGTTGGCGTCGTGGGGCCCGCGGCGGGTGCGGGAGTTGCGGCTGCGTCCGTGACCGGGCCGACGGTCACCGTCGCCACAGTGACCTTGGTTGTGCGGCCCAATCGGAGGATATGCTGGCCTTCAGGCAGGCTGAAGCGACCTTCGCTCGGCTCGGCGGTCAGTTCACTGGTCTGAGCGCTCGCCGGGCCATCGGCCGGGTCCAGCGCATAGGCCTGGCCGGCGGCAGCGTTGCGCAGGGTGACCCGGAATGTGCCTACCGCCGGTTGGCTGACGGTGTAGTTGCCGGCGCCTTCGACGGTCACACCGGGCGTCTCCGGCTGGATGACGATGTCGCGGTTGTCGGCGGTGAAGGTCACGATGGCCTCGCGTGGTGCCGTTGGCGCGGCGGTTGGCGCGGTCGCGCTGATCGGTGTCACGGGCGGCGGGGCAGCCGGTTCGGGCTCACCGCGGAACATCTTGGCCCCGATGATGAGGACGAACAGCGCCGCCACACCAATGAGGAGTGACTTGCGCAAGTCGAGCCCGACGGGTTGGTCGGGCTGACCGGCCAGCGCCGCACCCGGCCGTGTACGCATCTCGTGCACCAGATCGGGCACGGTGTCGCGCGCGAGCAGCACCCGCGAGCCGATCTGCGCCAGCAGAAGGGTGATGTTATCTTGGCCTCCCGCCGACAGGGCTCGCTGCAGGAGCTCCTCGGTCGCCTCGGCCAGCGGCCGCGAGGCCATCGCCGAGAGGATGTCGCGCTCGGGCACGATGCCGTGCAGACCGTCGGTCGACAAGGCCAACAAATCGCCCGGCGCGAGCGGGACGATTACCGTGTCGCACTGTGCGTTGGCATCCACGCCAAGACAGCGGGTGAGGCGGTTGCGGAGCGGTGAGCGGGCGGCCTCTTCGTCAGTCAGAGTCCCACGCTGCACCTGCTCGCTGGCATAGGTATGATCGTTGGTCAGCCTGACCGCGCGCGCCCCGCGCAGCCGGTAGCAGCGGCTATCACCCACATGGCAGACGACCGCTTGGTCGCGCCAGACGGCGACCACGGTCAGCGTCGTGCCGGGGCGGTGTTCCGGCTGTTCAGCGGGCAGTTGCAGGATCTTGTCGTGGGCGTCGTTGACCAGGTCGACCAGGTAGGCGCGGACGTCTTCGGGTCCCGTGAACTCTAGGTCTTGGGCGTAGTCGGTCAGATAGCGACGGAGATGGTCAATGGCCAGGCTGCTGGCAACTTCGCCAGCCTGATGCCCGCCCATGCCGTCGGCGACAGCCAAGACCGCGCGCAAGCCCGACGCGGCTTCACCACCAGGCGCCACCCAGCAGAGGAAACTGTCCTCTTGGTTGGAGCGCACAGCGCCGATGTCGTGGATGTATGCGGTCGTGATTTCGCCGTAGGCCATAGTCGGCATCCTGCTCACCGCCGTATTGTAGCAGATCCCCTTAGGCCCATTCGAGCCGCTGCGCCAGGCCCTCTTCGAGGACGACATCGGCGGCGCCTGCGTTCTCGCGGACCTGTTCGGGGCTGGTCGCGCCGAAGACCGCCGCGGTCGCTGCGCCCGAGCGGATGGTGTAAGCCAGGGCCACCTGCGCTGGCGTCGCACCGACGGTCCAGGCGGTCTCCTGCACCGCGTAGACCACGGACGACCGCACCTTGTCGCCATAGCGATCGCGTGCGTTGCGGCCACGTCGTTCGTCCGCGAGGCGCGTGCCTACCGGCGGCTCGGGGCCCGCGGCGTACTTCGTGGTCAGCACGCCCTGCGCGAGCGGCGAGTACGCCAGCACACCCAGTGTGCGCTGCCAGCAGGTGGGGAAGATCGCACTCTCGGCTTCCCGATCGAGCAGGTTGTAGCGCGCTTGGTAGGCCGACAGCGGGATCCGCCCCGTGCCGTCGGCCAGCTGCGCCGCATTGTGGACCTGGTTGTCGTCCCAGCCGCAGACGCCCCAGTAGTGGATCTTGCCCGCGTGGACCAGATCGGCCATCGTCGCGACAATCTCGTCGAGGGTGACCTCAGGATCGAACCGCTGCAGCCAGTAGAGGTCGATCGTCTCACGGCCGAGGCGCCGTAGGCTCGCCTCGCACTGCTCACGCAGTGCCTTGCGCGACAGGCCGCGCTGGTTCGGCCCGGGCCCCATCGTGCCCCACGCCTTGGTCGAGACGACCAGGTCGGCGTCTGGGTGCTCGCGCAGCGCTGCGCCGAGGCTCTCCTCGGCGGCGCCGCGGGCGTCGGTGTTGGCGGTCTCAAAGTAGTTGATGCCCGACTCAACCGCCTGGGCCACCACCGCGCGGTCACGGTCACGATCCTGCCCACAGGTCAGCCAGGTGCCCAGCCCAACCACACTGATCTTGAGGCCGGCTCGGCCCAGTCGCCGGTAGACCATCCTAACCCCCGATGTATGTGATGCGGTTCATGTCGGTCTGCATCTCGACCAAGCGCCGGAAGACCCCATCTTCCTTGGCCATCAGCTCGTCGTGCGTTCCCACTTCAGCAATGCGACCCCTGTCGATCACCACCAGGCGGTTGGCGTTGCGCAGAGTGCTTAGGCGGTGGGCGATGGCGAAGGTCGTGCGGCCACGGACAAGCCGTTCCAGCGCCTGCTGGATGGCACGCTCGGTCCGCGTGTCGACCGAAGCGGTCGCCTCGTCGAGGATCAGGACGCGTGGGTTGTGCAGGATCGCGCGGGCGATGGAGACGCGCTGGCGCTCGCCCCCGGACAGCCGGTGCCCGCGCTCGCCGACCACGGTGTCATAGCCGTCAGGCAGCCCGACGATGAATTCATGGGCGTTGGCCGCCAGTGCCGCCTCGAACACCGCCCGCGGCTCGGCGGTCGGTGCCCCGTAACAGATGTTGTCGTAGATCCGACCGTTGAACAGGTAGTTGTCCTGCAGCACGACGCCAATGTGTCGACGGTAGTCATCAGGGTGCACCTGCCGCACGTCGACTCCGTCGATGCGCAACGCACCTTCATCCACATCGTAGAATCGACAGATCAGGTTGATCATCGTCGATTTGCCCGCGCCGCTATGGCCGACCAAGCCGATCATCTCGCCCGGCTCGACCTGCAGACTAATATCCTTAAGCACTGGTTCGTGCCGCTCATAGCCGAAGGTCACGTGGTCGAACTCGAACCGACCTTCGACATCCGGCATGCGCACGGCGTCGTCCGCCACGGTCATCTCCGGCTGTTCATCGAGCACTTCCCAGACCCGCTCGGACGCCGCGAGAGTCTCCTGGAACCAGTTGAACAGGTCGGAAAGCCACTGAATCGGGCCGTAGATCATGCCCAGATACGCAAAGAATTGGACCAACTGACCCGGGGACATCTGGCCCGCGAGCACTTGCCGACCGCCGAAGAACCAGACGAGTAGGCTGCTCGAACTGGTCGCGAACATGAGCCACGGGCTGAGCGTGGCGCGCAACTGATTAGCCCGGGTGCCCGCCTCGGCTAGACCCAGGCTGTCGTGCTCGAACCGGCGCGCCTCGCGATGCTCCGCGGCGAACGCCTTGACCACGCGCACCCCGCCCAGGCTGTCGCTGATGGTTGCTGACATCCGCTCCCAGCGCTGCCAGAGGCGGCCGTAATACATGCGGATCCGCCGCCAAAAAGCCGTCGCCAAAAAGGTCACCAGCGGCGCTGGCGCGAGAGTGAGCAGGGCAAGCTGCCAGTTCTCGCTGAGCAGCAAGGCACCGATCGCGACCAGCGTGATTGAGTTGATGATCAGCGCCTGGAAGCCGTCGATCAGAAAGCCCTGCATGGCCCGTGTGTCGTTCGTCACCCGTGACATCAGCGCGCCGGACTGCCGCTTATCGAAGTACCGCAGCGTCAGCGACTGAAGATGGTCGTACAGTTCGACGCGGATATCGTGAACCACGTAGTAGGCCAGCCACGAGGCAACCCGGCCACGGAACATCGAGATCGTTGTGCTGATGATCTGTGAGAGCAGGATCAAGAGCACGATCTGCGTCAGCATCCCGGCCTTGGTCGGCGCAGTGATCATCCACGCCACCCACTTGCCGCCCTCCGGGCCACTCTCGGGCTGATCGGTGAGCACGCGGTCAAACAGAAGGCCCTGGAACTGCGGCATGATCAAGCCCAGGATGGTCGTCAGGAGAACTAACCCGAGCACCAAATACAGCTTGCCGAGGTGCGGCACGATGTAGTGGTAAAGGCGGGACAAGGCGTGCCGTCGGTCAAAGCACTTAGGGCAGATGCGGCTGCCTTCGGGCAAAGGGCGCGAGCACTTGGCGCAACTGCGGTCGTCGTCGGCGACTTTCTCGTCGCGTTCCTCCAGCTGCTCCCCTTCGCCCCAGGCTTCGAGCCGGCTGCGGGCCTTCGCGAACTGATCGGCGACGGCCAAGGTGTAGCGCGTCACCTCGACCTGGTCCTTGGTTAGTTCGGCGACGAGGACCTTGGCCCCCACCCCGTTGTCGACGCGCCACTTACGGACCGTGGACAGGTCGAGGTCCAGGCCGACGTCGAATGCATCGCCGACCTTGTCGAGCACGACCAGCCGAGCAGGCACGGCCAGCACCCAGCGCGTGCCGTAACTCCCCTCGGCGGTGATGTCTGCCGCGAGGCTGATCGCCGGGTCTAGACCAAGTTCCAGCGCTTTCTGGGCAACGGCGGCCGGCATCTCCATGCGCACGCTAACCTTACGGCTGCTGCTGCCGCCGCTGGCCGCACCACGTCGGGCCGCGCCGCGCCCTCTGCCACCACCAAACCCGCGCAAGCAAAGACTCCCAACCGCCTAACCTTGCGCCCAAACACTGCTCGTGTCAAGCGGCGGCGGGCGCCCGAGTCGACCTCTGGACGAACGCCGTAGCAGCGCCACGGACGCCCGCCGGATCGGTTACCATGGGCGCGACCACCGTGTCAGCTTGGAGGGTGCGATGTCAGAGCGCAGCAACTGGTCGGGCCAGCCGTGGATGTGGATTACTACCAACGACCTGGAAACCGAACGCCTGCAAGCCGTCGCCGAGGGCCGCGATTGGGCCGCCCTGGCCGACGAATACGACGAACTTGTCGCCAGCGACCTGAACGACCCTGCCGCCCAGGCCCGCGCCGAGGCGTGGTTCGACCGGGTGCAGGCGACCGCGCGCGACCCGCGCGCCGTCGCCGCCGAGCCGAGCGACTGGGCCGCGATCGCCGCCGCCCGCCCCGTTGCCGAGTCAGTCCCCGCCTGGAGAGGCGGCGAAGACGAGCTGCACGAGCGCCTGCTGGGCGCCTGGCTCGGCCGCTGTTCGGGCTGCCTCGTGGGCAAGCCGGTCGAGGGGCGCCGCTCGCACCATATACGCCAGTACCTTGAAGCCCAGGGCCGCTGGCCGCTGCGCGGCTACTTCAGCCGCGAAGCGGACGAGGACCTGGCCCGCGAGTGCAACTTCAACCTCGGCTGGCGTGGAGTGTACCTCGAAGACATCCACGGCATGGTCGAGGACGACGACACTAACTACACGGTCCTCGCGCTCGACATCGTCGACCGGCACGGCGCCGATTTCGGGCCGCACGACATCGCCACCGCCTGGCTGCGCACGCTGCCGCTATACCACGTCTGCACCGCTGAGCGCATCGCCTACCGCAACCTCGCCGCCGGCCTTGCCCCGCCCGCGAGCGCGAGCTTCCGCAACCCTTACCGCGAGTGGATCGGTGCCCAGATCCGCGCCGACTTCTACGGCTACGTCAACCCCGCGCAGCCGGCGCGCGCGGCCGAGTGGGCATGGCGCGACGCCGCCGTCAGCCACATCGCCAACGGTCTGTACGGCGCGATGTGGGTCGCCGCGATGCACGCGGCCGCTTTCGTCCTCGCCGAGCCCGCGGCCATCATCGCCGCTGGCCTCGCCCAGGTACCCGCGGCCAGCCGCCTGACCCAGCGCGTCCGCGGCATCCTCGACCTGTACGCCGGCGGCGCGAGCTGGGAGGACGCGATCGCCTCCACCACGGCCGAGTGGGACGAGGGCCGCGGCTACGACTGGTGTCACACCATCTCGAACGCCGAGCTGGTCGCTGCGGCGCTGCTGTGGGGCGAGTTGGACCCGCTGCGCTCCATCGGCTACGCCGTCATGCCTGGCTTCGACACCGACTGCAACGGTGCGACGGTGGGCAGCATCGTCGGCCTGCGGCTGGGCGCGCAGGCGTGGCCGGCCGAGCTGACTGACCCGCTCGCGGACCGCCTGGAAACCGGCGTTCACGGCTACCACCAGGTGGCCATCAGTGACCTCGCGCAGCGCTCGGTCGCGTTGGCGAACCGGCTCTAGGGGTGTCGCATCGATGAGTGACCCGGCCCGACCGATCAAGATCGTCCGCATCATCGCGCGTCTGAACGTAGGCGGCCCGGCGATGCACGTCACGCTGCTGACGCGCTACCTCGGCCCGCCCGAGTTTGAGAGCCACCTGGTCGCGGGGCGCGTCCCCGACAACGAAGGCGACATGGCCTACTACGCCGAGCGCCACGGTGTCGAGCCGGCCTACCTCGAGACCATGTCGCGCGAGATCTCACCGCGCAGCGACCTGCGCACGCTGGTCGAGCTGTACCGCCTGCTGCGCCGCATCCGCCCCGACATCGTCCACACGCACACCGCCAAGGCCGGGCTGGTCGGGCGCGTCGCGGCCTGGATGGCGCGGGTGCCGGTCATCGTCCACACCTTCCACGGCCATGTCCTACGCGGCTACTTCAGCCCGCGCAAGGAGCAGCTGTTTCGTAAGCTCGAGCGCGGCGTCGCATGCGTCAGTTCGGTGTTGCTGGCGGTTAGCGAGCAGGTGCGCCAGGACCTCATCGAGCTGGCTGTAGCGCCACCGGACAAGATCCGCGTCATGGAGCTGGGCCTCGAGCTGCAGCGGTTTGCGGATGCGCCGCGCGCCGGCATGCTCCGCGCGGAACTCGGCCTGGGCCATGAGGTACCGTTGTTCGGCTTCTGCGGCCGACTGACCGCGATTAAGAACCCGGATTTGCTGCTGCGCGCCTTCGCTCTCGCGCGGGCCGAGTGCCCAGCGCTGCACCTCGCTATTCTGGGCGATGGCGAGGAGCGGGGGCCGATGGAGCAGCAGGTCGCCGAACTCGGTCTAGGCGGCTACGTCCACTTCCTCGGTTTTCGCAGCGACCTACCACCTTTGGTCGCCGACCTGGACGCCTTGGTCCTGACCAGCGACAACGAAGGCACGCCCGTCGCCGTCATCGAGGCCGCCGCCGCGGGCGTGCCGGCGATCTGTACGGCGGTGGGTGGTGTGCCGGACATCGTCGCCGATGGTGAGACCGGTTGGCTCGCACCGGCGGGCGATGCGCAGGCGGTGGCGGCCGCGTGTACCGCCGCGGCGCGCGCACCCGACGAGCGGCGTCGGCGCGGTCAGGCCGCGCAGGCGACGGTCCTGGCGCGCTTCTCCGAGCACCGCCTCGCCCGCGACATGGCCGCGCTGTATCACGAGCTGCTGGACCGTTAGCCTCTAAGTCGGGCCAGGCTTCGGCGGGCGGACGCCGGCGCGCGCGCGGCCGGGCTGCGCGGCGGTCGGGTCGTCCTCGTCCTCATCTTCCAGCAACTGCTTGCGAAACTGCATGTTGTACAGCTTAGCGTAGAGGCCACCGCGATCCAGCAACTCATCGTGGCTGCCAACGTCGACGACGATGCCGTGCTCCAGGACGACGATCTTGTCGGCCTTCATGATGGTCGAGAGGCGGTGGGCGATGACAAAGCTTGTGCGCCCGACCATCAGTTGGTCTAGCGCGCTCTGAATCAGCGCCTCGGATGTACTGTCGAGCGCGGAGGTTGCCTCGTCGAGGATCAGCAGGCGTGGGTCGCGTAAGATCGCCCGGGCGATGGCAATGCGCTGGCGCTGGCCGCCCGAAAGCTTGAGGCCACGCTCGCCGATTTCGGTGTCGTAGTCCTCGGGCAGTTCCATGATGAAGTCGTGCGCGTTAGCCGCCATCGCCGCGCGGGCGACCTGCTCTTGTGTCGCGTGCGGGTTGCCGTAGCGCAAGTTCGAGCGGATGGTGCCCGTGAACAGGTGGGTCTCCTGCAACACGACGCCGATCTGGCCGCGCAGCCAGGTCAGCTTGAGTTGCCGCAGGTCGATGCCGTCGAGGTACAAGGCGCCCGACGTCGGGTCGTAGAAGCGGGCGATGAGGTTGGCCAGGGTGGTCTTGCCCGACCCCGACGGCCCCACGAACGCACACATCTCGCCCGGGCGCACCTCCAGGTTGATGTTCTGGAGCACTAGCTCATTCGGATCGTAGCCAAAGCTGACGTTGCGGAACTCGACCAGCCCGTCGACCTTGGTTGGCACAATTGGGTTCGGCGCGTCTTCGACCTCGGGCTTGGTATCGAGGATCTCGAAGATGCGCTCGACGGCGACCAGGGCGCGGGTGATCATGTCGTTGGCGTCGATCAGTCGCTGGGCAGGGCCGTAGAGCATGTCCAGCCACATCTTAAAGGCCATGAACTTACCGACGGTCATGTCGAAATGGCCGTAGATGATGAAATAGCAGCCGACCAGGTAGAACGTTGCCGTCCCGACCTGTTGGAGGACCATGCCCGAGGTGCCCAGCCAGATGGAGTAGCGCCGCGAGTCCAGGCTGAGGATCAGGTTGTCGTGGAGATGACGGATGAACCGCAGGCTCTCGGAGCGCTCGCGCGTGAACGACTTGACGACCTTGGCGGCGGCGATCTTCTCGTGCAGGTCGCCGGAGATGACGGAGAACTTCTCGCGGACGCGGCGCGCCGCGCGGCGGATCTTGTTGCGCAGCAGCATGAAGTTGCCGAGGTAGAGCGGGATGGTGATCACCGCGATGCACGCCAGCGGCCAGCTGTTCGAGAACATCAAGTAGATCAAGAAGACCAGCTGTACCGTGTCCGTCAGCAACTGCACCAGCGTGTCGCCCGCCAACCCGCCGATGGCGTCCACGTCGTACAGTACGCGGGCCATGATGCGGCCGCTCTGGCGCGATTCGTAATAGGACATCGACAGCTTCTGCAGGTGCCGATGCAGGTGGCGCCGGATGTCAAAGATCACCCGCTGGGCTACGTAGGTGATGCGCCAGGAGCGCCAGAAGCTGACGGTTGCCATGCCGGCGGTGTTGATCAGCAGCAGCAGCACGCCCTGCCAGACCTGCCGCACCGCCGTGCCCGCTGGCCCGGCCTCCGCGGCCGCACCGGCGCCCGCGCCAGCCCCGACCACGCTGTCGATGATCTGGCCCATGATCGCGGGGCGCCAGAGGCTGAAGGCATTGATGACGAAGATCAGCAGGAAGACTTCGAACATCTGCCAGCGATAGGGCCTCAGGAAGGCCAGGAAGCGACGGAGCAGATGCATGGGACGTCCCCTTACTCCGCTGGGTCAGCACTAGGTTCGGGGTCGGCCGCCGCCGGCGCTGCGGGCGCGGGTTCCGCGCGCGGGGCAGGCGCCGACGTCGCGGGCGCGGGGCTGGGCTCCGGCGCGGCGGGGGCCACGGGCTCGGCCGGCGGAGTCCGTGGCGTGCGCTTGGGTGCGGCCTTCGGCGTCTCGGTGCGCTCTGGCGTATGCTTGGTGGCTTCGGCCTTGGCCGGCTCTTGGGTCGCGGTCTTCGCGGCCTCCGCCGCCTTCACCTGCGTCTCGGGCTTCTTGGCCGTGGGCGGCGGCGGCTTCGGCTTTGCGTGCGGGTAGAAGCTATCCGCGACCCACTCCCGCGCGTCAACGACACCGCCATCCGGGCGCGTGACCTTGCGCCATAGCGTCCCGCCACGGCCCGATGCCCCGTTGAACGAGTTGGAGATCATCTCGACCTCGTACTGGTCGCTTGCGTCGCCAACGATCGTAACGACGAGGTCCCAGCCCTCCATGGCCGCCCAAACCATGATCGGGTTGCTCAGCGTGTTCTTGAACTCGAGGTCAAGCTGGCCCCAGTAGACCGCCGCGTCGCGGGCGATCGGGGCGTAACCGACCACCTTCGAGTGCGGCCGGCGCTCGGTGATCTTGGTGTTGGCCAGCACGGCGGCGCCGAACAGCGTCGTGGATAGCTGGCAGATGCCGCCGCCGGACTCCCACTCCTCGTCGATCGAGCCGTCTGGCTGGCGCTTGAAGACATAGCTGTCCTTGAACCCATCCTGCCGGCGCCGCTCGCCGATCAGCCCGTTGAAACTGAAAGTCTCGCCCGGCGCGAGCACCACGCCGGTGAACCGCTCGATGCACAGCTCAACGTTGTGCCGGCGGTTCTCCCGCGCGGGCGACGTATAGCCGCGGCTCATGTTGGTGCGGTACGTGGCCAGCACGGTGTTCATGCCACGCTGCAGATCGGCGGCGACGACCTTCGGCGGTGTCCGCTTGAGCACCAGAGTGGCCTCCTCGGCCACCGGCAGCCGATCGGCCGACGTCACCGCCGCCACGGTCGCGGCCACGTCCAGCTCGGTGCCGTCCTGCGCCTCCTCGATGTCGATCCGCAGAGGCTTGGCGCGCAAGCTCTTGACTCGTGCGTTGCGCGGCTGGCGGGCTACCTGGGGCGCCAGCTCCTCCAGTGCACTAGCTAGCTTCGCCTCATCCATCGCGACCACGAGCGGGATTGATTGGGGCACCTGGGTCAGCCGCAGGCGCCGCAAGGCGCGGGTGACCACCGAGCCGCCGGCACTGATGCGCTCGGCCTCGGCGACCGCTCCGTCGACGTCGAGGTTGCGGCCCAGAGCGGCGTTGTCGAGGGTGAAGGTCTTGTCACCGGCGGTGAGGGTCAGGTCCGCGGGCAGCTGGGTGGCAAACTCGGTCTCGATGGCCTTGTGCGCGGCGGCCGGCGTCATGCCGCTGAGGTCCAGCCCTTGCACATGAACGCCGCGCGCGATCAACCCATCGTCGTAGGCTACTGCCGCCACCCCTGCGATCGCCGCGAGGAGGCTCAGGGCCACGAACAACGGGTAGCGCGTCGCGCCGATCCTACCCACTCTCATCGTGCCACTCCTGGCCGCCGTGAAAAACACTCATCAACCTGTCGCAAGGTACCACCCGAGATCGGCCTGGTCAAGCCACCAAACCGCGTTGGCACCCATCTCGGTCCTGCCGTTAACACCCCGTTAGCACCGCGCAGCCGGCTCGGTGTCGCACGGCATTGACGTCCGACTCGGTGCCTCCTAGACTGGTCGCCGATGAGCCCCACCCTGTCAACGTCTGGCCTCTTGGACATCGTCGTCCCGACGCCACTAGGGCGCCGTCCGGCGCGCCTGGGCTTCCGCCGCTTAGGCGACCCTCAGCAGGCGGAGAAGATTCTGCTAGTCCATGGCGCCGGCCAGGCCCAGGAGGCTTGGCCCGGCCAATACGGGCTCAGCCAGGTGGCCGACACGGTTGCGGTCGACCTCCTCGGCTTCGGCGCTAGCGAGACCCCACCCCACGCCGAGTCCGTCGTGCCGGCCCAAGTCGCCGTCATCTTGGCCGTGCTCGACCGCCTCCGCTGGCGCCAGGCGACGTTGGTCGGCTACTCGATGGGTGGCGCGATCACGCTGCTGACCGCGCTGCAAGCGCCCCGCCGCGTCGGCCGGATCGTGCTCATCGCCGGCGCGGCACTGGTCCAGCCGGTGCCGATCAGCTTTAAGTTCCTCTCCATGCCCGGCGCCGCCCAGGCGCTCTGGGCCGCGTCCAACCTTGCGCGCTGGACCGGCCTGGACGGTGAACTCGGGACCTTCTGGTCATTCGACGACGAGACCGGCCGGCGCATGGTCGCCGCCCAATGCCGACTCGGTCACGATCGCGCCTTCGCCTCCGCCGCACGCCAACTCAAGCCGCGCCACTACGGCCACACCGCGCGGTTCTACGAGCGTCTGACGCAGCCCGCGCTGCTGCTCTATGGCACCGCGGACCACTTGGTGCCGATCGACGTTGGGCGCCGGCTGGTGCATCTGCTGCCGAATGCGGAACTGGTCGAGTTCCCCGGCGAAGGCCACCTGCTGCACGAGCGGCCGGGCAACCGGATCGCCGAACGGATCACCGAGTTCATCGGTCGCACCCGGCCTGGCCTGCGCTAGGGTACAATGCGGGCATGGGCCTGCTACAAGCCATCGGTGCCGTCTGCTTGGCGACCAACCTCTGGTTGGCGCCGCCCATCATCGACGGCTTGGACGTCTCCGCCTACTCGCCCCAACAGCTATGGGCCAAGTCCGACGAGTACTTCCACGATGGCGAGTACCTGAAGTCGGTCAATATCCTGCGTCGGGTCGTCGAGCTGGATCCCGCTGACATCGAGGCCTATAGTGTCGCAGCCTGGTTGATCTGGAGCCTGGGCGACGAACCGGCGGGGAGGCGTTGGCTGGAGCAGGGGCTGGCGGCCAATCCGGACAGCTGGCAGGCCGCGCACGACCTGGGTCTGCACTGGATCCAACGCGTTGGCGACCCGTTCCACGCCCTGCCCTACTTGGTTCAGGCCGCAAACGCGCCAGGCCGGCCGGACATCGTGCCGCGAACCCTGGCCCATGGCCTGGTCGCCGCCGAGCAGCCCTGGTATGCGGCCACGCTTTGGCACGAGATCGGCGCCGCGGGCGAGGCGCCGCCGGCGGTTGCCGCCAACAATCGGCTTGTCGCGGTCCGCGCCGCGCTGCGCAGCGACCTGCAGGCGATGGGCGGTGGCGTGGTCGAAGGCCCGCCGCTGCCCGCGACCAGCGCCGCGGTCGTCCGCGAGCACCGCTTCGACCCTGGCGAGAACGGACAGCCCCGCCAGCGTGAGATCTTCGTCGCCCGACCGGGCGAAACCGCGGTCATCGGCCGCATCACCTACGAGCACCGCCACCACGGCGGTTTTGGCTCCTGGCGCTGGCTGACCATCGCCGCCGACCCGCTGGGCCGTGAGTACTTCCCCGATAGCGTGGTGCTGCATGATGAGGACGGCGACGGGATTGCCGAGTCGCTGCCGCCCTTGGCCACACTGCGTGAGTTTCGCACGCGCTATGACGGCCTGCTGCGCCGACTGGCTGCCCCGGACCGCTACGAGCTGGAGACGGGGCCCGACGGCCAGCCCGCGCCCAGCCTGCCGACGAACGTTGGCAACAGCGTCCGCTTCGCCTCGCCGCTCTACCTCGCCTGCGAGGAGGGCACGCTGAGCCTCCGTGCCGTGGCCCGCGAGACCGAGCACTTGAGCCTGCACGTCGCGCGCACCCGCCCACTGGTCCACGGCGTCTACGTGGCCAACAGCAGCGTCGGCCCCGGCGCGCCGCTCGACCTCGCCCCGGGCGATCTCCCGCCCGGCCGCTACATCGTCGCGCTTGAGGTGCTGCGCGAGGGCGTGGTCGTCGACCGCAAGGAGCGCGCCGAGTGGGTCATCGACGTGACCCGCGAGCGCGTCAGCGTGGCTGAGTCGCGCGATGATGACGCCGACGCCTGGCAGCGCGCGCCCGAAGTTCCCGAGTACTCCGGCGACCAGCGGGGGCCTGCTGCGCCCCCGCCCGCCGACCATCAACATACCTAAGGATGCCAGGATGACCGTGCCCCCAAGCTCTCCCCTCGTGCCTAACCCGCCGCGTGCCTCGCGCGTGATCGAACTGACCAGCGGCTGGTTGGCGCCGAGCCCCTATACCCTGCTCGCCGGCGACCTCGACCTGGCCGTCGAGCACTATGCCGACGGCGTCGCCGTCACGGCGCCGGTCGGCTGGCGCGTCCATGTGCCGACGCACTCTGGTGTCCGCTACGTGCAGATCCCCGAGGGCTGGTCCAGCATCGAGCCCTTGGCTACCCAGTGCGTCATCCTCGAGAATGGGCACACGTACGTCAACCTCACCTACCGTGAGCCGGAGTACGTGCCAGGCCATCTGGAGATCAGCAGCGACGGCGGGCGGGTCCATCTGCGCTGGCAGTTTGGTGATGCGCAAGTGCCAGGCTTTCTCTGCCTTGCCTTCGACAGCTGGGAGGAGGTCATCGCGGACCATCGCCACTGGATGACTACGATTGGCGGGATGAAGCCACTGACCGAGGTCGCCCCCGAGTGGCTCGTGCGCTGCCCACTGGTCATCTACCTCGACATCGAGACGGTGCGCAACGACGGGCTGCTGCATAGCTTCGACGACCTGACCGCGCTCGCCGGCTCGTTGGCCGAGGTCGGTGCGCCGCGCGACACGCTGGTCTACCTGACCACCTGGAGCGAGGGCGGGCAGCAGGCCTACCCGACCTACAAGCCGAGCGAGAAGGCCGGCGGCCTTGACGCCCTGCGCGCGGCGGCTGACGCCCTGCACGAGCGCGGCTACCGGCTGATGCTGCACTCCAACGTCTGGGGCTGCTCGCCGACGCATCCGGACTACACGCGGATGGTCGCCTATCGCGTACACAACCGCGCCGGCCACCCGCTGGCCTGGCGCGAGTTTCATCAGGGCAACTACATCGCCGAGCACCTCTACGTCCGCCCCGATTGCCGTGCCTTCCGTGAAACCTTCTGGGGGTCGCTCGGCCCACTCGCCCAGGCCCTAGACCTTGACGGGCTGTACCTCGACCAGGCCGGGCTGCTGGTCGACGACCCGCTCGCCGACATCCTGGAGAGCACCCGCAACCTGGTCGGCACAATCCGCGCCGAAGCGCCCGACCTCGTGCTCGGCGGGCAGGTGCTGACCTCGCGCCTGTGCGACCTTGTTAGCCTGTGGCAGCTGTGGGGTACGCCCTGGTCCGGCCACGGCTGGGGTCAGCCCTTCCGCCGGCGCAGCCGTATCTGCGCCGACCTGTTCGCCGGCCTGACGCGCTTCTGCGCGCACTCGTACCTGCCGGCCGCGGTGCCGGGCCGCTTCCTCTGGCAGCACGAGCGCTTTACGGACAACCTAGGCACCGTCGGCGCCTTCCTCGTCGCCCAGGAGGACAACAGCTACCACGATGCGATGCGGTGCCTGCGCCTGAACTACCGTGATTACGGCATCGATCCGCTGAGCGCCGAAGTAATCGAGCAGGCCCGGCGGTTTGCCGAGTCGAGTTAGGCCCGTGAACATCCAAATCTTCGGCCTGCGCAACAACAGCGAGTGCCGCAAGGCCGAACGCTTCTTTGCCGAGCGGCGGATCAAAGTGCACTTCGTCGACCTCAAGGTCAAGCCGATCGCACCGGGTGAGTTGCGCCGCTTCATCGAGCGGCTCGGCCTGCCGGCGCTGATCGACACCGACAGCAAGCCCTACCGCGACGACGGCCTGCAGTACTTGCGGCTGAGCCCGGAGCAGTGGACCCAGCGGCTCATCGCCCAGCCGGCGCTGTTGCGCCTGCCGCTCGTGCGCAACGGGCAGCAGTTCACCGTCGGGGCCGCCGAGGCCGAGTGGAAGGCGTGGGTCGCCGCGAGCTAATCGAACCAGGCAGGAGCGCTGTCGTCCAAGGCCAAAGACGGCCTTGTGAGATTAGCCATGCGTTGGTTTGTGTGCCTCTCGTTGCTGGTCGCCGCCGCGGCCTGCGCCCAGCCCACCCCGCCCCCGGTGCCGCCCTTCCCGCTGGCTACGTGCGACGACGCTAACCAGTGGACGTCGGGCACACTGGAGACGGAGATCGTCCACGAAGGCACCGGCGCCCTGCGCTGGGACCACGGCACCGCCGCCGCGGTCGACCTGCGCCAGGCACCGACCGACTGGACTGCCTACAACGGCCTTTCGTTCTGGATGCACTCCGCCGAGGCGACCGGCAGCCGGTTCATGCTGCTCATCTACTCGGAGAACGACGAGACCGAGGGCATCGACTACTATTCGGCGCCTCTGCAGGTCAACTTCACTGGCTGGAAGCAGTTCCGCTACTGGCTGCCGAACATGGGCGAGAACCGGCAGCCGGTGGGTTGGCACAAGATCGACCGGCTGACCCTGACCGCCACGGGCTGGGGCAACGAGCCGAACCCCGCGACTAGCCTGGTCCTCGACGACTTCCAGTTGTCCGTCATCGAGCCCATCAAAGGACCGAGAATGACCGAAGATGAACTGTTTGCCGCTCTCGACCTCGACCGCCCCGACCTGGCGGCGGTCAAGGCCGCGGAGGCCGCGGGCGACCGCCCGGCGGCCGTGGCGGCGCTGGCCGAGTACTACCGCACGCGGACCATCGGCCGCGCCTTCACGCCGCCCGGCCAGCGCGCCGACCCGCGCCCGGCCAACCCCGACACCGCCCGCGCCGACCGTACCATCGATCACATCATGGAGTCGATCGGCATCCGTCACCAGTTCGGCCCGGCGATTGACTGGCGCTTCGACAAGACGGCCGAGCCAGGCTACACCGGTGCGCAGAACCCGGAGTGGACCTGGCAGCTCAACCGGCACGCGGACTGGATCGCCCTCAGCCGCGCGTATCGCGACACCTGGGACGAGCGGTACGCCGAGGAGTTCGTCGCGCAGCTGACCGAGTGGATCCAGGAATGCCCGCGGCCCGAGGACGCCGGTAACGGCGCGCGCTCGCCCTGGCGGACGATCGAGACGGGCATCCGCGCCGCTGGCGCCTGGACCGAGCTGTGGAACCGCTTCTTGCACTCGCCGGCGATGACCGACGAGGTGCTGATGCTCTTCCTCCGCGCCTACATCGACCACGCCAACCACATCATGAACTACCACACCACGGGCAATTGGTTGGCCATGGAGGCGAACGGGCTGTACCACGTAGGTGCGCTCTTCCCCGAGTTCCGCGACGCGCCCGTCTGGCGCCAGCAGGGCGCTGACTGGACCTACGCCGAGCTGGACAACCAGGTCTACCCGGACGGCATCCAGTTCGAGCTGGCGAGCGGCTACCATCACGTCAGCCTGTACAACTTCCTCGGCGTCTTCAAGATCGCCCGGCACAACGACCTGGAGCTGCCGGCTGACTTCCTCGCGCGCCTGGAGAAGATGTACGACTTCGATGTCTACGGCGCTCTGCCGGACCGCCGGCTGCCCGCTGTGCAGGACGGCGGGTACATGGATATCCGTGGTGCGCTGCGTGAGGCCTTCACCCTCTTCCCCGAGCGCACCGACTTCCAGTGGTACGCGACGGACGGCGCCGAGGGCACTGAGCCGGCCCAGACCAGCTACGGCTTCCCCTGGGCGGGCTACTACTTCATGCGCTCGGGTTGGGAGACGGACGCCAACGCGCTGATGTTCGATGGCGGGCCGTTTGGCTACGGGCATCAGCACGAGGACAAGCTGCAGATCATCGTGCACGCCGGCGGCCGGCTGCTGCTGATGGACCCCGGGGTCTACACCTACGAGCGCAGCAAGTGGCGCGAGTACTTCCTCGACTCGCACAGCCACAACGTTGTGCTGGTCGATGGCCAGCCCCAGCGTCGCCGTGGCGCCGCCTCACGCGACCTATACATCATCGACGCGCCTCTCCCCCACATCTGGGAGACCGGCGCCGACCATGATTACGTCGAGGCGACCTACGACGAGGCGTTCGCCGCGCCCGTGGGCACGAACGTGCGCCACACCCGGCGGGTGCTGTTCGTCAAACCCGACTACTGGGTCATGCTGGACACGCTGGAGGCGCTCGATGGTCAGCCGCACGACTACCAGGCGCTGTTCCACTTCAACGACCCGACGACCATCGACGGTCTCCGTCTGCGCACGCAGAACGCCGACGACGCCAACTTGACCGTTGCGGCGTTGGCTCGGCCGAGCCTCAGTGTGGAGATTGTCGAGGGCCGCGAGGATCCGGTCCTGGGCTGGCAGATCGTCGGCAACAGCCAGGTGCGGCCGACGCCCACCGCGGTCTACCAGTGGCGCGGCACCGGCGCCAGCCACCTACTGACGGTCCTCGCGCCGTCCGCGGCGGGTCAGGCGGATGCTTTGGCCAGCGTTGAGCCGCTCGGCGATGACGGCCTGGGCGCGGTGCTGACCTTCACCGATGGCCGCCAGCATAGCGTGCGGTTCACCGGCGAGGCGCCGGGTGCGCTGGCCATCGGCGCGGCGAATGGCACCGGGCGGGCGCTGTGGACGGACGGGCAACGGACTATCGTGGCGGCGCCGAACCCGTAGTCCACCGGGCGGAACTGACCCAAGCAAGGAGCCGGCGACCCTCCGGCCGCCGGCTCCTTGGACTTGGGGTCAGCAGGGGTTTACTGCGGCCAGATGGTCATCGCCCCGGCAGCACCCGGCTGGATGGCCTCGTTGTAGGCCTGCGGGCTGGCTGCCTTGACGTGGCCGTCCGCGTACAGGTAGTTGGTCATCCCGACGTGGAACGCGAGGGCCTTGAAGCCGTTGACACCGATCAGACCGTCCTCATAGCCACTCTGGAACGGGCGGCAGTAGAACGCGTCGTAGTTGTCGGCGTTGCCGGTCTCACGCATCATGATCGTTGAGGCGGGTCGCTCAACGCGGGTCTCGCGCCGGCCGCTGCGGGTGAAGATGAGACCGTTGACGTGGTAGCTGCTCGCGCCGATGTTCTGCGTGCCTTCCGACGACGGGCAGATCCAGATCTGTGCTGACTTCATGTAGGGGTTGAAGCCGTCGTAGGGGTTGGGCAGCGCGGGCGTCGCGGTGAACGGGCTGGGCTGCAGAGGACCGTCGCCGGGCAGCGCCATGTACTTGGCATCGTAGTCCTGGTTGTACTGGAGGACCGCCAAGCCGATCTGCTTCATGTTGCTCATGCAACTGGTCGCGCGCGCCTTCTCACGGGCTTGCGCGAAGACCGGGAAGAGGATAGCAGCCAAGATAGCGATGATCGCGATGACGACCAGCAGCTCGATTAGCGTGAAGCCTCGTTTGCGTGTTGAAGCCATGAGTCAGTTCCTTTCCTGCGGACGGCGCCGCGATGGCACTCATCTTAGGCGCCTCCCGCCTCGGCGGTCAAGGGCGCTCATACAGACTATGCCCACACCGAGGCCCACCCACACCTTAAGGGCGTGTTACGAATTGTCGGAGATCGGCTGGTGGGTTGCCGTTACAGGCCGAAGCCGGTGGTCGGCAGGAGTCGGCCCACCGGCTCAAGGAACCGAGCGTTGGCTGGCCCTCACTAGTTCGGGTAGATCGTCATGCCCGTGCTACCCGGCTGCAGCGCCTCGTTGTAGGCGGGCGGACCGAACGCCTTGGCATGACCATCGGCGAACAGGTAGTTGGCTGAGCCGACGTGGAAGGCCATCGCCTTGTAGCCGTTGGCGCCCATCAGCGCGTCGTCCGAGCCGCCCTGGTACGGCCGGCAGTAGAACGCCTCGTAGGACGTGCCGTTGCCCGACTCGCGCATCATCACCGTCGACGCCGGCCGCTCGATGCGCGTTTCGCGCATGCCTGTGTTGGTGAAGATGCGACCATTGACGTGGTAGCTGCTCGCCCCGGTCTTCTGGCTACCTTCCGAGGAAGGGCAGATCCACACCTCGCCCGACTTCATGTAAGGCATCAGCCCGTCGTACGGGTTGGGCAGCGCCGGCGTTGCGGTGAACGGGCTCGGCACCAGCGGCCCGCTACCGGGCAGCGCCATGTACTTGGCGTCGTAGTCCTGGTTGTACTGCATCACCGCCAGCCCGATCTGCTTTTGGTTACTCAAGCAGCTCGTCGCACGCGCTTTTTCCCGTGCTTGGGCAAAGACCGGGAACAGAATGGCGGCCAGAATGGCGATGATCGCGATGACGACCAGCAGCTCGATGAGCGTGAACGCTCGTTTGCGTGTCAGAGCCATGGTGTACTCCTCCGCAGGGTCTCTCCCACCCCGCCACAGTATGCTCGCGCGCCCTGCCCGACCGGCATCAGGCGCTTGGGTGTATTGTACCCATAGTGTAACTCTGTCATGCAAGCCGTGGGCGGCATCTTCTTCTCTGGCTGTAGGCGTCAGGGTTGGCAGTATTTACCGTTGATTATCGAAGTGTTTGGCGTTAAACATCAGCGTGAGCGCCCTAACTGCGATTCTGCCGCGGCTCGGCCGCCGCGCAGTATGCTTACCGTTCGTGGAACCACCACGGCCGACGCAAGACTTCGGCCGAGATCACTTCGGTGAGCTCAGTTCCGTCGGGCCGCAGGCGCTGGAGGACCCCGATCTCGGCCGGCGAGCCGGTGCGCACGTAGATGTGCTGCCCGTCGGCGCTGAAGATGGGGTTCCAGGGCACGTACTGGTACTGAATCTCGGCGATCAGCAAGCGTGGGTCGGTGCCCTGCAGGTCGGAGACCAGCAATCCCTCGCTGGTGAGGTAGGTCATCAGGTCACCCGACGGTGACGGGCACGGATCACGGCCATGGAACGAGGAGAGGGTCTTGCCGCTCATGTCGGCGACGTAGACGTGGATGGTGGTCTTGTCGGGCGAGCTGTTGACGTACGCCAGACGTTCGCCATCGGGGAAGATTCGCGGCGACATGCCGTAGGCGACCGACTCATGCGTTACCTGTTCGGGCATACCACCGGCTACCGGCATGCGCCAGGCGTCCTGCGCGGTCCAAATCGGCGCGTGGTAGCGGGTGGAGCGGCGGAACAGCACCCACTCGCCGGCGGCATCGACGCTCGGCAGATAGTCGTGCGCGCTCTGCCCGTCGGTCAGCTGTCGCTCGCCCGAGCCGTCGAGCTTGATGGCGGTCAGCCCGGCGTCGCGGACCACGATGACCTCGTCGCGCTGCGGCACCCAGGCCGGGGCCGAGCCGAGGCCGAGGTACCTGGTCGTCTGGCGCTCGACGTCCCAGACGTAGACACCACTCTTGCCACGTCTGACCGCGTCGAAGGCGATGTATTTCTCGTCGGGGGAGACGGAGAACATCGGCATGGTCACGGGCCGATCGGTCAGCCAGATGAGGAAGTTGAGCACGAAGACTAGCGCACCCAGCGCGATCAGCACCTTCATGGCTGTCCGCCTCTCGCCTCAACGGCTGCGCGCCGCGCGACTACTCCGGACCGTCGTCCCACTCCGCCTCGTCGTCCCCAGCCTCGTCCTCGGCGGCTTCCGGGTCGTCCTCGGGCAGTGAGGCCACGATCCGGTTGGCCTCTTCGGCCTGGTCGTCGGGGACCACGACGCGGTAGCCACCACTGTCGATTGTCAGGAACGGCTGCCAGCCGGCGGTGTCGCTAGCATCGACCCGTGCCATCAGACCAGCACTCCGCAGCAGGGAGGCGACCAGGAATGCTTGATGCTGGTCCGCGCAGACCACGACTACAGCCCATCCATCCATCGGAGCCTCCGGATACCTCTACTCTACTACATGCAGGAACCGTCTGAGGGGGCAGGAATACTCACGCCGGGAGGACAAGCATGGCGCTCCTGGCTGGTTTCGCGCAAACGGACATCACGCCGCCCCTAAGCGTGCCATACCTGAGCTTCTACCCGCGCCAAACTCCGTTCGAGGGCATTCATGACCGCCTAAAGGCACGCGCCGCCGTATTCGACATCGGCCAGACCGCGGCGGCGGTCGTCGCGCTGGACGCCCTGGGTCTCAGCCGGACGCTGCTCGGCCCCGACCGCGACCTGATCGAGGAGGTGCGCGTCCGCATCCATGAGCGCTGCGGCCTGCGGCCCCAGGCGATCTTGGTCTCTACAACCCATGCGCACTCCACGCCACAGACCACGGACATCCACGACTTGGTCGGTGAGTTCCCCGGCGCCGCGGCCTACCTCGAGGCGCTGCTCACGCAGGTGGTGGCCACGGTGGAGCAGGCCTGGGCGCGGCGTGAGCCGATGACCTGGCGCTGTGCCGAGGGCCGCGCGCCGGGCATCGCCTGGAACCGCCGCACGCTGTTGCGCTCGGGTGGCATGGCCGATGGCCGCACGCGCCCGGATGATGACGCCGAGGTGCTGCGCGAGCCGCGCGACGAGGCGGTGCCGCTGCTCTATGCGTTCGGCGAGCGTGGGGCCGGCGCGATCAGCGGCTACTGCTGCCACCCATCCGTCGTCCAGGTGCAGCCGCTGGTCTCGGCCGACTATCCCGGCGTGGCGTGCGGCTTGGCCGAGTCTGCGCTCGGGCTAGATGCCTGCCTGTTCCTCCAGGGTGCCTGTGGCGACGTCGGCGCGGTCCGCCGGACGACCGGCTTCCACGACGTGGCCGTCTACGGGCGGACCCTGGGCGGTGAGATCGTCCGGCAGCTCGCGCTGCTCGATGTTCGCGAAGGTGTCTCGCGGCCGCCCGTGCGCGACATGTCTCCGTCGATCGGCGCCGCCCGCGCGACCCTCCAGTTGCCGCGCCGCGACCTGCCCACCGACCCCGACCTCCACGCCCGCCGGGACGCCACGCGCGCGGCGATCGCCGCCGCGCCCGAGGCCGACCGCGCACCCCTGATCGGCGAGTTCCGCCGGCTCCACGAGCTCTGCCGCCTGATCGACCTGGGCCGCGGGCCGGTGGCCGTTGAGGTTCAGGCACTGCGGCTCGGTGAGGTGCTGATCATCGCCGTCGAGGGCGAGCTGTTCTGCCAGTACGGCCTCGACCTGAAGGCCGCCTCGCCGGCGGAGGTCACCTTCGTCTCCGCCTACTCGAACGGCTACCAGGGCTACCTGATGGTCGACGAAGCTTGGGCCGAGGGTGGCTACGAGCCGGACCTTGGGCCCTGGACCCGTGTCGGGCCGGGCGGCACCAATGCGATCGCCGCCGCGGCGACCGAGCTGGCCAGCCATGTCTGGCAGACAGGAGAAGCCTCGTGAACAGCCCCAACAAGCCCGCTCTGCTGGGTGGCACACCCGTCCGCACGGAGCCCCTGCACAACCCGAACCGCGCTCTCGGCCCCGCGGCGCTCGAGTACCTGGCCGACATCTGCGCGACCGGCCAGCTGACGCGGGTTGGCGGCAAGTATGTGGACCGGCTCGAGGCCGAGTTTGCCGACTGGCTTGGGGTCAAGTTCTGCACCGCCTCGAGCTCCGGTACCGCGGCGATCCACACCGCACTTGGCGCACTCCAACTCGAACCAGGTGATGAGGTCATTTGTGCGCCCATCACGGACATGGGTACGGTCATCCCCGTCCTCGCCCAGAACGCGATCCCCGTCTTCGCCGACATCTTGCCCGAGACTTACAATATGGACCCGGTCAGCGCGGAGCAGCGGGTCACCGCGCGCACACGCGCGATCATGCCCGTCCACCTGGCCGGCAACCCCGCCGACATGGCTGCCCTGCGCGATGTTGCCGCCCGCCACGGGCTCCTGCTGGTCGAGGACTGCGCGCAAGCGTACGGGGCGCTGTGGCAGGGCGAGAAGGTCGGCACGCTGGGCGATATCGGCTGCTTCTCGCTCCAGCAAAGCAAGCACCTGATCAGCGGCCAGGGCGGCTTGACGGTGACCAACGACCCGGTGCTGCAGGAGATCTTGAGCATCTTCCCCCACAAGGGCGGCCCGCACTACTCGTCGCTCGGCGCGCGCAACTATCTACAGTTCGGCTACAACTACCACCTGACCGAGCTACAGGCGGCCGTTGCGCTGTCGCAGCTGCCCGGCCTCGAGGCGCTCTGCGCCCGGCGGGCGTTCCTCGGCGACCGGCTGAACGCCAAGTTGGCGGGCCTGCCCGGCTTCTACCCCCAGGTGGTGCGCGAGGGCGACCGCTGCACCTACTGGATGTATGTCCTACGCGTCGTCGCCGAGGAGGCAGCCGTCCCCGCACCCAAAGTGGCCGAGGCGCTGCGGGCCGAAGGCGTGGCCTGCGGCTACCAGTACATCGGTAAGCCGATCTTCATGTACGAGGCGATCCGCCGCCAGCAGGTCTACGGCACCAGCAACTACCCCTTCACCCTGCGCGACGGCGAGCCGCTGCGCTACGACGAGGAGTACTGCCCCGGGTGCGTGGAGGCGCTCGACGAGATGGTCGTCATCCCCATCCACGAACTGTACACGGACGAGGACATCGACCAGATCGCCGAGGCCTGCGCGAAGATTGCGACCTGGGCCTGGTAGCGCCTAGTCGGCCGGCTTGACCAGGTTCAGCCCATTGACCGTGCGCGCCGAGCCGTCATCACGCCGCTCGTCGGTGTTCGGTGCGTAGACCCACGTCTCCAACGTGCGCGCCTCGGTGTCGATGGTCACCAGGCGGGTCGGGTTGGTCTCGTTGTCGTGGTAGCACTGCAGGAATGCATGCACCTTCGTCCCGGGATCGGTCGTCTGCTCCAGGTAGCCGTGGCGGCCGGTGTGACCGCTGAAGACCATCTGGATGTTGGCCGACGGCTTGATCAGCTGGTCGAACAGGAACTGCGGGCTGTTGTCGCCGTAGCCGCCGTTGTTCTGGACCAACTGACTGTTGCCCTCCAGATATGAGTGCGTGAGGACGATCCAGTTCACGTCTGGGTGCTGGTCGACGACCTGCTTGGCCCACTCGATGACCGGCGTGCGCGGCCACAGTTCGAGCGCCAACACACCCCACTTGAGGCCGCCCGCGCGAAACAGGTGGTAGCTGTTCTCGATCTTGCCGGGCTCGTAGGAGCCGACGTAGTTGACGAAGCGGCTGATCGGCCAGTTGCGGTTGAACTTCTCGGTGTTGCGCAGGTTCAGGTTCACGTTGCCCGGCGCGGCGCTGCCGCCGTCGTGGAGGACCGCCGCGGTGTCGTGGTTGCCCAGGGCGTTGGCGAACGGGATGACCGCCCGGTCCAGCACCTCGTACGCCTTGCTCTGGTGGACGTACTGGCGCTCGTCATTGAAGTTCATCAGGTCGCCGACCTGCAGGACCATGCGCAGGTTCAAGTCGGCCTGGTTCTGGGCTAGCCATTCGAAGCGCTGGGTCAGTCGCTGATCGTTCGTCTCGCCCTGCACATCCGGTAGGACGGCAATCGTGAACTTGTTCTGGGCCAGCGCGCCGGTGGCCAGGAGGAGCGCCAGCGCCAGCAAGCCGGCGCGGCGGATATGGTTGGCGAATCGCATTCGTCAGTCTCCTTCTGTGGGCAGGTTACCCGTCATCGTCCGTGGCGACAAGCGCGTAGAGCCGGTCCACGTAGAGGCCTTCGACGTAGTCAGGATCGTTGACCGGGGCTGCCCAGAAGGTCATCGTCGGCGTCAGCGCAATGGTGCCGAGGTCGATCTGGTGGTAGCCTTCGCCGCCAATGTCCGACAACCGGAGAGGCAGTGAGACGATGTCGCGCTGCTGCTCGCTGTCATAGATGCCGACGCGTCCGATGGACTGGTCGGCAGGTGCCCCGTCCTTACCAGCGCCGCGCACCGCTAGGAACACCTGCCAACGGCCGCCGCCGAGCTCTGCGCCAATTGGCACCTGGACGGCCCACTGGGTGTGGTCGCCGGGCATGCGCGCCGCGCGGCCGTCGGTCGCGGCGGCGTCGTCAACGTGGGTCACCCACCAGCCTAGCCCGTGCAGCGTGAACGCGCCGTCCTGCCAGGCCACCCAATCATCCGGCCGGTGCTCGTAGCCCGGCGGCGGTGAGATCTTCTCGAACCGCGCGACGACCGACTCGCCGAACGGGCCGAAGGGACGCCCCTCACCGAAGTTGCCGACGTTGGCCGCAAGGCTGGCCGCCTGCCAGGCCCGGGCCGCGGACAGGGAGTCGGCCGGCCCCGGCCAGGCGATCCCACGCGCTGCCGCTTCGCGCCGCAGCCGCCGGTCCTCCTGTAGCCAGACCAGCTCCAGCGGCAACCGCTCCCGCTGTACCCGCGCAAGTAGCACGGCGTCATGGGCGGCGGCCGCCTCCGCCGCGTCGAACAGGCGGTCGGCTTCGATCAGGCTATCGAGATCGAACCAGTCGCCCGCCGCGGTGCGATAGCAGCGCAGCGCTATACCCGCCTCCTCGCGCGCGGTCTCCCGCAGCGCTAGATACTCGGCCAGTGGCGCACCCGCAGCACCGTAGTAGCCATCGAGGAACTCGCGGACAAGCGCCGCTTGGTCGCGCGACGGGTCCCACATCTGATGCGCCAGCAGCCACGCGCGCAGGCGGATGAAGTCGCCCGTGGTAGAGCCGAAGTCGCCCTGCTCGAAGAGGCCGACGGCCCCGTGGCGGACGAAGAAGTCGATGTCCGGCCCCAGCGCGGTCAGGTTCGGGTGCGGCAGCAGGTAGTTGGAGAAGTTGGTGACGTAGTTCCAGATGAACAGCTGCGGGGCGATGGTGCTCCAGCCGCGGATGTCGTCGGCGAAGTCGGCATTGCGCTCGCCGTGCTCCAGCGTCTGGCCAAAGTCGCACTCGATGCTGCAGAGGCGGATCAGGACGTTCGGCTCGGGCCGCGCGGTCGCGGGCGGCTTGCGCGTCTGGTGGTAGGCCAGCGTCTCGACCAGGATGTCTGGGTACTCGGCGGCGACCGCGCGGGCCACCGTGTTGACCAACTCCAGCAGCGGCCCGGCCTGCGAGCCCTCGCGTTCGAGCACCGCGGTGCAGTTCGCGCACTCGCACCAGCCGTGCCAGTCGTTGTGGCTGACCGAGATGACGCTCTCGCCGTTGCTCTTCGCGATGCGGTCGAGCACGACGCGGGTCATCTCCGCCTGCATCTCCGGATTCGTGCAGCACAGCTGAGCGCCGTCCGTGGTCCGCACGCCGTTGCGCAGGCTGTACCACTCGGGGTGGTCGGCGAAGTATTGGTCCGGCGGCAGGAACTGGTAGAACGTGTGGCAGAAGCCGATGATGCCGTCGTGCCCGCCCCACTCCGGGCCCATGCGGGCGAAGTGGCCGTTCACGCGCAGCCGCGGCGCGAACCGCACGTCGGCGGCGTCGCTGTAGAACGACTCGCGCATGCGCAGCGCGGGCGCATAGCGGTGCGCCTGCACCGGGACGATGAAGCCGGTGCGGTTCGGCACGGTCTCCTCGGTGCTGGTCCACCAGCGCACGCCGAGGACGTCCTCCAGGAAGCTGTAGACCGCGTACAGCGTGCCGCGCGGCGCGACGCCCCAGAGCACCAGGTCGCGCTCGACCGTCTGGCGGACGATTCCGTCGACGCCGAGACCATCGAGGGTGACCCCCGGTGCGCGCCGCGCACGCGCGGCCGAATCGCCGACAAAGATGACCGGCCCAGCGGTCAGCGGCTCGGCCTCGGCGGTGACGATCGGCAGCGCCGGCCCGCCCATCCGCTCAATGTAGGTGCGCAGTTCGGCCGCCGCGTTGTGGTCAACGGCCGGCGCCTGCTGGTCAACGTAGATCGCGTGGAAATCGGCCAGCGGGACTGCTGTCGGCGCGTTGATCCCGGTCAGCAGCAGCAGGGGTATTGCGATCATGGTCATGCTCCGTTCGGTCGGCTCAGTCCAGCACGTCGTACCAGACGCGGTCAACGTAGATCGCGCCGACCTGGCCCGGGTTGTTCTTCGGCGCCACCCAGACCGCGCAGCCGGGTGTGATGGCGACCTCGCCCAGGTCGAGGGTCTTGTACTGCGGGCCCGCGACGTCGGCGAGCGCCATACTCCCTCCGACGACCCCGCCACCGCCGAAGTCCCAGACACCGTAGTCCAGCGCGACCCCGTCCAGGTCGGCCGGGTTCGCCGCGTCAGCGCGCAGGGCCACGCGAAGGTGGACCCGCTTACCGGCGACCTCGGTGCCGATCGGCGCTTGGATCGCCCACTCGGTGTGGTTGGTGGTCATGCGGGCGGCTTCGCCATTGGTTGCCGCGGGGTCGGCGACGATGCTGGTCATCTCGCCTTCGCGGTAGAGGGTCAGGTCGTACTCCTGCCAGTCGTTGGGGTTCGGGTTGGCCGCGCGGCGGGCGGCGCGCACGGCGTCGCGCTCGATCTGCGCCTCGAAGCCGTCGGCCCAGTCGGCGAACGGCCGGCCCTCGTGCGCCTGGCCGACGTTGTAGTGCTCGTGCAGCGCGCGCCACTCGGCCCAAGTTGCCATCGTGTCCGCGGGCCCCGCCCACTCCAGGCCCTCCGCCGCCGTCTGTCGGCGCAGCGCTGGGTCGTTCATGATCCAGACCAACGTCAGCGGCAGCCGCTCGCGCTGGACGCGCAGCAGGTACTCCGGCTGGCCGGCGACGGCGGCCTCGGCCTGCTCGAACAGCTGCGTGGCGCGCGTCAGCCCGGCGAGGTCGAGCCAGTCGGTGACGTTGCCCCGGTAGCAGCCAATGCGCGTATCGTTGGCGTCGCGAGCGTCCTCGCGCAACTGTAGGTACTCGCGGAGGAACGGGGCCGCGGCGCCGTAGTACCCGCGCAGGAACTCGTCGATCAGCGCCGGTTGGCTGCGGCTGGGATCCCACATCAGATGCGCCAGCAGCCAGCCGCGCAGGCCGACGAAGTCGCCGGTGCGCGAGCCGTAGTCGCCCTGCTCGAACAGCCCGACGGCGCCATGGTCGATGAACCACCGGATGTCATCGGCCAGAGGCGTAAGGTTCGGGTGCGGTAGCAGGTAGTTGGCGAAGTTGGTGACGTAGTTCCAGACCACCATCCGCGGCGCGATCTTGCTCCAGCCCTCGGTGTCGGCGGCGAAGTCGGCGTTGCGCGGCCCGGTCGCCAGGGGCTGGCCGAAGTCGCATTCGATGCTGCAGAGCCGGACCACCACATTGTCCGCGGGCCGGACCGTCGCCGGCGGCCGGCGGCTGCCCTGGTAGGCCAAGGTCTCGACCAGCACGTGCGGGAACTCGTCGGCCAGCATGCCGGCGACGGCGTTCACGTACTGCAGCAGCGGCCCGGCATCGCTGCCCTCGGCCGCGACCAGCGCGCTGCATTTCGCGCAGCGGCACCACCCGCCCCAGTCGTTGTGCGACAGCGAGATCATCGTCATGCCGGGATTGTCGAGCAGGTACTGCCGCATCACCCGCGCCATCTCGACCCGCGACTCCTCGTTGGTCAAGCAGAGCTGCCGCCCGGCGTGTTGGCGCACACCGTCGGCCTCCGCGTACCACTCGGGGTGCGCGGCGAAGTACTTCTCGGGGGGCAGGTAGAGGTAGAAGGTGTGGCACCAGCCGATGATGCCGTCGTGCCCACCCAGCTCCTCGGGCGTGCGGACGAAGTGGCCGTTGTGCTTCAGCCGCAGGCCGAACAGGCCGTCCAGCGCGTCGGTGTAGAACGACTCACGCAGGCGCAAGGCCGGTGTGTAGTGGACGTCTTGCGGCGGCACGACGAAGTTCCGGTGGCGCGGCACCGTCTGCTCGCTGCTGGTCCACCAGCGGATACCCAGCGTATCTTCGAGGAAGCTATAGACGGCGTAGGCGGCGCCGCGCGGCGGTGTCCCGGCGAGCGCGAGGTGGCCGCCGGCGGTGCTGATGACGATGCCGTCGGGGCCCAGGCCGGTCAGATCCACGCTTGGCACCAGGCGACGGAGCGCGGCCGAATCGCCGACCAGGGCGTAGCGTTGCCCCGGCTGAACCGTCGAGGCGGCGATGATGTCGAGGTCGCGGCCGGCCGACCAGCGCAGGTAGTCGCGCAGCTCCGCCGCGGCGTGGCGGTCCGGGTCCGGGGCATCGTCGGCGATCACGATCGCCCGCAGGCTGCTCAGGGGCACTTCGGGGTTGGCCATCAGACCGAGGCAGAGCAACAGGGCGGCGCTCATCCGCGTCTCCTCGGCGCTTGTTCGCCCTGGCCCGTGGCAACCCTCCCTCTGTGCCCACGGCTTGACGCGGCAGCCGGCGAGCGCGTACGTTACGGCCAGGAGGATGACAATGGTCCGCCACGCATTCAAGATGAAGCTGAAGCCCGGGAACGAGGCCGAGTACAAGAAGCGCCATGACGAGATCTGGCCCAAGCTAGCCGAGACCCTACGCGAGGCGGGCATCAGCGACTACGCGATCTATCTCGATGAAGAGACGCTGACGCTCTTTGCCGTGCAGAAGCAGGCGCCGGGCAACACCGCCGCCGACCTGCCGCGGCACCCGCTGGTCCGCGAGTGGTGGGACTACATGGCGCCGCTGATGGAGGTCAACCCCGACAACTCGCCCGTCGAGGTCATCCTGCCGGAGGTCTTCTATCTCGAATAGCGAGCAACCAGGAGAGTCACGATGATCTGGGCCGCATGTCTGTTGCTGGCCGGTAGCGTCAGCGCGCCGGGGCTGTGGCCGCGGATCGAAACGAGCTTCGAGCTGCCGGCCCTCGCCGGCAACCCGTTCGATTGCGTCGCCAACGACGTGCAGGTCACGTGGACCGCGGCGGACGGCAGCACCCGCCGCGTGCCTGCCTTCTTTGACGGCGGTACCACCTGGCGCGCGCGCCTCGCGCCGGACGCGGCGGGCACGTGGCAGGTCGGCGCGGTGACCCACAACGGCGCCCCCCTCACTGTCGCGGCCATACCCGCGCAGTTCGCGGTCACGGGTGAACCGGGTCTGGGCTACGGTCGGGTGCGTGACGATGCGCGAGGCCTGCTGCGCGGCGACGAGCCGTACCTGCCGCTCGGCTGCAACGTCGGCTGGAGCAACCAGTCGGGCACGGTGCCGGAGCACCTGACGCGGCTGGCGGAGGCGGGGTGCAACTGGGGGCGGGTCTGGATGGCCGCCTTCGCCCGCGCCAACCTCGACTGGGTCTACCCCTGGGCGGAGGAGACCGCACCGCCGCTGGGCGAGCTGTCGCTGGAGGTCGCGGCGACCTGGGACCAGATCATCGAGACCGCCGAGGCCCACGGCATCGGCCTGCAGGTCGTCCTCCAGCACCACGGCCAGTACAGCACGTCGAACGACAACAACTGGATCGAGAACCCGTGGAACGTGGAGCTCGGCGGTTGGCTGGCGCGTCCGCACGACTTCTTCACGGACGACCAGGCGCGCGCCCTGACCCGCGCCAAGTACCGCTACATCATCGCGCGCTGGGGCTACTCGCCGGCGGTGCTGGCCTGGGAGCTGTTCAACGAAGTGCAGTTCACCAACGCCGTCTGGGACGGGCAGGTTGCTGACGTTGCCGCTTGGCACGAGGAGATGGCGGCTTGGATCCGGGCTCAGGACCCACAGGGCCACATGGTCGTCACCAGTTCCGACCTGGACCTGCCGATCTACGGCTCGATGGACTACCTGCAGCCGCACCGCTACCAGGACGACGCGGTGGCCGCGGTGGACACGCACGAGCTGCTCGCGCGCGACTGGCCGCAGCCGATGTTCCTCGGCGAGGTCGGCTCGCGGGGCGACCTTGGCGCCGACGACGGTACCTGGCTGCAGCGCGCGCTGTGGGCCGGGCTGACCAGCGACCTCGCTGCCCCACCCCAGTACTGGGCCTGGGACACCGTCGCCCGCAACAACCTTTACCCGAAGTTCGCCGCCGCCCGCCGCATCATCGACGACAGCGGCCTGGTCGCCCAGACCGACGCGCGGCGCCTGCCGGTGGCCGTCGACAGCGATCAGCGCGCGCCGCTGGTTTTCACGCCGGGCGCCGGCTGGGATTCGGCGGCGACGACCTTCGAGATCGCGCCGGACGGCACCATCGACGGCCTCGCGAACATGGCCGAGTTCCTCCACGGTGACTACCACCGGGCGACGGGTCCCGAGGGCCGCTTCACCGTCACCCTGCCCGAGCCCGCGACGTTCACCCTGGCCTACAACAGCATCGCGCGCTCCGGCGCGGGCCCACGCATCCTGGTCGACGGCGCCGTCGTCGCCAGCGCGGACCACCCCGCCGCCGACGGTGACCAGCGCGGCAGCTGGGAGCTGAGCGCGCCGGTACCCGCCGGCCGTCACGAGATCGTCGTCCGCAACGACGGCCAGGACTGGCTGGTAATCGCCGCGCTGCGCCTCGACCCGTACGTGCCGGCGCTCGGAGCGCGGGCCAAGGGGACGGACGACTGGGCGCTGCTCTGGTTCGAGAACCTGCGCGGCACCGGCGAGGTCAGTGGCGAGGTGACCTTGGCGGGTATGGCTGACGGCGCCTACCGCGTCCATTGGCGCGACCCAGCGACCGGCGAGGTGGCCGCGCCGGAGGCGCAGGTGGTGGCGCGCGATGGCCAGCTCCGCTTGACCACACCGCCGGTGGCCCACGACCTGGCCGCCTGGGTTGAGCACTAGGGCAGCATCTGGTCGGCATCCCTTGGCTGTGCTAGCCTGCGGCCACGTCCGCGGATTGAGGAGAGCCAAGCATGTCGCCAGCGTTGAACTTTTGGGAAGACCCGCGCCAACTGGGCGCCAACAAGGAAGCCCCGCACGTCCCCTTGCGCCCGCGGCTGGAGGGGCCCGACAGCGCGCCGACCGTGCTCAGCCTCAATGGCGAGTGGCGCTTCTGTTGGTCGCCGAATCTCGACAGCGCGCCGCGCGACGCCTTCCTGCCGACCTATGACGACCGCGCCTGGTCGACGATCGCGGTGCCCGGCGACTGGCTGACGCAGGGCTATGAGACGCCGATCTACACCAACATTCAGCACCCGTTCGGCGAGAGCACGCCGCCGAAGATTCCTGGCGACAACCCGATCGGCGACTATCGCACGACCTTCGAGGTGCCCGCGGAGTGGGCCGGCCGGCGCATTTCGATCCTCTTCGAGGGCGTGCAGTCGCTGCTGCAGCTCTGGCTCAACGGCCACGAGGTCGGCTACAGCAAGGACAGCATGAGTCCGGCCGAGTTCGACTTGACCGAGCATCTGCGGCCCGGGGCGAATCTGCTGGTCTGTCGCGTGTGGCGCTGGTGCGATGCGAGCTACCTCGAGGACCAGGACTTCTGGCGCTTCTCGGGCATCTACCGCGACGTCCGCCTGACCGCCTTCCCGCGCGTGGCCATCGGCGACTACGGGCTCGACCCGCAGCTGGACGACGACTACCGCGACGCCGACCTGCTGGCCACCGTCACCGCCCGCAATGACAGCGCGGAGGCGGCGGACGTGCATGCGCGCGTCACGGTCTATGATGGCGCCGCCGTGGTCGGCACCGCGGCGACCAAGGCGCAGACGGTGGCCGTGGGCGCACGCGCGGACCTGAACCTGTCGCTGCCGGTTAGCGCGCCGCGGCTCTGGTCGGCCGAGGCGCCAAACCTCTACGAGGTCACAGTCGAGCTTCTCGACGCCGACGGCGCGGTCCTCCACTTGGAGCGCACGCGCATCGGCTTCCGCAAGGTCGAACTGCGCGACGGCCAGCTGCTCGTCAACGGTCAGCCGGTCCTGCTCAAGGGCGTCAACCGCCACGAGTTCGACCCGGAGACGGGGCGCACGGTGACCCGCGAGTCGATGATCGCCGACCTGGAGATCATGAAGCAGCACAACCTCAACGCTGTGCGCACGGCCCACTACCTCAACCACCCGACCTGGATCGACCTCTGCGACGAGTACGGCATCTACCTCTACGACGAGGCCAACATCGAGTCGCACGCCGAGTGGGACAAGTTCACCAAGGACCCGGACTGGCACGACGCCATGCTCCAGCGCGTGGTGGCGATGGTCCACCGCGACAAGAACCACCCGTCGGTCATCGTCTGGTCGCTGGGCAACGAGTCGGGCTTCGGGCCGGGCCACGAGAAGTGTTCCGCGTGGCTGCGGGCGAACGAGCCGACGCGGCTGATCCACTACCACCCCGCCGAGGCGGACCCGTCGATCGACGTTCTCGGGCCGATGTATCCGACTGTCGAGCGGATCATCGAGATGAACAACGATCCCGATGCCTACCGGCCGATCGTCATGTGCGAATACGCCCACTCGATGGGCAACTCCACGGGCAACCTGCTGGAGTACTGGACGGCGATCGAGACCCACCACCACTTGCAAGGTGGATTCATCTGGGACTGGGTCGACCAGGGGCTGCGGCGCCGCTCAACCTGGACCCTCGACCGCAGCGACCAGGGCAATCGCGCGCTCGTCGCGGGTGAGATGGTCACCGGCCGCCGGGGCCGGGCGCTGGTCGATGGCTACGCCACCTGTGCTAGCCACCCGTCGCTCAACATCACGCAGCCGGGGCTGACGCTCCAGGTGGCGGTGTTCCTCGGCGACAGCAGCGGCGAGCGCCCCCTCCTGACGAAGGGCGAGCAGTACGGCCTGCGCGTCACCGCGGACAACGAGCTCGAGTTCTACGTCCTGGCCGCGGAGCGGACGGCGGCCTCCTATGCGTTGCCGGCCGGCTTCGGCGATCGCTGGCACTGGCTCAGCGGCGTCTGGGACGGGGTCACGCTGGCGCTGTTCGTCAACGGCCAGAAGGTCGCCGACACGCCGTGCGACGGTACGCTGCAGCCGCAAGGCTTCACCCTGAGCGTCGGCCGCAACAGCCAGGCCCGCCAGACGAGCTGGGGCGTGCAGCTGGACGAGGCGCGGCTCTACGCGCGGGCGCTCTCGCCCGACGAGCTGCTGGCCGAGCGCGCCGTCGAGGGCTGCCGGCTGTGGCTCGACTTCGAGCGCTGGGGCGAGGAGGTCGACTGGATCGCCTACGGCCACGACTACGGCGAGCTGCCGACCGACCACAACTTCTGCCTCAACGGCCTGGTCGGGCCCGACCGCCTGCGTCATCCGGGCCTCGTCGATTATACGGCGATCCTGCAGCCGGTCGAGGTCGCCGCCGTTGATGCCGAGGCGGGCCGTCTGCTCGTGCGCAACAAGAACTACTTCGTCGACCTCAGCTACCTGTCGCCGCGCTGGTCGGTGACGCGCGACGGCCAGGTCATCGCCGCGGGCGAGCTCGCGCCGCTGGACATCGCCGCGCAGAGCGAGGGCGAGATCACGATCCCGCTGCCCGCCGGCTGGGCCGAGCCGGGCGCGCACCACCTGCTGAACCTGACCTTCGTCCTGCGCGAGGACGCGGTCTGGGCCGACGCCGGCCACCCGCTGGCCTGGTTCCAGGCCGAGCTGCCGGCGCCCGCCGCGCCGCGGCTCGACACCGCCCCGGCCGGCCGGCTGGTCGCCACCGGCGGCGGGTGGG
>DHNJ01000250.1:19212-20725 GCA_002409445.1 Armatimonadetes bacterium UBA5419 | reverse complement strand
CGAACTTCTGTCGTGCCATCGCTGCCTCCCGGGGCGCGGTTATCCGCTTACCATTCCATCTGACCGCGCACTCAGCGCTTGGCCAGCAACTCCTCATGCACGCTGGCTGGCACCTCTTGGTACCGCGCCGGTTCCATCGTGTACGTAGCCCTGGCCTGGCTCGCCGAGCGCAGGGCGGTGACGTAGCCGAACATCTCGGCCAACGGCACCAGTGCATCAATCGTCTCGGTCTCCCCCGGCGACGGGTTCATCGCGGTAATCCGCGCCCGGCGCTGGTTGAGGTCGCCAATCACGTCGCCCATGTACTCCAGCGGCGTGACCACCTCGACGGACATCAACGGCTCCATCAGGTTGACCCCCGCCTTGCGGGCGGCATCCTGCAGCGCCATCGAGGCCGCCACCTTGAACGCGATCTCCGAGCTATCCACCTCGTGGTAGCTGCCGTCGACCACCGTCGCGCGGAAGTCGACCAGCGGGTAGCCGGCGAGCACGCCGTTCTCCGCTGCCTCGATCACACCCGCTTCGATGCTGGACATGTACTCGCGTGGGATGACCCCGCCGACGGTCCCATCGACAAACTCGAAGCCGCCCGCATGGTCCTCGCCCAGCGGCTCGACCTCGAGCACGACATGGCCGAACTGGCCGCGGCCGCCGGTCTGGCGCACGAAGCGGCCCTCGCCCCGCGCCCTGGCGCCCAGCGCCTCGCGGTAGCTGACCTGCGGTGCGCCGACCCGCGCGCCGACGTGGAACTCGCGCAACAGGCGGTTGATGATGATCTCGAGATGGAGCTCGCCCATGCCCGAAATGACCGTCTGCCCGGTCTCCTCGTCGTAGCGCACGCGGAACGTCGGGTCCTCGTCGCGCAGGCGGCCCAACGCCGCGGTCAACTTCTCCTCGTCCGCCCGCGTGCGCGGCTCGACGGCCATGGAGATGACCGGCTCGGGGAAGCTGATGTTCTCAAACGAAATCGGGTCGCGCAGATCGCACAGCGTGTCGCCCGTGGCCACATCGCGCAGACCAACGACCGCGACGATCTCGCCCGCGCGGGCCTCGGCGATATCCTCAGGCTTGTTCGCATGCATCCGCAACACGCGGCCGCAGTTGACCTTCTGGTCCCGGCCGGCGTTGAGCACCTGCTGGCCCTTGGCCAACACACCCGAGTAGATGCGCAGGTAGGTCAGCTTCTGGTTCATCCGCCCGTCGTTCATAACCTTGAACGCCAAGGCCGAAAACGGTTCGTCGTCGCTCGGCTGGCGCTCCAGCGGCTCCAGGGTCTTCGGGTGCCGACCCGTCGTCGCCCCACGATCCAGCGGCGACGGCAAGTAGGCGACCACTGCGTCTAGCAGCGGCTGGATGCCAATGTTGCGGTAGGCCGAGCCGCAGGCGACCGGCACCAACCGCGACTGCACGGTGCCCGTGCGCAGCGCCGCGTTGATCTCGGCGGCCGAAACCGGCGCCTCAGAGAGGAATGCCTCCATGATGTGGTCGTCGACGTCGGCGAGGGCTTCAAGCA
>DHNJ01000250.1:18837-19099 GCA_002409445.1 Armatimonadetes bacterium UBA5419 | reverse complement strand
CGGCGGGGGCTTCAAGCGGGCGGCCCCGCCACTCTTCGGCCAGCTCCACCATGTCGGCGGGAATCTCGCGCTCCTCGCCGGGGGCGCCGCTCTCACCACTGAAGTAGTAGGCCTTCATCTCGACTAGGTCGACGACGCCGGCGAACTTGTCCTCCGCGCCAATCGGCAACTGGATCGGGTGGGCGTTGGCGCCCAGGCGGCTGCGCATCTGCTCAACCGCATGCAGGAAGTCGGCGCCGATGCGGTCCATCTTGTTGACGAA
>DHNJ01000250.1:1691-18610 GCA_002409445.1 Armatimonadetes bacterium UBA5419 | reverse complement strand
CCGTCGAGCACGCGCAGGGAGCGTTCGACTTCGATGGTGAAGTCGACGTGGCCCGGGGTGTCGATCACATTGATAATGTGCGAACCCCAGTTCACGGTCGTCGCCGCCGCGGTGATCGTGATGCCCCGCTGCTGCTCCTCTTCCATCCAGTCCATCTGCGCGCTGCCCTCGTGGGTCTCGCCCACTTGGTGCGTGCGACCGGTATAGAACAGAATGCGCTCAGTCGCCGTCGTCTTACCGGCATCGATATGGGCTGCGATGCCGATATTTCGCACTCTATCTAGAGGGAATTGACGCGCCACTGCTCGACCCTTCCGTTCGGCCCCGGCCACCCGCGGCACGACCGTCGCGCTACCAGGACTAGAAACGATAGTGGGCATACGCCTTCGAGGCCTCCGCCATGCGGTAGATCTGTTCGCGTCGGCCATAGGCGCCGCCGGTCCGGCCCGCGGCATCAATCAGCTCGTTAGCCAGGCGTTCGATCATGCCCTTCTCACCCCGGGCCCGCGCCGCGCCGATGATCCAGCGGATCGTCAGCGCCACCGCGCGGGTCGGCCGCACTTCGACCGGCACCTGGTAGGTCGCGCCGCCGATGCGCCGGCTCTGCACCTCGACGCGCGGCCGCACGTTGATGAACGCCTCCTCGAAGACCTCGAGGGGGTTGCGGCCGGTGCGCTCGGCGATGCGCAGGAGGGCGCCGTACATGCAGTACTCGGCCCGCGTGCGCTTGCCGCCACGCATCAGGTAGCGGATGAACCGCTCGGTCGTCGTGCTACCCAACACCGGGTCGGGGGGCACAGGTCGGTGGTAAATGTTGCGCTTGCGCGACATGAGCTAGCTCCCTACCAAGGCCTACTTGGGCGCCTTGGCGCCATACTTGCTGCGACCCTGGCGGCGGGCGGCGACGCCCGTCGAGTCCAGGGTCCCGCGGATAATGTGATAGCGCACACCCGGCAGGTCGCGCACGCGGCCGCCGCGGATCAAGACCACCGAGTGCTCCTGCAGGTTGTGCCCCTCGCCGGGGATGTAAGCCAGCACCTCGCGACGGTTGGTCAAGCGCACCCGGGCCAGCTTGCGCAGCGCCGAGTTCGGCTTCTTGGGCGTGGTCGTGTAGACCTTGGTGCAGACCCCGCGCTTCTGGGGCGAACCGCCCGCCAGCGGGTAACTGCGCCGCTGCAGCGCGTTGTAGCGCACCTGCAACGCCGAGGACTTGCTCACGGACTCGCGCCGCGTGCGACCTTTGCGGATCAACTGGTTGATCGTCGGCATACTTAACCTCTAACCCTCATCGGCTCTCGCGCCCTCGCCAGCGCTGACCCAACAGGCGCGCACCGGCACGAACACACGGTGATCGTCGCCGCAAGGGACGGCAGTCCGGGGGGACAAACCTGGTCCGCGGTGACGCTTCCCGTCCACGCACGGACACAGTTCAAGGCGGTGGCAGCACGTTCGCCTGCCGCGCAATCCGCGACGGTTCGAACAAGCGCCCAGCGTGGTAATCGTCGTTCGTGATGCCTCAGCATTCCGCCGCGGCCCACGAATGGCAAATAGTACCGCAGGCGCCCGAGAGTGTCAACCGCTGCGTTCGCCCGCCCACCCCGAAGCCGCTCGCGGCGGTCCCGCAGCCCCGCACCTACCGACCGCGGTGACCATGTGTAACATTAACGCAGGGTTATCAACTTCCACTTGGCAGGCCCCGCATTGGCTCTAGACTATGGGTATTGACGACCTTACCAGGTGGAGGAAGGCCGCTCGATGCAGATGTACCAGATCCTTATTCTTGAACCCGACACACAAGCGCGGCAGTTGTTAGCCCGCATGGTCGAACCCGCTGGCTTCGTCGCCGAAGCTGTTTCCAACCTCCCTGCCGCCCACGAGGCGCTGAGTACCGGCACTTTCGACCTGGTGCTCACCGAGATCGACCTCCCGGTCGACGAAGGACTCGGCTTTTGCCAGCATGTACCGGCAAACTTTGGCCTGCCGCTGGTCGTGGTCAGTGCCCATTGTGACCCCGCGACCATCGTCCGCGCGCTCGACTCGGGCGCGGACGACTACCTGCGCAAGCCAGTCGACGCCCACGAGATGGCCGGCCGCCTGCGCGCCGTACTGCGCCGCGCCCGCCGCCTGCCGCCAGAGGCTTCTTACCTGCCGCTCGACAAACTCGACCTTGGCTGCCTGCAGCTCGACTTCGCGAACCAGGTCGCCAACCTCTGCGGCGTCGAGCTCGAGCTGACCTGCAAGGAGTTCCTGCTCCTGCATACGCTGGCCAAGAATATTGGCACCGTGCTCACTCGCGCCCACATCCTGCAGACCGTCTGGCGCGATGACGTCTACGACGACTCGAAGACGCTCGACGTGCACATCTCGCGGCTGCGCAAGAAGCTCGACGCCGCCTGTGGGCGCAGCGACCTCCTCAAGACGGTCCGCCGCCGGGGCTACATGCTGACCGAAGAAGTCCTCGACTGCTGCAAGCGCTAGGCCGCGTTAGCGCCACGGACTATCGAGCAGGCCCCGGTCGTCGAACACCAGGCCGGGCGCCCAAGGCGCCACACTGATTACCGCCGGGTGCGCCCGCGCCTCCTCGACCAACGCCTCGCTAACCAATAGATCATCGACCGCCAGCGTGTCGCGCGCCCAGACCAGCCGCTTAGCCGCCGCCGGCTCCGGGCCCGAGGTGCTGAAGGCCGCGGCTAACAACTGTTGATCGTTGTCGAAGGTCACCGGGCAGCGCGCCCCCTCGGGCGACGCCGCGGCGACTGTGTTGGTGTACGTCGCGGGCCAGTCGACCGCCTCCACGCAGCGCCGCAGCGCGTAATCGGCCTGCCCCAGCCCGGTCGCGTTACCCGCGCTAGCCGCGGTCAAGCCGCGCACGCCGATGCGCCAGATGAACGGCCGCTCGCGCCGGCTGTGCAGACGGCAGACGTCCGCGCCGGTCACGTTCGGGTCCATCCCACTGCCCGAGATGTCCTTGCCCAGCCAGTCCAGCAGCAGCACATGCAGCCGCTCGAACGGCAGGTAACCGAACACCGCGCGCGCCTCGGCCAGCAACCCGGCCTCGTCCGCCTGCTCCTGGCCCGGCCGCAGCGCGCCCACGCGGACGGTCTGCTGGTGTCCATTCTCGACCAAGCCCAGCCCACCAAGCACCGGTAGCTTGGCCCACAGTGCCGCGCCAACCTCGCGGAGCACGGCATCGTAGCCCCGCAGACAGAACCAGCTGTGGCAGGCGCGAGCGCTGTGCCACTTGCCTAGGCCCAGGGCTAGCATCTTGTTCGGCCCGCTCTCCAGTTCGCCGACGAAATCCGTGTGTGGCTTGACCCGGTTGACCACCAGCAGCCTGTCCGCCTCGGCCGCCAGGCGGTCAGCGAACAGCGGCACGCCGCCGGCCGTCTGGCCCAGCTCGACCACCTCCGGCTGCGAGACCACCGGCGCGCCGAGCGCGGACTCGGTCACCCCGTAGCCGGCCAGCAGAGCCGCCTGCCCCTCGGCGCTGGCGCCCCCGTGCGAGCCCATCGCCGGCACCACCAGCGGCTCCGCGCCGAGTCGGCGCAGCTCGGCGATGGCCGCGGCGAGCACCGGCACCACGTCGCGGATGCCACGGCTGCCCGCGGTCAGCACCACGCGCATGCCGGGGCGGACTCGGCCGGCCAGGTCCAGCTCGGCCAGGGCCGCGCGCGTCGCCGCCGGCAGGTCGGTCACCGGGGTGCCGCCAAACTGCTGGCGCACCCGCCACATCGTTGGCCACGGCTGCACACTACCCATCGACCGCCACTCCCAGATCTTGGCCCCAAGCCAACTGCTCGCCCGCCGCCAGCCGCGCGCCAGGCCACAGGACCGCGTACGGCCCGACCCGCGCACCCGCCTCGACGTCCGCCCCGCCAGCCAGATACACCGGTGGCTCGACGGTCCCTGCCAACCGCGCCCCCGGCTCGACCCAGACCCCAGGCGCCACCTCCTCCGCCGGTTGCAGAAATGCCGTCAGCCGCCGCGCCAAGACCAGCGCCTGCGCCTGGTAGAGACCCGCCAGATCGCCGATATCGGCAAAGGGGCCGTCGTAACGCAGGACGCGTACGGGCAAACCGGCCGCCGCCAGGGCGGGGATGACGTCGGTGACCAGGTTGGTCGGCCCCTCGGCCGCGACGAACTCCTGCCAGACCACCGGCTCGACCAGGTGCAGCCCGGCGAACAGGCCGCGGTGGGTGGCGCGCGGGTCGTCTAGGCCCCAGTTGCGGATGCCCCGCAGCCAGCCTGCCTCGTCCCAGGCCGCGCCGCGCTTGAGCGGGCCGACGAACTCCGTGCAGAGCAGCGACAGCACTGCGCCCGCGGCCCGGTGCTCGGCGAGCAGTGCCTCGAAGTTCGGCAACAGCACCGAGTCGGCGTTGAGGACCAGCGCCGTCTGGTCGCCCAGGAAGTCGGCGAACGCGCGCAGCGTGCCCGCCCCGCCCAGCAGCGTTGGCTCGTGGCGACAGTCCAACCGCAGGCCCCAGGCGCGGCCGTCGCCCACGTGCGCCTGCAGCGCGGCCGCTTGCCAATGTGTGTTGAGGCCCACGTCGGTGCAGCCCGCGGCGGCGAGCAGATCGAGCAACGGGTCGATCACCGGCCGCCCACAGACGCGGACCAGGGGCTTGGGCTGGTGCAGGGTCAGCGGCCGTAGGCGCGTGCCCAGGCCTGCGGCCAGGAGCAGGGGCCGCACCTGCTCGGCAAGGCTCATCGCCCGCGCCGTCCCCGTCGGCTGCGCTGCGCCATGGCCCAATTGAACAAACGGTAGCGCAGCGGGCTGAGGACCAGGTCCCACTCGCCGACCCACTCGACCTCGGCCGGGCTGAAGCCGCTCTTGAAGCGGTTCAGGCCGTAGTGCGGGCCATCGGGCTGGTCGAACGGGCCGACCCCACGGAAGTCGTAGACCGTCCCGCCCGCCTCGACGGTCCGCTGCATCGCGTCCCATTGCAAGACGTAGCCGCTGTAGTGGTTGCGGCCCTCGTCGTTCATCGCGCCATACAGGTACCAGACCGTTGGCCCGAAGCGCACGCAGAGGATCCCGCCGACCAGCCGCGCCTCGCGCTCAGCGAGCAGTAGCCAGGCCTCGCACGCGCCAGTCAGGTGGCGACGGAGGCCGTCGAAATAGCTGTACGCGCGCACGCGGAACTGCTGGCGTGTGGCCGTCTCCTGCAACAACGCGTACCAGGCGCGCCAATCCGCCTCGGACTCGCCGCGGCGCACGGTCACGCCACGCCGGCCGGCCTTGCGTACGCGGTTGCGCACGTCGGCCTTGAAGTTGGCAAAGACATCGTCGAGTCCGGGGCTGAGGTCCAGGCGCATGACGTACTTGGGCTGGGTACCGCCGAAGTCCGGGTCGTCGACCGGTGCGGGGATGACGCCGCAGCGCCGCAAGTACACCTCCGCCTCACCAGTGACGC
Source organism: Armatimonadetes bacterium UBA5419 (assembly GCA_002409445.1). Classification (GTDB taxonomy): domain Bacteria; phylum Armatimonadota; class UBA10988; order UBA10988; family UBA10988; genus UBA10988. The sequence goes on along the minus strand of DHNJ01000250.1, from coordinate 13,196 downwards.
AAGGATCGACCTTTAGGCACAGGGCGCCGCGCGCCCGGCACCAATGCTCGAGCTCATCGAACAAGGCGGCGCGCTGCGGGGCGGCGTCGGTAGTGGTCAGGTCGACCAGCGGCCCGCGCGAGGCGTAGGCCAGCCGGCCCGCGCCCCAGGGCAGGTCACGCACGAGGACCTGAGCACCTGCGACCAAGGCGTCGTCCTGGTACAAGCCCAGCCGGTGCGCCCGCCACTCGCCATCGGCCTTCAGCTCGCCCCAGTCCCAGGCCTGGGCGAAGTCGCCCAGCGGGTGCGCCGCGGCAAACCGGTCCCACTCGTCACGCTGCCCGACGGTGAGTTCACGCAACTGGTATTCAGGTCGTGCCATGTCGGCACCAGCGGTCGGCAAGCAGGGTCCAGCGCGAGGCCATGATCTGGCCCAAGGGCGCCGCCAATGAGCAGCGTTCGAACGCCTCACGCAGTTGTTCGATCGCATACGGCAGGTACTTCAGATAGGCGCTGTTGTCGTTGTGCTCGCAGACGTACACGTAGCAGGCAACGCAGTGGACCAACCGCTGCACCGCGCAGAGCCACCAGAGCGCATCGTCGTCGATCGTCTCGCGGTCGGGCGGCGTCGAGACCGCAAGGTAATGGCGTCGCAGCCGCTCGCGCCGGGCCGGACTCAGCGCCGCGTACGGGTCGAACAGCAGCGATACGGCGTCGTACAGCCACGGCCCGAGCATCGCGTCCTGGTAGTCGATCCAGACCGAGCGCTCGCCGTTGACCAGCACATTGCGCGCGTGCAAGTCCCGATGCATCCAAACTCTCGGCGCATCGGCCAGGGCCCGGACCACCGCGTCCTCGCCCTCCTTCCAGCCCTCGAGCTCGTCGTTGTCCAAGTCGGCGACGGAGGCCGCGACCACCTTCCGGAAGCGCCGCAGCTCCCAGTGCGTGCGCTCCTCGGTGAGGATGCGGCGGTGCGCCGGGCTGGCCGCCGGCTCGTCAGCGGCCGCCGCGCGCTCGAGGCTGGCAAGCCGGTCCAGCGTGCCACGGTACCACTCGTCCGCTACGTCGTCGTCGGCCACCGTGGTCAGCAGGCCATCGCCCGCATCCTCGATCAGCAGCACCCCGTGCTCGTCATCCTGGCGGTAGACCTCGGGCACGGCCACGCCGTGCTGGGCCAGCCAGGCACCGACCGCCAGCCAATCGTCCAGCTGGCTGCGCCGCTCGAGCGGGGTCACCATGACCACCGCGGTGCCGCCCTCGGGCCGCGGCAGGCGGTAGTAGTGGCGGGGGGAGACATCGCCGGTCAGCCGCTGGCAAGTCTCGGGGTCGAAGCCCCAACCCGCCAGGGCGGCTAGAAACTGCTCACGTTGGGTCATCGGCCGCCTCCCACCAGCGCCTGTGCTAAGTCGGCCACCCGTTCGGCGCTATCCGGCCGGCCCAGGCTCGCGCTGACGTCGGCCAGGGCCTGCAGCCGCGCCGGGTCACCGCACAGCTCATCGAGCACCGCCGCCAAGCCATCAACGGTGAACCGCGCATCGGGGATGACCCGTGCCGCGCCAGCCTCGCCGACCCAGGTCGCGTTGTGGACCTGGTGGTTGTCGGCCAGGCCCTCGAGCGGTACAACCACCGCGGGCAGGCCCAGCGCGGTCAGTTCCGCTAGCGAGGTGGCGCCCGCGCGGCCGACGACCAGGTCGGCGGCAGCCAGCGCGTAGTGCATCTCGTGCAGGTACGGCAGATAGTGGTACGGCAGCGGCGCCTGCAGGTCCGGCTCGGCGCTCGGCGCGTTGACCCAGCCGCCTAGATGGACGATCTGCCAGTCGTCGACCCAGGCCGGCGGCGCAGCGCTCGCCCGCCGCAGCCAGTCGATCAGTACGTCATTGAGGTGGGCCGAGCCCTGGCTGCCGCCGAAGACCAGCAGCGTCCGCCGCGCGGGGTCAAGCTCCAGCGCGCGCACGCCTTCGGCGCGCGTCGTGTCCAGGATTTCGGGGCGCAACGGATAGCCGACGGCCTCGACCCTTTGGCCGGCGGGCAGGCGGTGGGCGGCGCCGGGAAACAGCAGCCCAACGACCTGGGGCCGCGCCCAGCGGCAGGCCAGGCGGACCGACCAGCCGGGGATGGCATTGGCCTCGAGCAGGACACTGGGTACCCGTGCGCGGTGCGCAGCGAGGAAGACCGGCAGGCAGACCTGCCCGCCACTGCCGATGACCACGTCGGGCTTGAACTCGCGGAGGATGGCCAGCGCCTGGCGGTAGAGGCGGTACCACTGGGGCAGCGCGAGCAGCCGCGCGGCCGTGCCGGTGGCCGCGGGCATGGCCAGCGTGCGTAGGCGGTAGCCGGCGCGCGGGACGAAATCCTCCTCCATGCGCCCGGCCTCGCCGACGAAGAGCAGGTCCGTCTCGGGCGCGCGGGCCTGCAGCACACTAGCGACGGCCACGAGGGCATAGATATGGCCACCGCTGCGGCCGCCAACCAAAAGAACACGCACCTCGCTACGCCCTTTCCGCTGCCGCCGGCTCGTCCGCTACCTGTTCCACCGCGCTGCTCCCCGCCGCCGCGCGCAACTGCTCGCAGCGATGCTCGGCGACCGCCAGGCCGCGGCCCAGCTCTTCGAGCTCCGCTTGCACCGCGGCCAGCTCCGCCGCCGGCGTCTCACCGGCCTCTTGCCGCAGCCGTACCAGCACGTGGCCAGCGCGGTCCATGCGCCGGTGGATGATCGCCGCTAGTTCCTCGTGCCCCCGCAGCGCCACGCTACGCGCCTCTTCGCCGCTCGATTCGCGCCACTCGCCCCAGGCTGTGTCGGCCTCGGAGATCGCCTCGTCGATCGCGGCGCGGATCTCGGCCAGGACGAAGCGGTTGTTGGTCGCGGCGTAGAGGTCCTCAAGGCTGTCGACCGCCTTTGCCCAGCGCCCCAGCTCACGGTGACAGACGGCCAAATACCGCAGCACGTCCTGTCGCCCCGCTGAACGGAAGCGCGCGGTTGGCACCTGCGTCCAGTAGCTCAGCGCTGCGCGCAGGTGTTCACGCCGCTCCTCGCCGCTAGCGCGCTGGGCCATGCCGTAGTGCAACAGGCCAAACGCGGTGCGCGCGTCGACGCGGTTAGTCTGCAGGGCGAACAGCGCCGTCCGCCGCTCGAGGTACCCGAGCCGGTCGAGCGGGATGTTCGTCGTCTGGTAGACCGCGAACCAGCGCCGCCCGAACAGCCGCCAGGGCACCCCGCGGTATAGCGTCAGCACCTCTGGCCGCTCGCGGTCGGGGGCGATGAAGTAGCAGTCGTATTTGAGCCGCGTCACCACGCCGTGCAACAGCAACGCAGCGACCGCCAGCAGGCCCAGTGAGCAGGCCCAGTTGTAGCCCGCCCAGTTGCCGCGGTAGCGCGCGTACTGACCAGCCACGCCCAGCGCGGCGAAGCCGAGGCTCAGGACCCAGGCCTGTTTGGTCAGCCGGCCGCGCACCGCCTCGCGCGCGCCGGGCGGCACGCTGCCCTCGGCGTCCTCCTGCTCGCGCAGGGCGATGGTCTCGAAGTGGTGATGCAGCGGCGCCATGACGAACGGCAGAGTGGGCTCGATCTGCCGTAGCCAGAACGGGTCGGCACCCCAGGCGATGCCCTTATCCCACAACCGCTGGATGCCGCTCGAGAGCATCTCCGCGGTGTAGACCCCGCCGATGACCAGCATCAGCACCTCGGCGCGGGCGAACAGCGCGAGGAAGGCCAGCGACGCACCCAGCGCCATCGAGCCGGTGTCGCCAAAATAGATCGATCCGCGGCGCCAGTTGAAGTACAGGTAGCCCAGCAACGCGCCGGCCAGACCCGCGGCGATCAAGCTGAGCGAGAACATCCGCGAGCCGGTCAGCGTAATCTCGCGCCCGAGGGTCACGGCACGGTCGAGCTCGGAGAGGCCAGCGAGGAAGGTCACCACCACGAACGCCAGCGCGACGACCGCGCCCACCCCACCGGCCAGGCCGTTGAACCCGTCGGTGAAGTTGACCGCGTTCGACACGCCGAACATGAAGACCATGATGAACGCGATGTAGCCGAGCCGGATGCTAACCTCACCGAAGAACGGGATGGTCAGGATACCCAAGTCCGATTCGGGCACATGCCGCTGCCCATACCAATAGAAAAAGGTCGCGAAAACGACCAGGACGCCGAACTGGACGACGAGCTTGGCACGATCGGAGAGGCCGCGGGCGCGGACCTTGGACAGGTCGTCCTGCAGGCCGAGCGCCGCGAAGCTCCACAGGGCGAAAGCGAACAGACCTGCGTAGCCGCGGCGGACCTGGTCGGTGGCCATGCCGACGATGACCACGACGGTCACCGCGAAGAGGATGATGAACCCGCCGCCCATCGGCACGATGTCCTTGCGGCCGCGGGCCACGCCCTCCTTGCTCTCGCGGCTGATGAACATGCGGGTGCGGCAGAACGGTACGATGACCAGCCCGGCCAGCAGCGAGCTGACCAGACCGATGCCCATGGCGAGCAGGACGATCCCTAGTTTTTCCCAGGCTAGGTTGGTCAAACGCCGCTCCTACCGGACGGTGATGCGCAGCTGGTGGAGGCCGACGGTCAAGGTAGCGCCGTCGTACAGCTGGGCGCGGCCGCGCACCGGCTCGCCGTCGATCAACGTGTCGTTGAGGCTACCCGTGTCGTCGAGGTAGTAGCGGCCGTCGACCCGCTCGATCCGCGCGTGTTGGCGCGAGACCGTGCGGTCGGGCAAGCGCAGGTCGCGGTCGGCGGCGCGGCCAATGGTCAAACCCTCGGCCGGGACGGTGCGCATCTCAAGCAGGTTACCTTCGACGTCGTAGACCTCGACCGTGCACTGCGTGGCCCATTGGGCTTGAGTTTGGCGCGCGGCCTCGCCGCTGAGCGCCCGGCGCAGGAGCTGGGTATCCTCAAGCTCCTGCCGGCGCTTGGGATCAGAAGGATCGTTGCGCACGTTCAGCTATCCTTGTTTGGCGGTCACACCCGCCATCGCGGCCACCTCGGCGGCAAAGTGCTCGGCGATGATGGTGCGTCGGATCTTCATCGTCGGGGTCAGTTCCTCGTTCTCGAGGCTAAAGTCGCGGGGCAACACGGTGTAGCGCATGACCCGCTCGTAGCTGGCTAGGTTGGCGTTGGCCGCCGCGATCTCCGCGTCGAGCACCTGCCGGACCGCCGGGCTCTCGAGCCAGGCACCGGCCGCATCCCGCTCGGCACTCGGCGCGGCCGCCTGGACCGCGGCCCACAGCGGCTCGTACTCCGGCACAATCAGCGCCGAAACTACGTTCTGCCCATCGGCGAAGACGACCGCGCGCGAGATGAGCGGCTGCGCCTCCATCTGCTCCTCGACCGCCACCGGCGCCACGTTCTTGCCGCTGGTCAGGACCATGATCTCGCGGCTGCGGCCGATGATGCGGATGTGGCCGTCGGGGTCGATCTCGACCAGGTCGCCGGTGTGCAGCCAGCCGTCCTCGTCAATCACCTCGGCGGTCGCCTCGGGGTTGTCCAGGTAACCGGCCATCACGTACGGTCCGCGCACGAGCAGCTCGCCCGTCTCACTGCGCCGCACCTCGCAGCCGTCGACCGGCGGGCCGATGGTCTCGTAGCGTACGGGCCCCGATTCCGGGTTGCAACTGACGACCGGCGTGTTCTCGGTCAAGCCGTAGCCCTGGACCAAGTTGACGCCAATGCCGTGGAACCAGCGGCTCGTCGCGATCGCCAACGCGGCGCCGCCGGAGACGGCGAAGCGCAACTGGTCGAGCCCCAGCTGCTCACGAATCTTCGAGTAGACCAGCGCTTCAGCCATGCCCTGCTGCAGCTTCAACAGACCGCCCAGCTGCCCGCCGTTGTTCTGGGCAGCGCCGATCGCCGGCGCAAGGTTGAGCGCCCAGCGCGCGATCTTGCCCTTCAGCCCGGGCGACTCGGCGACGTTGCCAACTACCCGCTGCTTCATCAGATCCGCCATGCGCGGCACGATGATCCAGATCGTCGGGCGGACCTCGTGCAGGTCGGCCATCAGCCGGCGCAACGTGCGGTTGTAGTACTGCCCGCAGGCGGCCATCAGCGCCAAGTAAGTCACGATGCGCTGGAAAGCGTGCGACAGCGGCAGCAGCACCACCATCCGGTCACCGGGGAGCAACGTTATGCGTTTCTGCGCGGCGGCGACATTCAGATATAGGTTGCTCTGCGTGAGCATCACACCCTTCGGCTCGCCGGTGGTGCCCGAGGTGAAGATGATCGTCGCCACGTCGTCCGGCTGCACCCCCGCGTACCGCTCCTCGACCTCGACGAGATGTTGGTCGCCCGACGTCCTTAGCGCGGCCCAGGCGATCACATCCTTGCGATCCGCGGGGGCGTCGCCGTCCTCGATGACCACGATCGTCTCGACCAGCGGCAGCTCGGCGCGGATGGCGTCAATCTTGGCCAGCTGTTTGGCGTCCTCGACGATCACCAGCCGCGCGCTAACCCGCTGGATCAGCGGCCGCACCTGGGCGGCGGGCAGGCTCGGGTAGAGGGGCACGCTGATCGCGCCGGCGGTCTGGATCGCCAGGTCGGCGACCAGCCACTCATCCCGGTTTTCGCTGACCAGGACCACCCGCTCGCCCGGCTGCACGCCCGCGGCAACCAACCCCGCGGCCACCCGGTCGACCAGCACACGTAACTCGTCATAGGTGACCGGGGCGAGGTTGCCGTCAGCGCCACGGCTGTGCAAGACGGGCAGGCTGGCAAACTTGTCGGCGGCCTCACGCAGCAGGCCGGGTATGGTCGTTGGCATAGGTAACGGACCTTCCTAAGATAATGCGAAGGTCCATTATGCCTGGGCCCGACTCTACAGGCAAGCCTCGGTCGAGATCGGTCGTTAACGATCTAGTCGCCGGTCAGTTCCTCGTGCTCCGAGCTGACACACAGGTCCCGATCGTCGAAGACGTTGAAGTACCAGGCGGTCGTCCCCGCCGGCAGTGTCGCGCGCAGCGTGGCGCCCCGCCGCGGGTCGCCGAGGACCTCGGCCGGCAGCGTCTCCCACAGCCGATCCGGCCAGCGGCCCGCCGCCGTCGTGTAGCACAGCTCGGCGTTGGCCAGCGGCCGCGGCGACTCGACACGTGCCTGCACCGCGGCGCCGGCCCGGCTGGCGTTGTAGACCCGCGCCAGCGGCTCGCCGCCGCGCAGCACGCTGTCGGCAAAGGCGAAGATCTCCGCCGGCCCCTCGCCCGCGTCGCCATGCCCATGCGGCATGCGCAGGCGCACGCACAGCGTCTGCGGCCCGTTCGCCGCGCGGTAGCTCGCCTGCAGGGCGGGCGGCCAGAAGAAGAAGTCGTTGCTGCCCGTGACCCAGCAGAGCGGCATCTCCGCCCGCCCCAGGTACTGGCCCGGGTCCCAGTTGCGCTGCCAGGCGTTGTACGGCTCGGCGGTCAGGTCTGCCGCCTCGCTGAAGACGGTGTGCTGGTAGAAGCCCGTCCCATAGACCGGGATCACGCACTGCAGACGGCTGTCGACGCCGGCCACGATGCTTGCCAAGTACCCGCCCCAGGAGATGCCCGTCAACCCGATCCGCGCGGGGTCGACCTCCGGCCGGTTGGCCAGGACCGTGTGCGCCAGCAGCACGCTGGCCACCGCGTGGTAGGTCCACTGGTCCTCCAACGGCGCACCGAGCTGGTCCAATCCGCCCCACCCCGGCGGGCCCGAGTGCTCATGCCGCTCCCAGTTGCCGTACGTACCGCGCGGGATCTGGCCACACGTGTCCATCGCGATCGCCGCGTAGCCTCGCTGGGTCCAACGCGCCACCCACTCGGCGAAGGCCGTGCCCCCGCCGCCGTGGACCAGGACCATCGCCGGCACCCGCTCGCCCGGCTGCAGCGCCGGCAAGCCGAGATAGGCGAAGATGCGCGTTGGCCGACCCTGGTACGGCGGTCCGGCGACGAACATCGCCTCGCAGCCCTCCGCCGCGAACCCCTCGGCGACCCAGGTCGTGGGCAGCTCACGGTAGTCGTCGAGCGGCCAGAAGTCGCGGTCGGGCGGGCCGAACGGCTGGGCCAGGCCCGCGCCGCCCGCCAAAACCAACAGCGCGGCCAAGGTCGGGGCGCGCCAAGCCATCAGCATCTCCACAGCGGCTACCGATTCGCCTCGGCCGCGGGCGGACCTGCCAAGCGCTCGGTCCACTGGGTCCGCGACCACGAGCGCACCGCCCGCGCCCAGAACCACGCCCCCAGCCCGCCGCGCACCCCGTGGCCGACGGCCATGCCCAGCCAGACGCCGTCCGCGCCCATCGTCGGCGCCAGCACCCAGGCCAGCGGCAGACCGCAGACATACAGGCTGAGGATGTTGATCCACAGCGGCGTGGTCGTGTCGCCGGTGCCGCGCAGCGCGCCCTCGAAGGCCATGCCCGCACCCAGCAGCGGCATCGCCAGCACCTGCGACCAGAGGAACCGCGTGCCAATGAGCAGCACCGCGGCCTCGCGCTCGGGCGTGTCAACGAGCATCGCCCCCATCAGCCACGGCCCAAACAGCGCCATCGCCACGCTGACCGGAACGAGATAGAGCAAGGCCACCCGCGCCGACTGCCAGCCCACCCGGCGCGCGCGGCTCAACCGGCGGCCGCCCCAGTTCTGGCCAACCATCGCCAGCGTCGCCTCGCCCAGCCCCCAAGTCACCCAGACTCCAAGGTTCCGCAGGAGCATCGATAGGCTGTATGCCGCGACCGCCGCGCGGGCCTCAGGCGTCATGTAGAGTACGCGAATCGCCAGCAGACCCCACAGGTTGAGCAGGATCGCGCTGAGCGCCTGCGGCCCGCCGAGCCAGGCCATCTGCCGCAGCAGCGGCCAGTCGGGCATCCACCGCCGCGGGTGCTCCAGCCGCAGCACCAGCTTGCCGCTGGCCAGCATGGCATAGAGCATCACCAGAATGACCAGGCGGCCGCCGAGGCTGCCCCAAGCCGCGCCGATCAGCCCCCAGCCGCGGACCAGCGTGCCGGGCAGGCCGAAGATCAGCGCGTAGGTCAGGATGACCGTGATGATGTTGGTCCAGAACGTCAGCCGCAGCGGCGTGCGCACGTCGCCAGCCCCGCGCAGGGCGCCCAGCGCACCAAACGTCATCACCGACGGCGCCAGCGACAGGACCAGCACGCGCAGGTACGGGATGCCCGCGGCGACGACGTCGTGGTCGTCCGGCGCCAGGCCGCGCATCACCGGCGGCGCGCCGTACCAGCCCAGCGGCAGCAGCAGCGCCGACATCAGCAACGAGAAGCTGATCAGCGCCTGGGTCGCGATGTGCCGCGCCGCCGCGTAGTCGCCGCGGCCGATCGCTTGGGCGACGAGGATGCTCGTGCTGGCGCCGATCGCCGCGCCGAGCCCGAGGATGACCTGGAAAACCTGCCGCGCGGAGGCCACCGCGGCGACCGCCGTCTCGCCCAGCCGTGCGACCATCACGCCGTCGAGCGCGGTGACGATGCCCTGCAAGGCGGCGGTGGTGACGGTGGGCCATGCGAGGATGAGCAGCGTCCGCACCAACGGACCCCGCAGCACCTGCTCGCGTGACACATGTTGCCTAGACATCGACCGTCTAGTCTACGCCACGTTGGCTCAGGGCCCGTCCGGCGCGAGCAGCGGCTGGCCCTCGCGCGTGTTGTCGACCAACGCCACACCGTCGCAGTCGGCCATCGTCAGCCGGCTCTGTGGCCCGACGAAGCGGTTGCTCTCGAGCCGCACGTCCGCGCACCAGGCGAACGACACCGCGCCGTCGATCTCGTTGTCGCGCAGCAAGAGCCGCCGCAGCGACGGCTCGCGGTGCTGTGGCGGGCTGCCGTCCGGCTGGGTCACGCTGGGGCCGAAGACCAGTGCCAGCTCCGGGTTGCCCCGCCCCTGGCGCAGCGTGCAGCCGACAACCTCGACATCGTGCGGCAGCGGGCCTTCGAGCGGGTCGCCGTAGAACCAACCCAGCCCCGTCAGCCGGCAGCGCTCCAGCCGCACCGGTGACTGCAGGCGGCAGGCGTTGTCCATCTGGCACTCGCGCAGCACTGTCCGCGGGTTGGCCGCCGAGAGGTTCCAGACCACGTCGCCGACGGCCACCCCCGGCCACGGCGCGGCCAGCGTGATCGCCTGCGGCACCGTCGGCTGGGTCGGGTCGGCGACGTCCCGCGCGGCCAAGTCGTGGCTGCTGACGACGCGCGCGTTCGGTTGCAGGCCGCCGCGGGCCAGCGCGTACGACTGCAGCAGGTCGCCCGGCTCGAACGGCACGTAGCCCAGTGGGAAGACCTGGTTGACCTCGATCTCCGTCGGCGAGTGGACGGCGGTCACGCGGTAGCCGTGCGTGGCGATGTTGAACGCGTCGTCGTGCGTCCCGGTCAGCCGGCACTGTTCGAAGACCAGCGCCGCGCGGTTCGACTTGACGTGGATGCCGTCGCGCCAGGCGGAGGTCAGCCGCCCGGTCCCCGGCCGCGGCTCGACGTTGACCCGCCGGACGGTGACCAGGCCGCGGTTGCGCGAGATGCCAATGCCGAACAGCGGCGGCGACCAGAGGTCCAGGTCCTCCAGCCGCACGTCCTCGCAGCCCTCGACCCCCAGCTCGACGCTCGCGCCAAACCCCTCCATGCGGTGGGCAATGCCGCGCACGGGCAGGCTGACGCGCGTCACGCCGGGTGTGATCTGCCCCCACCCGCCGCCCTCGCCGCGCCACACCCGCAGCACCCGCCGCGCCCGGCTACCCGGCTCGGCCTCGCGCTGGTCGGCGACCCAGTAGTGCTCGTGCAGGTAGCCGTGCCGCGCGGGGTGCAAGAGCATCGCGAAGTAGGCCTGCTCCCGCTCGCCCGTCGGCCCACCGTCCGGCGGCAGCGCGTAGCCCTCGTCGACCCGCACGTCGATCCACCGCTCGTCTGGGTTGACGCCGATCACCGTCCCGTCGGCGAACGGCAGCGGGTCGTGGTCGACGCGGAAGCCGCTCAGCCGCACGCCGCGGTTGGCGCGGAGGAAGGCGAAGCGCAGGTCGGGGCCGAGGATCAGGGTCGTGCCGCGGCCCTCGACGGCGACGTTCTGTAGCCCTTCGAGCCAGAAGACCCAGGTCTGCGGCGCGCTGGTCACCCGCAGCGTCTGCCCGCCAGGGAAGGCCAGCCGCGCGCTCGGCCCCGCCGCGCGCAGCGCCGCCATCGCCGCGGCGATCGCCGGGCCGTCGTCGCTGCGGCCGTCGGCGACTAGGCCGTAGTCAGCCGCCTCGATCACCGGACCAGCCAACAGCAAGTGCGCCGCGATCAGCAGGGCCATGGCGTTCTCCCGGTTAGGGCTCGATGGTCAGGGCCTGGCCAAACGGCACGCCGTCGGCCGTCTCGACCCGCGCCACGGCGCCGCCGACCCCGGTGAGGGTGACGACATGGCGGCCGAAGCGCGGGATGTAGGGCAGGTCGTGCCGCGCGTAGCCGACAACCAGCACGCAGCCGTCCCAGGCCGCCTCGCCCGTGTTGACCAGCGCCACGCCGTCCGCGACCTGCGTCAGCTCGGCGTTCGCGTACTGCAGCGGACCGACGCCGTTGTACGGCACCCCGCCGACCTGCGTGCGCGGCATGG
>DHNJ01000250.1:0-1539 GCA_002409445.1 Armatimonadetes bacterium UBA5419 | reverse complement strand
TGGTCCGCGTCGTCGAGCCGGTGCCCGGCGTGGCCACGTGCACCAGGTGCCCGGCCTCGGTCAGCCGCCGGAACTCCGCCTCGTGCGTGCGCCAGGCGCCGTGCAGGCCGCGCGCGTCGACATCGCGGTCGACGACGATCGTCGCCGGGTCGGCCGGGTCGGGCCACGGGCCGTCGTTGGCCAAGCCCTCCAGCCCCGCCCGCAGCGCCGGCCGCGGCTCGCCCCAGGGCTCCAGCACGCCGAAGTCCGACTGCTCGTTGACCCGCCAGCCCCCCGGCCACCACCACCCCGCCGCCGCCGCCGCGCGGTCCTGGCGGCAGAGCAGCAGCGTCGAACGCCAGATATCGGTCTGCCGCTGGCGCGTCGACTCGGTCCCGCCGCGCGGGCCTATACTCGAGCCGAACTCGGTCCAGAAGACCGGCTTGCCGCCACCCGCCCAGCGGCCCCAAGCCGTGATGAACCCGGTCCCGCGCGCCGCCTCCCAGCTCGCGGGCATGCCGTAGCCCTCGGGCGAGATGTAGTCGAGATGCGCCGCGCCGGCGGTCAGGTCATAGGCCATCACGCTGTTGGCGAAGTCCTGGCCCGTGCCGCCGTAGCCAGTCCGCACCCCCAGCAGCCAACGCGGCTCCTGCTCGCGCAGGAAGTCGCAGACAAAGCCGTAGTGGCGGCTGATCAGGTCGTCGGCGAAGCGGCGGTAGGCCGCGACCATCACCCGCCACGGGCCGTCCGCGGTCAACTGCGCCTGCGCCGGGTTGGTCAGTTGGCCTTCGTACCGTTCACCCGGCACACCCCAGACCTCCTCGGCCGCGGCCAACGAACCGTACTGCTCGTCGACCCAGGCCGCCCAGGCCCCGTCGTGGCGCCGGCGTTGGCCCTGGTCGCCGAGCCGCGGCTCCCAGGCCAGGTCCAGCATCGCCACCGCCGGGTTGCCGACCAGCCCGGCCGCCTCAATCAACTCGCGGTCGTGGTCGAAGTCGGCGCGCAGGTCGTTCGCTGAACCCGTGTAAACATGCGCCCACACCCCGTGTGCCGCGCAGCGCGCCAGGAAATCGCGCAGCGGCCGGCCCATCATCGCGTAGGTGTACTGCACGCTGACCAGGTTGATGCCCAGCTCCTCCATCAGCGTCAGGTCGGCCTCGATGACCTCCGGGTCGTAGTTCTCGGGCCGCAGCCAGCCCTCCCAGTAACGTTGCGGCTCGAGGCCGGAGACGTTGCGCGGCCAGTAGTTCACGCCGTAGAGGAAGACCGGCGTGTCACCCAGCCAGTACTGGCCCTCGCGCGCCGCCAACCAGCCGTACCCGGGCCGCTCGACGGTGGCGCCGCCCGCCGGCTCCAGCCGCCAGGCCGCGCGGACCGTCTCGACCACCGCGCCGTCGACCAGCGCCTCGGTCACGATCTCGTGGACCCCAGCCTCGGCCACCGCCCGCGGCGGCCGCTTGACCTCCGCCTGCGCGCCGGCCGGCAGGTCCACCTGCGCCGACCCTAGCGCCACGCCATCGAGCGACCAGCGCAGCTCGACGGTCCGCGCCGCGCGGCCGC
>DHNJ01000007.1 GCA_002409445.1 Armatimonadetes bacterium UBA5419 | reverse complement strand
TCGGCGCGCTGCTGCCGCTGCTGCGGGTCGACGACCTGCCGCTCGGGCTGGACCGGGCCTGGTTGCGCCGCAGCCTGCGGCACGCTGCGGGCGACGACCGGCTCGCCCAAGCCGCCGCCTACCTGGGTGACCACCACCTGGTGATGCAGACCGCCGCCGCGGCACCGGACATCGCGGCGCTTGGCCTGCTCTGGGCGACGGCCGGCCTGACCCAGCGTGCCGCCGACCACGTGCTGACTCTCGACCCGGCCGCCTCCTGCCGCGTGCCGCTGCTGGCCGGCTGTGACTGGGCGGCGCGGCGCGTGCCGTGGCTGGAGGCGCAGCGCGAGGACGAGGGCATTGCCTGGATGATCGAGGACGAGCAACTGCTCGACGGCTGGGAGATCGCGGTCGGCTGGGACGAGTAGGCGCCTAGTCCAGCAGCTCGACCTCGTAGCGCACCTGCACCGTCTCGCCCGCCGACATCTCGGTCAGCCCGGTCAGCAGCAGGAAGTCGTCGGTCAGCACCGGCGCCCACTCGGCCCCGTAATCCGGCTGGCCGGCGCGCACGCGCTGCGGCAGGCGGAGGAACAGCGGCCGCCCGAACTCCACGTCCCGCTGCGCCGCGACGGTGCACAGCAGCACGCCGTCCCGGATCTGCAGGTCGGTGGTGTAGCCCAGATCCGGCGCGGGTAGCGCCGCGCGCCAGGCCGGGTCGCCATAGAACGCCACCGTGTCGCGATCCCACAGCAGCCCCAGCAGTTCACGGCCGCCAGCCAAACCGCGCGGCAGCTCGAGCCGGCGCTGCATGCTGTCGAGGCCGAACTGCTCGTACTCGTCGGCCGACGGCTCAAAGCCCGCGTAGTCGGGGAACTCGTGCTGCAGCCGCGCGAGCAGCGCCTGCTGGTTAGCGAAGAACGCATCGGCGAAGCTGAGCCCGCCGGGCGAGCCGAGCAGGTAGTCGTTGACGCCCCAGCCGGCATAGCCGAACCAGGTCAACACCGTGTAGCCGAGCGTTTGGTTCGCGCCGCCCGAGTGCAGCCAGGCGAGCATCAGCGCCTGTTGGTCGTCGATATGGCCAATGAGGCAGTTGCCCACCGGCAGGAAAATCTTGGAGTTGGTGCTGCGCACCTCGCGCTCGGCGGCGCCGCGCGGGCGGGCCAGCAAGATGCCGTCGCGCGAGCGGTACTCGCCGGCCGGGTAGCCGTAGCCGACCTGCCAGTCGCGCTCGGTGGCGTGGCCGCTGGTCATCACCAGGTCGGGCCGCTCGTCGACCAGCCAGTCGGCGATGGCGCTGGTTGGGTCGGCCGGCCCCTCGACCGTGCGCGGCGCCTGGCCGGCGGTGCGCAGTTCCTGGTGGCCTTGGGTCGTATCGTTGAACCAGGTGGCCTGCTCGAAGGCATCCAGCGGGATCGACGTCGAGGCCACGGCCCGCCGCAGGTCGAGCGCCGGGGCGGTGAACTGGCGGATGGCGTCGGCTGGCTCATAGCCGGTGACGATGCCCCACTGCGTGTCCGTGTAGGGATCCTCGTCGAGCGCGCGGGTCAGCCGATGGACGGCCACGACGAAGTCACGCGTGACCTCGGCCGGGCGCGCGAGGAAGGCCGTGTAGCGCGGGTGCTGCGCCGACAGTTCGGCCCGCGCCTCGGTCACGCCGCCAGCCCAGGTGATCTGGGTCGCGGCGTGGCGCCGCCCAGCGATCTCAGCCACCTGCGCCCACTCCGGGTCGCCCAGCAGTCCTTCTGAGACAACAATCGCGTACCCGCCGGCGGCCCACACGGGCGCCGCACAAAGCAGTACGACAGCCAACAGCAGGGCAGCCCGTAGCTTCGGTCGGCCGTCCATGTCGTGCTCCTTTTGCCCCCTGCCCTTATTCCACGGCGCCGTTCGGCGCGCCCTCGGCGGCCTCGTCCTCCTCGGCCCAGGCGGCCAGCCCAGCGACCAGCCGGCCGAGCCGTTCGCCGCTCGCCCACATGCCTGCGCAGACGCTGCACTCGCCCTCAGGCGCGCGCTTGGCGCGGTAGGCGCGGTGCGTCTTACAGCCCTCGGCTAAGACGACCAGGTCGCCGACGAAGTCGACTACTGAGCGGAAATGGCAGTTCTCGAGTGCTCGGTGCGTCTCGAGCGCGATCGGGATGCCCGGCTCGACGATGCGCGCGTGTCGTTCGGCCGGCGTTAGCTCCTGGACCGACTTGTCGAAACGCGGCAAGCGCAGGTAAGCCTCGCCGCTGGCCGGCCACGAGACCTGGCCGGAAGGCAGCTCGACGCAGACGCGCGGCTCGCCGCCGTCTTCGGCATGACCCGCACGGTAGCCCAACGCCGAGGCCAACCGCGCAACGAGCACAGGGGTATCGCCATCGGCGGCCAGCGCGTTGTTCAACTCGCTCAGCTGGCGCTTGAGTCCGGCCAGTTGCGTCTCCAGCGTCGTCACCCGGCGCTTGGCTTTAGTCAGGTCGGCGGGGTCGGCCGCGGCGCCCTTTGGCTCCTGGGCGTTGGCTTTGAGCGCGGCAATCTCCGCGTCGCGCGCGGCCAGCTTGGTCTCCAGATCGGTGCGTAGCGCCTCGAAGCCAGCGCGCTGCTTCTCGAGCTCCCGCTCGATCGTCTCGCGCGTCGCGGCCGCCGTGTTGTCCTCGACCGGCCGCTCGACGGGGGTCGCCACGACTACGGCCTCGGCGGATAGGTTCAGCGGCGTGCCCCGCAGCACGGTGACGAGCGCGGAGAGCACCTGGTCCTCGAGGTCGGTCGGCGAACCGGTATTCTTGACGACCACGTCGCAGTTCGACAGGTCCGCCTCGAAGCCCGGGCGCTCGATGCCGATCAGTCGGCCGTCGAAGTCGCGAATCAGTGACTGCTCCTCCGGCGTCGTCACGTCGTCGATCAGCAGGATGCCCTGCTCGTGCTTGGACAGCCGCGGGCGGAGCACTTCAATCCAGTAGACCGGATCGCCAGCGACGAACTGGTCGTAGAAGAAGTCCATCATGTCGCGCGGCCGCGTGAACTGCACGCCGTCGGCGGCGACGCTCATACGGGTCGCCAGGTTAGCCGGCACCTCGCGCATATCGGCGGCGAACTTGACCGTGCCGTCGAAATGAAACGGCTTCAGCTCGAGCGGGCTGGGCAGCGGCTCATCGCGCTTCTCGCCCAGGAGCTGGTCCGGAATGCCGGTGGTCGTGCCCAACAAACGGCGCAACCGCGTACCGAATCCGATGCTCTCGATCCCCAGACGGGTCAACATCGCCGCGGCGGTCTGTCGACCCGAACCACGCGCGCCCACCAAGCCAATGATTGCCATTAATGCCTCCAACAGGCGCCAGCCGGCGCCCATCAGTCGGCGCCATGGTAGCACAGACGCCGCCGGCTCGTCAGGGGGCTACCCCGTCGAGCCGGCCACAAGCTGGTCTGCGTGACGGCTGGCGGCTAGCTGCAGCCGCTGGTCGCCCCGCAGCTTTCGCACTTCAGGCAGGTGCCGTTACGGACCATCGTGAACTGGCCGCAGGCACCGCAGGGCTCGCCCGTGTAGCCCTTCAGCCGCGCCTCGGCGACCTTGGCCTGCAATTCGCCCGCGCCGGTCTTGTGCCCGCTGGCCACCGGCGCCGCCGCCGGCACCGCCGCGCGGCGCTGGCTAGCCACGCCGTTCGGACTGCTCAGCGCCGTCGGCCGGAGCGCCTCGGTCACCGGGATCAGCGGGGCCGCTGGGTCGTCCTCCTCGTCGTCGTCGTCGTGCTCGCTGCGGCCGGGGCTGTCCCCGCGCAGGTCCTCGGGGTCGACGTGGGCCAGGTCGTGGCGGCCCAGGTAGCTGATCGCCAGCTCGCGGAAGATGTAGTCGATGATCGACGTGCTCATCTTGATCCGGTCGTGGCCAACCACTGGCCCGTTCGGCTCGAACCGTGTGAAGACGAACGCGTCGACGTACTCGTCCAGCGGCACGCCGTACTGCAGGCCGAGCGAGACCGCGATGGCGAAGCAGTTCATCAAGCTACGGAAGGCCGCGCCTTCCTTGTGCATGTCGAGGAAGATCTCGCCCAGCTCGCCCGTCTCATACTCACCGGTGCGCAAGTAGATCTTGTGCCCGCCGACGTGGGCCTTCTGCGTGTAGCCGCGGCGGCGGAAGGGCATGCGGTGACGCTCCTGGGCCCAGCGGTAGACCAGCCGTTCGGCCGTCTGCGCCGCGGGCAACGGCGTCGCGCGCGCCACGCTAACGACGTCGCTGCTGCCATCAGCGGTCGCGGCCAGCGGTTGGCTCAACTTGCTGCCGTCGCGGTACAGTGCGTTGGCCTTCAGCATCTGCCGCCACGACAGCATGTACGCGTCCTTGACGTCTTGGACCGTCGCGTCTTGGGGCATGTTGATGGTCTTCGAGATAGCCCCGCTCATGAACGGCTGGGCCGCGCCCATCATCCGGATATGGCTCTCGGCCGACAGGTACCGCGTGCCGCGCCGGCCGCACTTGCCCGCGCAGTCGAACACCGGCAGGTGCTCCGGGTCCAGGTGCGGCGCACCCTCGACGGTCATCGTGCCGCAGACATACTCGTCGGCCGCGGTCACCTGCGCCAGCGAGAAGCCCAGTGCGGCGAGCATGTCGAAGTCGTACCGGTTCAACTGCTCGGCGGTGAAGCCGAGCGTCTCACGGCAGAAGTCCTCGCCCAGCACGTACTTGCTGAAGGCGAAGGCCAGCGAGAAGGCGCTCGGCAGTGAGGCCTCGATCGCGTCGATCTGCTCGGGCCCGAAGCCCTTGGCCGCCAGGGTCTCGGCGTTGATGTGCGGGCAGCCAACCAGCGTCCCCGCCCCGCGCGAGTAGGCGACGATCGCGTCGACCTCCGCCGGGCCGTAGCCCAGGCGGGTCAGCGCGACGGGCACGCTCTGGTTGATGATCTTGAAGTAGCCGCCGCCGGCCAGCTTCTTGAACTTGACCAGCGCGAAGTCCGGCTCGATGCCCGTTGTGTCGCAGTCCATGACCAGGCCGATCGTGCCCGTCGGCGCCAGGCAGGTGACCTGTGCATTGCGGTAGCCGTGCTCCTCGCCCAGCTCCAGCGCGCGGTCCCAGGCCTCGCGCGCGGCCGTGCTGATCGTCGCGGGCAGCAGCTCCGCCTCGAAGCGCGGCGGGCAGATGGTCAGGCCCTCGTAGTCGCCGTCGGCCGCACCGTGCGCAGCGCGCCGGTGGTTGCGGACAACGCGCAGCATCGCCGCCTCGTTTTCCGCGTACCGCGCGAACGCGCCGAGCTCGCCGGCCATCTCCGCCGAGGTCGCGTACGCGTCGCCGGTCAGCAGCGCCGACAGCGCGCCGGCCCAGGCCCGGCCCTCCGGGCTGTCGTACGGTAGGCCCATGCGCATCAGCAGCGCGCCCAGGTTGGCAAAACCGAGGCCCAGCGTGCGGTAATCGTAGCTGAGCTGGGCGATGCGCTCCGAGGGGAACTGCGCCATCAAGACGCTGATCTCCAGCACGATGGTCCACAGACGGATCGCGTGCCGGTAGCCCGCCAGGTCGAACTCGCCCGTCTGCGGGTCGTAGAAGGCGCCGAGGTTGATGCTCGCCAGGTTGCAGGCGGTATCGTCGAGAAACATGTACTCAGAGCAGGGGTTCGAGGCATTGATCCGCCCGCCCGCGGGACAAGTGTGCCATTCGTTGATCGTCGAGTCGTACTGCAGACCCGGGTCGGCCGAAGCCCAGGCCGCCTCGGCGATCTGGTCCCAGAGGCTGCGCGCGGGGATTTGCCGCGCTTCGTCCCGCCGGGTCCGCCAGCGCAGGGTCCACTCGGTGTCGTCGATCACCGCCTGCAGGAACGCGTTGCTCAGGCGCACCGAGTTGTTCGCGTTCTGGCCGCTGACGGTGTTGTAGGCCTCGCCCTGCCAGTCGGTGTCGTAGGTCGCAAACTGCAGCTCGACATAGCCCTGCCGCGCGAACTCGACGACCTTCTGCACGTATGAGGCCGGCACGTTCGCGTCGTCGGCGGCGCGGATGGCGCGGTTCAGCGCGACGTTGGCCGCCGGGTCACAGCGCTCGTCGATCTCGCCGGCACCGCCCGCGCAGGCGGCCAGGATGGCGTTCAGGTGACGCTGGATGGTCAGGCTGCCGGTGACCAGCGCGGCCACCTTTTGCTCCTCGACCATCTTCCAGGCGATGAACTCCTCGATGTCGGGGTGGTCGACGTCCAGGCAGACCATCTTCGCCGCGCGGCGGGTCGTGCCGCCGGACTTGATCGCGCCCGCCGCGCGATCACCGATGCGCAGGAACGACATCAGGCCCGAGCTGCGGCCGCCGCCGCTGAGGCGTTCGCCCTCGGCGCGCAGGGCGCTGAAGTTGCTGCCCGTGCCGCTGCCGTACTTGAAGATCCGGGCCTCGCGCGTCCAGAGGTCCATGATGCCGCCCTCGTTGACGAGGTCGTCGGCCACGGACTGGATGAAGCAGGCATGCGGCTGTGGGTGCTCGTAAGCGTTGGTCGAGCGCCGCATCTCGCCGGTCGCCGGGTCCACGTACGAGTGGCCCTGCGCTGGCCCCTCGATGCCATAGGCATGGTGCAAGCCTGTATTGAACCACTGCGGGCTGTTGGGCGCCGCCATCTGCGCGGCCAGCATGTAACTCAGTTCGGCCTCGAAGGCCTCGGCGTCCTCCGGCGTGTCGAAGTAGCCGTAGCGCTCACCCCACGCCCGCCAGCAGCCCGCCAGGCGGCCGAAGACCTGCCGCGCGTCGGTCTCGCCGCCGCTGCCGCCCTGGCCGTCCGGCACGCCGGCGCGGCGGAAGTACTTCTGGGCGAGGATGTCGCTGGCCACCTGGGACCAGCCCGCGGGCACCAGAAAGCCCTCCAACTCGAAGACCACCGACTGGTCCGGATTCACAATCCGTGACGTGCGTGGCTCGAAGACAATTCCGGCGTACGGATCCTCGCCTGCCCGTGTCAGGCGTCGCTCGATCTGCATGATTGCTCCACTTCTCTCTTACCCAGAGCGCCCCAAGCCCTAGGCCAGAATCTGGGGTAACCACTAGATGTAGTGGTTGGGGCCACCGGCATCCACAATATGTAGACAACCGGGGACTGCCAACGTAGCGGAAGGTCGCTGCCCTGTCAAGAAAAAGCCGCCAAACCGACCGCCCATGCCGAGTCCATGATGCGACCGTTTGGGCCGTGTGGAGCGCCTAGAATCGACCTGCCCGCCAAGCAGGCACGGCGGCGGGCGGCTAGCGGTCGGCGCTGGCCACGAGTCCGATCGCCAGCGCGCCGAAGACCACCACATGCAACCACGCCGCCACCTCCGGCGACAACCACGCGCCGCTGCCCGAGAGCGCGACGACCTTGGCCCAGTTGATCGTTCCGTTGGCGAAAAAGACCACCACGATGGTCAGCAGGATGCCCGTCATCGGGCTCGACTGCGGACGCGCGAACCGCAGGCTGAGCGGCGCGGCGAGCAGGACGAAGATCAGCGCCGAGAGCGGCAGCGCGATCTTCAGATGGTTGTGGTAGGTCTGGTTCGCGGCACCCAGCGAATCGCCCGAGGCGCGGTAGAGCCGCAGCCGTTCCAGGCCCTCCCGCAGCGTCGTCTGCTCGGCGCTGCGGTCCTCCTCCCAGAGGCTGACTAGGTTGTCAGCGAACTCCACCGGCCGCTTCTCGAACGGTATCGTGTCGACCAGTTGGCCCTGGGCGTCGAAGGTCGAGTGCTGGCCGGCCTCGAGCTGCCAAGCGCCGTCGACCAACCGCGCGCGGGTCGCGGCTAGGGCCTCGACCGGCATGCCGTCGGCGAACCGGTAGATGAGCACAAAGGTCATCTCCGCCGCGGCCAGGTTGACCTCGCCCACGTGACAGAAGGCCTGGCCCTCGGTGGTAAAGGTACGGTTGGCCTTCACGACCTGGTCGGGCTGGCGCAAGATGCTCTCGGCCAGCAGCTGGTCGGCGCGTGCGAGCGCCGGCGGGGCGAGGAACTCGCTGACGAGCACGGAGAGCAGCGTGGTTAGCAGCCCGAAGACGACGAACGGCCGCATGAACCGCCGCAGGCTTAGGCCCCCCAGGCGGAAGGGTACAATCTCGTTATCGCGGCCTAGCCGCATGACCGTGAGGTTGGCGCCGAGCATCGCGCCGACCGGGAGACCAAAGACGATCATCAACGGCGAGCGGTACAGGAGCCACTCGATCATCACGCGCGGCGGTGTTTGCAGCGCAAAGATTTGCTCAGAGGACTGGGCGATGACGTTGGCCATCACCACGCCGACGAACACGAGTGTCCCCGCCAGCGCTGGCAGCAGCATATCGCGGAGGATGTAACGATCGAAGAGGCTCACCGCCGTCTCGGCGAACGCACCCGCGCCGCCCGTCGTCCACTATACCAGGCCCACGAGTACCGATGACCAACGAGCATACCCGCCGCCCACCACTGCGCACCCTAGGCCTCGGCCTGCTGCTGGCGTGCGCCGTGCCCATCCTCGCCCAGCCGCTGCCCGGCACCCCGGCGGAAGCTTACGCCGAGCTGCAGGTCGCCCGTCACTGGGCGCTGCTGGGCCTGACCGCGGCCCAGGCGCAGACGCTGATCCCCATCGTCCAGCAAGTCATCATCAACACCAACGCGCTGAGCGACCTGGACACCCAATTCGACGTGCAGACCGCCGGCCTGGCCGCGACCGTCGTCCGCGCCGAACTGAACAACGACGCGGCCGCCGTGGCCTACCAGCGCGGCACCCTGGCCCAGGCCTGGGCCGACCACCAGGCCGCGCGCGCCGTCTACCTGGCCGCGCGCGAACAGGCCGAACTGCTGGCCTGGGGCAGCTTGACGCTCGCCCAGCAGGCGCTCGTCGAAGGCGCCGACCAGGCCCGCGCGCGCCGGGCCGGCGAGGCCCAGACGCACGCCCGCCGGGTGCAGGTCGTCGCCGCGGCGGCCCGCGAGCTGACTTGGGTCCGCGAGGCGACCGACGCCGAGTACCTCACCGGCCGTCTGGCCCGCGCCCAGCACCTGGCGCACTCCATGTGGCCCGGCACCGACCCAGGGTGGGTCGCGGGCATCGCTAACCGCCTGGGTGTATACTTCGACGGCCTGCGACGGATGAGCACCGAGAGCTACACCGCCGCTGAGCCGGGCCTGGAAGCACAGATCAGCGCGATCCTCGTCCCCGCACCGCCGCAGACCGCGCGCGTTTGGCTGACCCAGGAGGACTGGCTGGACCTGCTGCGCCACCCGCGGTCGTCCATCCTCCTGGCCGACCTGGCCCGCGCGCTGGCCGCCGGAGCCACGCCGTGAGCCACCGCCCCGCCTGGTCCGCGCTGCTCGCGCTGGCGCTGCTACTCGCGCCCGCCCTCCGCGCGCAGCCACTCGACCCGCACGACCCCGCCTTAGCCGCCCAGGGCGAGGCGGCCTGGGTCGACTGGGCCGGCCTCGGGCTGCTCCAGGACCTCAACTTCACCGCGGCCCAGGTCGACACGTTGATCGGCCTGACCGCCGACTACCAGAGCCTCAC
>DHNJ01000006.1:3921-4120 GCA_002409445.1 Armatimonadetes bacterium UBA5419 | reverse complement strand
CCTAGTATACCCCATCGCCGCGCACCCCGCCCACGCACAGCGTCGGCCAGACTGGGGCCGCGGTCACCCCTGCCCGCAGCAAGCATAGAGCCAGCAGCGCCTACTTGGCCAGCTGCGACGGCGGACCACTCAAGGGACCGCCGGCGCCTCGACGGCATCGCTCTGTCGGGCGCCGGCGGCGACGCTCAACCTTGTTTCG
>DHNJ01000006.1:2589-3803 GCA_002409445.1 Armatimonadetes bacterium UBA5419 | reverse complement strand
GACGCTCAACCTTGTTTCGGCCTCCGCTACGCTACGGCCGGGTCCAGGGCCGCGGGCTCTCAGCCCACGCCACATGGGGAGGGTCTGGGCGGCGGCAGACCGCGTAGCGACGATGGAGGCAGGCGCCATGTTTGCCGCGGACAGGAGTGTCCGCGGTCCCGGGCAGGCCGACGGCCGTGCCGGCCCATGTACGAACCTTGCTCCGAGCTCTCGGCGCGCCCGCGGCTAGTGCGCGTAGCGCTCTCGATTGGCCTGGCCCTTATACAACTCCTTCGCGATCCATTCGTGGGCTCGGATCTGGAGCGTCGCAGGGGCGAGCGGATAGTCTCGCTTCATGTTCTCGATCGCTAGGAGCGTGGCGAGGATGTCACCTGACTCCTCGGCCAGGCTGAGGGAGGCGACGGCGCCGGCCGGCTGCCAGCGGGCCTTCTCCTCCAGCTTCGTCATGCGCTCACGCCATTCCACCCTAGCCCGGATGGATTTGCTGGCTGGTGCCGCGCGGGCCGCCTCGCGGACTTCCTCCAGCAGCGTGGCGTCCGCCTGCTGCTCCTCCGCTGGCCGGGCGGCAAGCGCGGCGTCGGCCTCCGCTAGCCACGCCAGGCGCGTGCGTCCCTCGCGGCGACCCTCCCACGTCCCGTGCGCGACGAGCCACTCGAGCAGCCGGCGCGCTTCCGGCGTATTGCCCGTATCCCACGCCTGTGCGGCCTCGTTGAGCACGGCGTAGTCACGGTCCTTGGGCTGCTTGGCCTGCCGCGCCAGCTCCGCCAACTCCGCCTGGGTGGACTCATGCGTGCTCAGGTACCGCGCCCGGGCTTGGACGATCGCTTTCGTGGTCTCAGTGATGCGGCTGTAAGGCCAGAGCCTGCTGTGGCGCTCCCACAGCGCGTTCGCGCCCAAGCCCAGGCCGGCGGCGAACGGCGCCAGCGCCAGGACGACGATCCACGTCCGCCGGCTCGCGCGTCGTTTGTCGCTGCTGCTCATGCCGTGTCACCTTCCCACAAACCCAGTCGCCGGCGTAGCCACTCGCCGCCACCGCGTGGCTAGCGGCCGGAGGTGCGACGCTTTGAGGCTCCTACCTAGGTCTAACGCGGCATCGTGCCCATAGGTTCTCCAGCCTACATTGTGGGTCGCGGCGCGCTCCGAGTCGGCCCGAGGCCCGGCGCCCGGGACTGCGTGATTGTACCGCCGCCGCTCCGGCGGCAGGGCGACGGCAC
>DHNJ01000006.1:0-2444 GCA_002409445.1 Armatimonadetes bacterium UBA5419 | reverse complement strand
TCCGGCGGCAGGGCGACGGCACACTGTCGCCCTGGTTGTCCCCAGTCGGCCACGACCCCAAAGGGACCGCCGGCGCCTCGACGGCATCGGCCACGGGCGCCAACGGCGACGCTCAACCTTGTTTCGGCCTTCGCTCCGCTGCGGCCGAGTCTATGGTCGCGGGCTATCAGCCCACGCCACATGGGGAGGGTCTGGGCGACGGCAGACGGCGTAGCGACGGTGAAGGCAGGCGCCGGGTTTGCCGCGGACAGGAGTGTCCGCGGTCCCGGGCAGGCCGGCAGCCGGGCCGCCCCGCCGCTTGACGCTGCCCAGACGCGCGCTTACGATCCTGCCATGATCTGGCACATCGACCCTAACCCCTATGCGCTCGGGCCTTGGCGGCCGGCGTTGTTGGGTGGGCAGGAGTTCGGCATCCGCTGGTACAGCCTGCCCTATATCATCACGTTCCTGGTCGTCTACTACGTCCTGACCCGCGCCGCCCGCCAGCGCCGTATCCCCAACGCCACCCCCGAGCGGATGGAGGATGCCGCGCTGTTGCTGCTGCTCTCGGTCATGGTCGGCGGGCGCGTGGGGTACTTCCTGCTCAACCAGCCGAGCAAGCTGCTCACCGGCCAGGGCTGGCTCGAGATGTTCCAGATTTGGCACGGGGGGATGGCCTTTTTCGGCGCGGTAGCGCTGGTGGTGGTCGTCGACTATTGGTACTGCCAGCGGCACCACATCAGCTTCTGGCACGCAACCGACCATGTCGCCTGGATCATCGCCATCGGCCTGGGCTTCGGGCGCATCGCCAACTTCATCAACAGCGAGCTGATCGGCATTCCGACCGGCGGGCCGTGGGGCGTCGTCTTTGACAGCCTGCCGCCCGAGGCCTGGATCAACATGACCAACCCCCCGCGGCATCCGGTGCAGTTGTACAGCGCGCTGACCCACTTCCTGCTGGGCTTCTGGCTGCTGTACCTGCTGCGCCGCAAGCCGCGCCGCGAGTTCGACCGCGTGCCCGGCTTCACCTGTTTCTGGTTCCTCGGCGGGTACGGCCTGCTGCGGTTCATCACCGACTTCTGGCGGGTCGAGACGACCTGGATCATTCCCGGTGTCTTCTCCGGCGGGCAGGCGCTGTCGCTCGCTCTGTTCCTCCTCGCGCTACTCGGCGCGCGGCTGCGGGCCGAGGCGGTGCGCAAGTCGACCGAGCCCTGCGCCTGGTACCCGGAGGAGGGCTTCACCGCGCCGCTGCCGGACGAGTGCCACGCCTACCTGGACGCGCAGACGGCCGCGGCCAGCCCGGCGCCGAAGGCCGCGCCGCCGGCCGCCAAGCCGAAGCAGCGCCGGCGGTAGCATACTGGCGGTAGAGGAGGGGCGACCGTGCATTGGCGACGACGTTGTGGGTTGGCGCTGGGCCTCCTGTGGGCCGCGCTCTGCCCTGATCCGCTCCTGGCCGCCGACCTGGCCGACCTCAGCCAGATCCTCCGCGAGCTGGGCACCACGGCGACCGTCCTGCACGTCGGCGCCCACCCCGACGACGAGGACAACGTCCTGCTCGCCTACCTCGCCCGCCAGCGCGGCGTGCGCACGGTCTACCTCAGCCTGACCCGCGGCGAAGGCGGTCAGAACAGCATCGGCGGCGAGACCGGGCCGGCGCTCGGGTTGCTGCGCACGCTCGAGCTGCTCGGCGCGCGCGAGGTCGACGGCGCGGAGCAGACCTTCGGCGCCTGCTACGACTTCGGCTTCTCGCACAGCGCCGAGGAGACGCTGGCCAAATGGGGCGAGCGCGAGGCGCTGGGCGACATCGTCCTGGCGCTGCGCCGCTACCGGCCCGACGTGGTCATCAGCCGCTTCGCCGGCGACACGGGCGACGGCCACGGCCACCACCAGGCCGTCGGTCTGCTCGTCCGGCGCGCCTTCCGCGCCGCCGCCGACCCCGCCGAGTACCCCGAGCACGCCGCCGCCGGCCTCCAGCCGTGGCAGGCCTCGCGCTTGTACGTCGACCGCGGCCCGCTGGAGGGCGCCGACTGCCAACTCGATGTCAGCACCTGGCTGCTGCCCTGGGGCGCCACGCCGGCTGGCCTCGGCGCGCGCGCCCGCAGCCGTCACCACAGCCAGGACATGGGCACCGCCGAGGCGCTCGCGCCCGCGCCGGTGCGCATGAAGCTGATCGACTCGATCGACCAGGCCGACCCCGCCGCCGACCTGCTCGCGGGCCTCGACGTCAGCCTGCCGCGGCTGGCCGGCGAGGACGGCTTGGCGCGTACGCTGCTGGCCTCGGCCGCGGACGAGATCGCCGCGGCGAGCACCGGCCTGCCCGGCCTGGAGCCCTCCGGCCGCGGCCTGCGCGTGCGGCTGGGCACGATCCTGGACCATCTGCGCCGGGCCAGTGCGCGGGGTCTTCGTCCTCGGGTTCACCGCGCGCCCCTGCTTCTGCGGCACGCCAGCCCGCCATCAACTGCTGC
>DHNJ01000246.1 GCA_002409445.1 Armatimonadetes bacterium UBA5419 | reverse complement strand
TGTCCGCATCGATAGACTCGGCCATAGCGCAGCGAAGGCCGAAACAAAATTGAGCTAACAATGCCGGCCGTCCGCCGGCGCTACAGAACGGGCCGACTCCGGCGACGGCGATCGCGGCCACACGCTCCGGCCAAGGGCCGGCGCTCCTTCCTGGGGCCCGCCACCCTCACCGGTTGCTCACCGCGCCGACCATCTCCGCCGGATCCAGGTCCGGCATCGCGTCCTCCAGCTGGCGGATCCGCTCCGGCGACAGCCCGCCGACCCATTCGCCACCGTGATACCGGTCGACGACTCGCGTGCCTGGCGGCAGGTTGAGGACGAACGTGTCAGCGGCCAGCGGGGCCACGCTCAACGACGTGAAGGCCCAGCTCTCGAACTCACCCATCCGCTCGGCGCCGTTGGGGTCACGCTGGTGCCAGGTTGTGATCGAAACGACATCCGGCACCCAAAGGCCCGGCGCGACTTCGACGTCGCTCAGCGCCAAGAACACCACCCGGCGCGCGCTCACGTCGTGTTCCGGCTCCGCCTGGTATTGGTACTCGACCGCCCGCAGCGACATGCCGTGGGCGGGTTCGACCCAGAAGCGCATGCGCACCGGCAACATGCCCGGCGTCATGGACTGGAAGGTCGCGTCAACGCCCACGCAAGCGGCACCGGCGATGGTCCGCTCGCCGAGCAGGACGGGCGGCTCGACGACCTCGCTGCGCACCTCCGGCTCACCTTCCGCACGGGGCGGGAGCAGCCCATGCGCCCGCATCGCGTGCTCCAGCATCACACTCGGCGCGTGGCCCCCAACGTTGATCATCAGCGGCTGGGCCAGTAAGCCTGTGAAAACCGAAGGGATTCCCCGCTGTGGCATCACGGTGGCCATCCGCAGGCTTGAGGTGTAGCTCGTGACGTTCTGAGCAGTGGCAACGGTCTGGACCGTGTCGGGCAGCAAAGCCTCGTCGACGTCCGCCGGAGGTCTTCCGGCGACGGTCATGAAGCTGGGCTGCAGCCGCCAGACGTCGTACCGCACCACCCCCTCGCCTAGCCAGAAGCGCAGGGCGACTTTGCTCTCCGTCTTCGCGTAGGTCCGCTCGGTCGCACTACTGGTGATGTGAGGTGAGCGGTTCTCCTCCTCCGGCTCATCCAGCAGCAACGTCACCGGTCCCGGTGTCCGCACCCGCTGCACCGCGGCTCCCTGCAACCGCGGCAGCAACGCCTCCCGACGTCGAAGCCCCTCCAGAATCTCCATCATGCCCGGCATCTCTTGCGCGGGCGCCGTACCGGCCAGAGCCAGCAACAGCAAGCCGATGCCGGCGATCCAACGACTCTTCATCGTGTAGCCCTCCAACTCGCCACCCCCTGACCCAGTCCTAGCACATTCGCGCGCGTACTGCCAACCACGGGGCGGCCACCAGCGCGCCCGCCCGGGACCGCGGACACTCGTGTCCGCATCAAGAGACTCGGCCGCAGGCCGAAACAAGATTGAGCTAGTGCCGTCGAGGCGCCGGCGGTCCCTTAGAGCCGCATCAGCGACGGCTGCCCCACCCGCTACGTCCCAGCTGGGCTGCGCCCAGCGTTGTAGGCTAAAGCCCACAACCCGCCGGCTCAAAGCCGGCGCTACGTCCTTGGGCACCCGCAGACCACCCTAACTGGGACCGCGGACATTCCTGTCCGCATCGATAGACTCGGCCGCAGCGCAGCGGAGGCCGAAACAGGATGTAGCTACAGATCCTGCTTCCGGCCCAGCAAGGTGGGCTCGGTCTCGTCGTGGCCTAGCAGCCCGCCCCACCTACCCCACCCGCCGGCTCGTCAGGAGGGCGATGCCGCGGCCTTGGTCGCCGGTGGCGCAGTAGAAGAGGTAGAAGGTGTCGTTGGCCGGGTTGTAGACCAGGCTCGTCTTGTGGGCGTATTGGCGGTCGAGGCCGCCGGGGTGGCCGCCGGCGAGGGCGATGGGGGTGGGGTCGCGGGTCCAGGAGCGGAGGTCGCGGGAGAAGGCGAGCATTATGTGGGCGCCGCCGCGGCCGACGCCGAAGTAGAACATGGTCCAGTGGTCGCCGTCCCAGTAGACCTTCGGGTCGCTGGCGAACTGCTCGTCGTAGCCGCCGGGCGAGACCCGCACCACCGGGTTGTTGGGGTCGCGCTTCCAGACGCGCAGGTCGCGCGAGGTCGCCAGGCCGGTCTGCTCGACCCCGCCTTGGGCCGCGTTGTAGAAGTCCCAGAACCGGCCGTCGGCCTCGACCAGCCAGGGCTGGTAGATGCAGTCCTGCTCCCAGGCACCGACATCGCGTTGGTGGACCGAGAGGATCGGCTCGTCCTGCGCGCGCCGCCAGGTCAGCCCGTCGTCGCTCTCGGCCAGGCCCTCGTACCCGGGCCGCAGCTCGTAGCCGCCCTGCCGCGGATAGGCGCCGTAGAGCGACCAGAACCGGCCCTCGCGCCGCTTGAGCAGCCGCGGCGCGCGCACGTCGTAGCTCTCCAGTAGGTAGGCGCCGAGCACCCGCCCGCCGTGGTCGAAGGCGCCCGGCTCGCCGAAACCAGCGGCCAAGCGCGGGTCGGTCCAGGTCAGCAGGTCGGTGCTCTCGGCAACGAACGTGTTGTAGCCCTGGCCATCGAAGCCGATGAAGCTCAGGTACCAGCGGTCATCGCCGGGGATCTGGTAGACCGTCGGGCAGTCGGTGCCGGTGAAGGCCTCGTAGCCGGGGATCTTCGGCTCGGCGGGGATGACCAGCTCGGGGTAGTACCACCAGCCCCGGTACGGCGCCGACCAGGCCAGGACGGTGCGGTCCGGGATCGGCTGGGCCGGCGCTGGCAGCGCGCACGCGGCCGCCAGCGCCCACCACCAACCTTGGCTCACGGCGTCTCGCCCGGCGTGTCGCCCAGCGCCGCGTCGAGCCGCGTCTGGTACAGGTTCGCGCCGATCTCGCGCGCCGCGGCGACGATCTCCGGGTACGGCGTGTCGCAGCCGTCCAGGAAGCCAATCTGGTAGTTCTCCTCGTCCAGCGCGCGGCCGGTCAGCGCCTGGTCCTGGAACTGGAACCAGTGCGTGCCGACGAACTGCGGGTGCCGCACCGCACCGAGCACGTAGCTGCGGTAGTGGTTGGCGCGGTCGTCCTGGCTGCCGGTCGAGACCAGGCCGGTGTGGAACATGCCGCGGTCCAGCGCGCCGAAGTGGAACTCGCCGATGATCAGCGGCACGTCGCCCGCGTTGGTCTTGAACTGCGCGACGTCGCGCGTGTACAGGTTGTAGCTGACCACATCGCAGTACTTGGCCGCCGCGGCCGCCGCCAGGTCGTTGACCCAGGCGAAGCGCACGCCGAGGTACAGCTGGTGCGGCGCGACCGCCTTCACCGCGTCGCGGACGACGGAGAAGTAGCGCTCGGCGAACTTCGTGTAGAAGGTCGTCAGGTCCTCGCGCGCGGCCTCCAGGTCCGGCGCGTCGGTGCTGGCGATCAGCGCGTCCCAACTGGCGTAGTCGCTGCCCCAGACCGCGTTCAGCGCGTCGATCGTCGTGTACTTGGCGCGCAGGTCGTCGACGAAGACGAGCTTGGCCGCCTGGTCCGCCGGCGACTGCAGCGCGGCCGCGGCCAGGCTCACGTCGCTGCCCCAGGCGATCTCGTTATCGACGAAGAAGCCCAAGCACCACGGGTCGCCCGCCGCGCCGCCGCGATGGTTCTCGAGGTTGCGCCGCGTGTCCGCCTCGAAGCTCGGGTCGAAGACGTCGCGGAACTGGCCCCAGTAGCCGGTGCTGCCCGCGAGGATCTTGCCGCCGGTGCCCGCGGTCGCCACGTACGGCGTGCGCTGACCCGCCTGCACCTCGCGCCGCGACCAGTTGGCGATCGTGTTGTGGCCCCACGAGCGCAGCCGCGTGTGGGCCAGGTCGAACCACCGCTCGCGCCAGTCGGCGCCGTACTTGCGGTGCAGGTTGGCCGCCGAGATGGCGTAGCCGCGGAACTGCTGGCCCGCGTAGTGGCCGTGCAGCGCGCTCTGGTTCTCGAAGTAGCCGTCGAGACCCGGCTGATCACCGGGGAAGTCCTGCCACCAGGCCTCGCGCTCGGCGATCGGCGTCGACTGCACCGCGCCGACGCAGTCCACCCCGTGCGACCAGAACAGCCGCCCGGCCGGGTCGACCAGCCACCACTGGCCGTCCTGCTTGGTCACGCGGAACCATCCGGTGGCCTCGAGCTGCGGGCCCGCCTCCCAGCCGCCCCACCGGTTCCAGCCGGTCGGGCCGGGGTTGGCCGTCAGGTCGGCCGCCTCGGTCGCCACGCGCGAACGCAGGTCGTCGAGGCTGTGGACCTTGCCGGGCCAGTCGCGGTGGATGTACTGACCGAAGGTGTCGACGAAGGGCATGAACGTCGCGCCATCGGCCAGCGCGGGGCGCGGCGCGGCGGCGCCCACGGCGCGGATGTTGTCGATCACCCAGTGCGTGTCGGCCTGCGGCCGGCCGACGAAGATGGTCAGCGCGGTCACCGCCGCCGTGTCGATCGTCCCGCGTTCGCCCGTGTTGAACGGGTAGCCGCGCATGCCGAACAGCTCGATGCCGGGCATGCCCGTGTCGCGCCGGTTGAAGGTCACGACCAGCGTCCCGCTCTGCCCAGCCTCCAGCGCGAGGTAGCCGTTGTTGCAGTTGCTGGTGCCGTCGGCGCCGGGGTTGTCGACGCGGCAGTTGAGCGTCGCCTTCGCGTCGCCGGCGTTGCGCACGTCGATCTCGAGCCGCTCGTGGGCCGAGAGGTCCCACGAGTCTTCGCCCGCGGGCCGCAGGGCGATGCCGGGCCAGTCGCGGTCGGCGCGCACGGTCAGCGCCAACGCCTGGCTGCCGTCTTCCTGCACCAAGCTCGGCTCGACGCCGCTGGGCCGGATCGCCGTGACGTCGAAGGCGCCCTCGAAATCGAACAGCTGGGTCGGTGCCGGGTCGGCGGCGAGACACAGCGCCGTCAACAGCAGCGAAGCACACGAAACCATGAGAAACTCCTGCGCGCCCTGTTCGCCCCCCACCGCCGCCCTCCTGCCGCGCGCACGCGCACCGCGCGGTCGGCAGGTTTCGGCCCGCCGCCGGCGAACGCGCGGGCCACGAGGCGGTGAGCGATGGCCAACGATCGAGACGTGCTGCGGGCGCTCGCGGGCGCCTGGGCCGAGCGGGCGGCGAGCCCGGTGATGGACGAGCGGCGCGCGGCCTGGACCGCGCTGGGCGACCTGCGGCCGACACGGCCGATGGTCCTCTTCGAGACCTGGACCCTCGAGGACTACCTCGCCGACGTCACGCTCGAATGCGAGGACCCGGCCCTGCGCGGGGTCGAGTGGCGGCTGCGCTGGACGCTGCGCCAGGTCGACGAGGTCGGCGACGACACCGTGCTCGAGCCGCTCTGGCGCGTCGGCTGGCACATCGGCGGCAGCGACTACGGCCTGCCCATCGCCGCCCACCACGCCGCCGACGGCAGCGGCTACCAGCACGGCTACGGGTACGACCACCCCGTCGCCAGCCCCGCCGACCTCGACCGCCTGCGGCCGCGCGAATGGACCGTCGACCGGCCGGCCAGCGAGGCCTGGGCGCAGCGGCTCGACGACCTGTTTGGCGACCTGCTGCCGGTCGTCCTCTGGGGCACCGAGAACCTGCACGCGGGCCTCACCGGCGACGTCTTCCGCCTGCTAGGCAACGAGAATCTGCTGCTCTGGTGCTACGACGAGCCGGACGCGCTGCGCTGGCTGCTCGCGTACCTGCGCGACGACCGCCTGGCGCACTACCGCTGGCTCGAGGCCGAGGACCTGCTCGGCCGCAACGACCACTTCTGCTTCGTCGGCTCCGGCAGCCCCGGCTACACCACCGCTCTACCCGCGGCCGCCGGCCCGGTCACGCTCGACCAGCTATGGGTCCACATGGAGTCGCAGGAGACGGCGATGGTCTCGCCGGCGCTGTTCGAGGAGCTGTTCCTGCCCGCGATGGCCGCCGTCGCGGCGCCGTTCGGGCTGGTCTACTACGGCTGTTGCGAGCCGGTCCACGACCGCTGGGCGCCCATCGAGGCGACCATGCCGCACGTGCGCAAGGTCAGCATCTCGCCCTGGTGCGACCAGGCCGACATCGCCGCGCAAACAGCCGGCCGCGTGGTCCTCTCGCGCAAGCCCCGCCCCGCGCCGATCAGCGGCCCGCAGGCCGACTGGGCCGCGCTCGAGGCCGACCTCGACGGCACGCTCGCGGCGATGGGCCATCGGCCGCTGGAGATCGTCTTCCGCGACGTCTACCGCATCCACGGCGACCGGCCGCGGCTGCGCCGCTGGGTCGACCTGGTGCGCGCGCGGATCGGCGGCCGCTAGGGCGTCGTCGCCGGCGTCGTCGCGGTGGTGCCCGGCGCCGGCGTCGCC